>JAKEEH010000571.1 GCA_022616725.1 Limisphaerales bacterium | reverse complement strand
GCTCACGTGAGCGCGGCCCCGTTGAAGTTTGGTGGTCAACTGCGCGGCAATGTCGGCCACGTCGTCCTCTCCGCGCTCACGTGAGCGCGGCCCCGTTGAAGTAGATGTATCTTCAGTAACACCGGCTATTCTTCGCAAACCCTCTCCGCGCTCACGTGAGCGCGGCCCCGTTGAAGCTGCCCGTCATGTAGCGGTACGGCCACGCAGCGCGGCCCCGTTGAAGCGTGTCAGTGCTCACACAGTCTCAGCAGTCGCAATCGTCTCGAACTCAGAAAGAATTTCCGCATAATTCGTATTCAAGAACCGAACGACTTTGGCATTTTCCAGAAGCTTTTTGATGTATCCGCGAGCACAAGTCAGGTTCAGCATGTTTTCACCGTACGATTCCTCGACAGCTTTCAGGTCGCGCTCAAGCGATTCCATCTCCTGCTCCATCCTGCCAATTTCTTCGGCGGACAGTCCTGTTTTCACTTTCGGTTTCTCGGGTTGAGCCAACTGATCTTTCGGTGTTCCCAAAACCAGCGCCTCTGCATAACCAGCGGTGAAATTGTGGGCGCTGACCATGATTTCGGCTATGTCGATCTGCCGCACACAAGATACCTGCTTAAGGAGGCGAAGTGCTTTCGGGCTGATCGCCTTGTCCTTCAACAAATCAGCAGCCTCTTCATGAATCCCGTCCAGCAGTTTCATTGAGGCGCGCACGTTTCTCACCGGAATGTTCAGGGCCGCAGCAATCCGCTCCGGCTCCACGCCGTTCCGAACCGCCTTCACGATCATTTTGTGTTCTTGGATCGGAGCCAGTCGGCTGACGCGAGCATTGTAAGTGAAGCTTTCGTCGTCGTTGGCGATGATGCAGTCAGCCTCAGTCTCGCCAAGTTCCTTGAGCGCGAAGAATCTCAGGTGACCGTCCAGCAACAAATATGTTCCGGGACCATCCTTCTGCGGATGCACAACGAGTGGTTCAACCAGTCCGACCTCTTTGATTGACGCGCGGATGGTCTTGTATCGGCGGATGTTCTTCTGTGGGTTTTTCATCTGCCGGACGGGAAGAATCGCGGCGAGCGGCAGCAGAATCTTGCGCATCTCAAATCCAATTTTCACATCAGTCACACGACCTCCTTATGTTTGGTGCCGAGTTTGGCCCACAGATATTTCGGCATTGAGGAAAGGGATTCAGCCCTCAGCAAGTTCACAAAATTCTCGTCCGCGATGAGTTTGCTGAAGGCGGTGACAATGAAGACCAGTTTGGCATCGCAAACCTTGGCCTTACGGATCATCAACTTTTGCTTCTGGCTCTCACGCCGGTACGCATTCACCAGACTTTCGGCGCTGGTTAGTCTTTTCCTGCCGGCCCGATTGTTGGTATCCCGTCGCTTGCCAGCAAAGCGTCGCTGGTCAATGAGGCGCTTCACCGTCCGAATCGACAGCAAGTTGAGCTGCTTGCTCTCATAGGCTTTGAGCAGTTCACGTTGTGTCTCCACGCTGTTCGCCTTGGAGATGTCCATTGCGACTCCTAAAGGAATCCTCCCACTGGTTGCCGCGTCCAGTAGGCGTTCTTCTCCCGCGTTTTTCAGGGTGATCAAACCCGCGACTATCGCGTTATCAATGTCCAACTTCTTCCCAATTTCTGCATTGCTGTAGCCCTGTGTCTTGAGTCGCTCAATCTCCTGCATCAACGCCAGGGGAGCAGGATAACGGCGCGCCATGTTTTCAATCAGGCTGCGCAGCAGGCGTTCCTGTTTGGAAATTTCCACGATCACCGCCGGAATCTCTTTGTGCCCAAGAGTGATGAACGCTTCAACGCGGCCCTGGCCACAAACCAGATCGTACCCCGGCTCGTCCGCCTCTTGCTCCGATCGAAGACTAACCTGGATTGGCTTCTTGAGGCCGAGGTTCTTGATGCTCTGAACAATCACTTCAAACTTCTTACGGTCGCGATGCCTCGGGTTCAGAATGCGAATCCGTTCAATCGGGATCATTTTGACTTCGTCCTTCACGCGGCCTCCTGAAATTTGGTGCGCTCTGCCATTCCTAGGAAATAGTCCAGCGTCTCAAAGCGATAAGCGTCCAAGTAAACTCCGTTCTCCTCGGCGACACGCAGGTTTTCCCATGTCATGTCAATGGCTGGCAGCAGATAATAGTCGCGGGCGACTTCATTCGCGGCGTCCATGCGAACGGCGATTGTAATGTCCGGCTTCAATCCCTCATCCAGCCTTATGACCCACCGTGACGAGCCCGCACCAGTAGTACAATGGCGGCAGAGCACAATGGAGACCCGCAATTCGTTGTTCACGTGGAGCAACTGTGCCTCCTCATCCCATTTGGCCGCAGCACCGAGGTCCTCAATTCGCCGAATCACCGACCCAACGATTTGTGGGCGTTCTTTGCGGAGCTTACGATTGATTTCAATGAAACTGTAATCAATGCCCGGATCGTAACCGATTAGGCGGTAAGCCGAGACCAAGCTCCCGAAACGGTGACTGAAAGCCGCGCTGGAAGGCAGATCATCAGCTTCGTCGATCAGCATTCCGCAAATGCGTCCATGCTTGTTAAGCACTCCACGCAATCTTTCCAGCATCTCATCGTCGGTGAGCTTCCGGCTGCGAGCCAGAATTATTCCCCGTGCTGTATGAAAAAGGCTTGGCTCGACAATGCCTTCAAAAATTCCGTCTGCTCTAATCCATTTTTCCTCTGGGTTAGCAACATGCTTGAGTTTCAGTTTGAACGAGGTGCGATGATAAACATTGTTCCCAATGTATTTCTCATTGGTGAGCACCTGATGGACAGTGCTTCGATTCCATGCGCGAGCAAAATCAGTGAGCACGCCCTGAGCATTCAACGCTTTGGCTATTTCGGTTTCGCTTTTTCCATCATTGACGAATGCGTGATAAATCCATTGCACCACTTTGACCTCCTCATCTGGACCGGGAACCAGAATCACGCGATCCGTTTGAAGACATTTGTGCTCTCCCATTTTCAGCACGGCTTTGTGCTGACCGTTCTGGTCAATCAACATTCGGCGCAGGCCAAATCCGGCAGTGCCGCCCTGCTTGTACCCCAACTGAATCAAACGACACGCTCCCTGAAAAACCTTCGAAGAAAGTTCGCGGCTGTATTCACCGGCCATCGCTCGTTTGACGCCTTTGACAATCGTGGATACCGGGCTGCCGTCATTCTCAAATTGCTCGGCGCAATAGTGAACAGGGACGCCAGCTCGCCGGCAGATGTATTCATAATAGGCGCTCTCGTCGGCGTCCTGGAATCGTCCCCACCGACTGACATCATAGACGAGGATGGACGAGAAGTTGATTTTCCCGTCCTGAACATCCTGAATCATCTGCGCCAGAGATTCGCGGCCCTGGATGTTCAACCCGCTTTTACCCTCGTCCGAGTATTCCTTGATGATTTGCATTCCGCGGCGCTTGGCATACTCGCGGATGACATCCATCTGGTTGCTGGTCGAATACTGCTGATGCTCCGTGGACATTCTCACGTACGCGGCGGCAACGTTGGGCGGTAATTCCGTGTCTCTGGTGCTCATGCGAAATAAAGAAAGCGCTCCGCGCCCGATTTGAACAAAATCGCGGCTCGACCGCCCCCGGTTTGCGAAAAGCGACTCGGTGCGACAACTTCGTTTGGCGCTGGAGAATAGTTCAGATACATTTTTCAGTTACGCAGAAAGCTTTCCAATCGTCGCCTTTCACGAAAACAAATAAGTTGTGTGGAGGGGTCACCTGACAATCGGCCCAGCAGTAAAAGCGGAATGGCAGCGATAGCGACCAAACAGGGTGACACCGAACCGGCTCACGAGCGTTGTGGTGATTCTTTCAAGCCCGTCGAACGTCTCTGCGATTGCATCCCACCATCCAGCAGGGTCGCGTTGTGGAGGTGAACGCTCCACCACGGAGCTTACAATGCCATGAATCCTTGGTAGCCAGTTCGTAAACCGAGTCCAGTATTGTTTCAGCAGTGGAAGCCACGAGAGCGCGTTGGCGTTGATTGTTCCGCCGAAGAACTCACTAATTGTGGCGTTCAATACCAATCGGTACGGTTGAGCAAATGAAGGAAGGATGCTGACCGTTCGGTGGCAAACATCGCAGCAGAACCGCCGCACGCGAATGCGGACAACGCCGCGTTTGCTGCTTGTTACATTCCGGGAGTAATAACCAAGCGCCGACAGGGTATCTGAAGTGCCGCAATGCGGACACTCAGTTGGAGGCTCAACGTTTCGATGAAATCCTTCATCTGCGTAGCGATCAGGACCGATTGGCACGACCCGAATGACCTGCATGAGCCTCGGCGTTACACGTACGGCATTCTCAGTGGTGCAATGACCAGATACGCCGCAATCCGCTCGCCCATTCCGCAAGGGCTTTCCGGGCAAGCGCCGGGTCCGTGAGTTCCTTGTTTTGATGCGCGACGTAATCGTTGCGGAATGTGTTGATTGTGCTCACCAGCTTGTAGATTTCCGACGGCACAGCGGCGAATTTTTGTTTCACAACGCCGAAAACGGCTACCGTTGGTCCGCCTGATTCGCCCGCGTATTGCAGACACCACCGGAGCAACCCAATTGGACTCAAACCGCTGTGATCCACTAACGTCCGCCGCAAATCTCTTCCGCGCCTTTGACACATCTCCGCTTCCTTCTTTGGTAACTGACTCACGTCCGGATCGAAAAACTTTTGCTGTGCTTCGCGCTCGGTTGGAAAGTCCGCTTGAAGGAATTTCAGCATGACTGCCCGCGACACTTCATCCAACGGGCCGAGCAGCGGTGTGAATACTGGCGCAAAGGACTGTCCCGTCTTTTTTTCCAGAAATTGAAACAGACCAATTGCTTGTTGCACCATCTTCTGGTGAGCGGGCGGCAACGCCGCGAAGTCCGCCTTGCTGATGAACGCTTCGGTCTCATCTTCGCGCACTTCACCAAATGCCAGTGTGAGTTGCGGCTCTGCGGCTTCATCAATCAAGTCTCGCAGAGCGGGTTCACACGACCGCGCGAGTACGTCCAGCCGGTTGTCGCCGAACGCCTCGAATGTCTGCTGCGGGACGTAGAGATATGACCATTTGGTTTTCCCTTTTGACGCAGCCTTGCACCATGCCACGGCTGCCCGCGCTTTCAGCGGCACGTCTTTGTCCACGCGGCCTTTTGTTTCTACGAGCGCATAGTGGCCATCGGTCAATCGCGCGAGAAAATCCGGCGTGTAAAAGGCAAGTTGTCCGTTCCCGCTCAAATAATCCACCCGCAACGACTGCGGCCCGGCATTCTTGCAAAACGCCGCTACGTCTGGCGCGAGGTCGAGAAACTTGCACATCGCCACTTCCAAGTCGCGGTTGCACGGAGCGAGATTGAACAACGTCCGCGAGGCGGGAATGGCCGGGCGATGAGCCGAATGTGTGACTTGGAACGGCTTCCATAATGAAACGGATTTGCCAGCACCCGCCGCTTTGCGCTCTTCTTTGACGGTTGTGCGTTTCAAAATCAGCGGCACAAACGTCGCGCGCACATGCTCGCGCACATCCGCGTCGCCAATACGACTCAACAATCGCTGCTCAAAGAGCGTCAGCTTTTCCTCGAACAAGATTTCCGTGACGAAAGTTTCTACCAAAGGCGCAAGCACCGCGTGCGTACCCCGCAATCCGCAAATTCGTTCTAGTTCATCACGGTAAAACGACACAGCGCCCATTCCGCTTTCGAGCAGCGGCAATCGAATCTTCATGGACTCCACAAGTTCGTTTGTAATGAGATGCCGCCCCTCGTAAGGAATTTCCTCCGCTCGCACTTCGCCCACTGGCAACGGACGATAGCGCGCGAACTGCTTGCGCACGTCCTCGATACCCAAGCCATCAATCGAAGCCATGCGGCTGAAACCACCGCTTACTTCCGGCAGAACAATATCCAGCGCCCCTAAATCCTTGTGTTCCTTGTCGGGAAAAATCGTGACGGTTGTTTTCGGGATGTTCTCAACGTCAATCGCCTCGACGAACAACCCCTCCTGCTCCAACTCATGTGCATAAAGGCTGACGAATGCCGGATGCTCGACCACCGTTACCAGTTCCGCCGCCTCGCCAGGTGGGGTCATGCGCCGCAGACCGCGACCAAGCGTTTGCTCCGGCAGGATATTCGCCTTTGATGTGTAAGGCCGCAGCGGAACAATGGTCGTTACGTTGCGCACGTCCCAGCCTTCGCGCAACATCAACACCGACACGATGCACGAATAAGGATTTTGGTCGGAATCAATCTGCCGGGACAGTTCACGTAGTGCCTTCAAATCATCGTCACTGATTTCCTTCTCGCTCTCCTCAAAAATCGGATAGCCGTTTTTCCTACCGCCAATCCACTTCACCTTGCCTTTAAGATTCGTGTGTAGGTTCGTGGTTTTGCCATTCAACTCCTTGAACGCCAGATCGGTGTTTAGCCGGTGCGCGATCTGGTTGGCATCGCTGGTATCCTCCGTCATCACAAAGAGCAACGGCTTCTTTCCGCTTTTTTCCCACTCCTCTTTCGATTTCAGCCAGCGTGCATAGCCGACGCGCAACTGCTCCTCGAATTTCTCCGACGCATCGGTGCTCGTGCGTTCCACCCAGCCTTTGCCCCTCCCGATGATTGGCGTCTTTACGATGCCGCCGTCCACCGCTTCACCGAGCGGTGTGTCGCAAATGACGTGTTGGAAGATTTGTCCGCGATTGTCTTTCGGTGTGGCTGAGAAATCGAGTTGCGCCACAAGTCCGTTGCCCACCCGCGCTGCAATCGTGTCATGCAAAAATGCAATTGCTTCGTTTGCCGCTGAATCCGCATCCCACAAATGATGCGCCTCGTCATTCAGCACCATTACGCGCTCGTGTCCGGTGATGCGCTTCCGCAACTCCGCGCCCGTGTCCAGCGCCTTGGCGCGCGACACCGCCGGACCAACCCAATCGTATGTTTCTGCCTCTTTCTTCCGGCGTTCGTTGTCGTAAAGCCGATGAATGTTCGTCAGGTAAAGCGTTCCTCCCGTCGCCGCGCCGCTCGCTTCATCCTGCAGCACGACTGACAAATTCCAATCACCGCGCCACGCCACGGGAATCAGTGGGTCTTTGTCAAAAATGTCCGCGCCACCTTCCGCCGGTTTGAAATCTGTTTTCAACCGCTCAAAAACCGTGAGATTCGGCGCGACGACGACAAAATGTTTTGCCATCGGAGAGTTGCTCTCGCGAATCGCGTGAAAATAACTCCACACAATCGCCAAGCTCATCACTTTGGTTTTGCCCGCGCCCGTCGCCAACTTGAATGCGTACCTTGCCCAACGGTCGTCATCTGGATTCACGCCCAGCGCCGCCGTCTCCGCGCTTGGCCCGGCGAACTCGGACATGAGCGGAGTCAGCGAACGAATGCCGCGTACTTCATAGAGGTAAATTAGCGTTTCCATCGCCTCGCGCTGGCAGAAGTAGTAACGAAAAGGAATCTGCTGGCCGCCCGCTTCAATCAAATGATCTCGCCCGAACCAATGATGCAGCAACTCTCTCGTGGTGTCGGATGCGCCTGGATAATCCGTCTCCCGCCACGCTTTCACATGCGACCGCAACGATTGCGCGATTGCAATTTTGGACGGGCGACGGCCTTTCTTAGTCTGCGCTGGTTGATCGCCCTGCGCCCGCCCACGATGCTGATTCGGCTCTTCGTGCGGAGCAAACAACGGTTCAATGGCCGCAAGATTGACGACCGGCTCACTCACACTTTCACCTCCGCCGTGATACTCGTGTCGCAGCCGAATACATCCACCACCTTCACGCACGCCGTGTATATGCCGGGCTTGGGATATTTGTCGAAGTCGGCATCGCTCACGGTTTTCAACGAACGATCCTTACGTGTGCGATAATCCTGCCAGTGGTGCTCAAACGGTTTGCCGTCGTGCCAGTTGAAATCCACGGCCCAAAAATCTATGAAGTCGAATCCGCTTTTCACCGCGCGCTCTTTCAACGCTTCCAATTCCTTGCTCGGCACTTCGGCGAGCGATGGGAGAAATTTTGTCAGCTTGATGTCAATGTGCGTCGCGCCTTTGACTTTCCGATAAATCGGCTCGGCTTCCAGCACCGCCACTTCCAGAAACGGCGGAGGGCTGGTACGGTTCTTCTCCATAATTTCGCGCGGGATGGGAATGAGTTTGATTTGCACACCCTCGCTCGCCTCCAACTCGTGACAGACGAGTCGCAAATCCATTTCAAATTCCCACGCTAGGCAATGCACTTCCTTCGCGCCCGCTTCGCGCGCTGCTTTTGCTACATCGCGCACCTCGTCGCGCGTCAGGATACTGTCAATGCCGTCTACGAACACCAACGCCCGACCTTTGCGACCGTGGAGATACGCGCCCGCGTTCGGCAACACTTCCGCCTTGTAAAAGCCTAGCACTACTTTGCGATGCTCCTCGTCCGCGCCTTTGAGCCGTTCCTTCTGCCACCATTGGCGCTCGTATCGGCCGAGATTATAAACATCGAAAGCGCGATACGGCTTGTCCTCGTCGTGCAGCGTGCGCTGCAATTCAATTAGCCGCTTGCGGCTGGTGTGTATCGAGAATCGGCCAAGGTCTGCCATAATCCAACGTCGCCCCAATCGCTCCGCCGCTGCACCCGTCGTGCCGCTGCCGCAGAAAAAATCGGCTATAAGATCGCCTTCGTTACTGCTCGCCTTGATGATACGCTCAAGAAGCGCTTCCGGTTTCTGAGTGTTGTATCCGATCTTCTCGTGAGACCAACCGCGCAGCATGCTGATGTCATCCCACCAAGTGCCGACCTGCACACCCTTGGATTCATCGAGATACTTTTTCTCCATTGGGACAGTGCCGGGTTTGGTCTGAATCACTAGCCCCGCGTCAATCAACTTCTGCATCCTCTCCTTTGAGTACCGCCATGCCCGCGCGACTCCCATGACTTCGTAAAGCGGATTCCCTTTCGCAGTGCCACCTGGCCCGAGCATATTTTCCATTTTCCATCGCCTACCGTCGGCGTCTCGATATTTGTAGAAACCCTCCACGTATTCCTCACTCAGCGGAACATACAAAGGATTCCAAGTTGCGGACTCCGACTTTCGACAGAAAAGGATTGTATCTTGAATTCGCGAATAATGTTTGCTCCCTTGCGTGGCGTCACCTTTCGCATCGGAACGTTTCCACACAATTTCATTCACGAAATTCTCGCCGCCAAAAGTCTCTTCGAGAATCAAACGGAGATGCGAGTTCACGCGACAGTCGCAATGCACATAGATGCTCCCCCTTTCAGACAACAATTCCTTCATCAGCGAGAGCCGCTCGAACATCATGTGGAGGTAGGAGTCCGTGCCTTTCCCCCACATGTCGCGGTAGGCGACCATTTCGAGCGTGGACTGGTCTTTGCCGACGGTCTCCTTCTCGTCGCCAATCGGCACGTCCATCGTGAAGTCCGCGCCTACGTCAAACGGCGGGTCAATGTAGATGAGATCAACCCTGCCCTTAAACTCGGCCAACAGGCTGGCCATCACCAGCTTGTTGTCGCCCCAGATAAGGCGATTGCGGAAATCGTCGCGGCGCTTCTTCTCCTTCTCAAACAATTCCAGATTGCCGTCGGCAGCGGCGCGACTGCGCGGCTCGTCAATTGTCTCAATCTTTTGCAGCGGCATCGCGCACCCGGCAATGTCCACCGCGCGCCGATTGCCATACTCGTCGTATTTCCCATCCCACACCAACTCCGTCTTGAGTTGTGAAAGCGGATGCGGATTGTCGAGTCCGTAGCGGACGGTCGGAGATTTCTGTTTGTGGTTTTCAGCCATTGCGTGCCTGCGCAACTGCAAACCACGGAAACTTCCAAAATAGAAGGGGCGCGAACTCAACGCACCCTGTCCCGAGGCACCGCGAAGCGCCTGTTACACAAGCACGCCAAGCCGCGCCCGATTGGGCGCGTGCTCGGTCGGTTGTGTAACGGGCTTGGAAAATTCGCGGTTTTCGGGACAGCCCGTAGCCGAAGCTACGCTAAATATGTATGAAGTCTTAGTTGATCGTCATTTGTGCTTTTCCGAACGCGACGAGATTAGCCGAAAGGTCGGCGCAGCGACAATGCCCGAATTCTTCTCCGCCCTGACGGAAGCCTGGTCGAGTCACCTAGACAAGCGTGCCTTGCGCCTCGATTGTATGGCTCGCTCGCGCCGTCAAGGTTGTTCGCCCCTGATGCCCTTGCGACTCCACCTTGACTGCGCTCGCTTCGCCGGGGAGGGACGGCGCTTAGGAAGGCACGCTGGGAGTCTGCATGTCTGGTTGAGAGACTCAGGCACATCGCCTCATGCTTAGTTTCGGCGCAATAGCTCAAGCATGGCTTTAACTGCGTGCCCAAATCTAATCAGGAGCTTGCAATCGCCGTCGCGAGCAACGTCACCGGCCAAGGAGCTGTCTGGCTTCATCCATGAGTGGATGCTGGAACGCACTGGCGTAGGCATCGAGAGTCGGTGCTTTGAGCCGGAGTCGTTTCCCCGTAGTTCGCCAGCCAGAAACCGCCGTGAATACCTCGCGGAGAATTTGCTTTGCCTCGCCGGGCTTAAGGCCAAAGCGCGGCGCGGCAGTCAATGCGCCGACAATGGTCGGTTCTGCCTGGTCTTCGGCGATGGAAGTCTTGTTCATGCGAACGCGATCTACTTCCGGTACGGGGTTGATGTCATAGGCCGGTGAAAGCGACCAGCGTCCAGGTTCACGCATCAGAAAACCATGATTACGGAGATGGTCGTCATAGTTGCTGGCAAGCAGCGAAAAGGCGAGGCGTCGCCACAGTTCGCGGAGGTCGCCGGGGACATCGTGCCCAAATTGCCGGATGCCGTCGGCGAGTAGTGTGTAAGCGCCCGGATCACCTTGCGGCAGGCCGAGCAGGGTCACGGCGGAGATGAAGGGAATGCGATTCTTGCCGTCGCGATCAAATCGGGTGATGACTGCGACACCGTGTCCACCGACCGCTACAAGCCGATGTGCCGCCACCTGAATGCCGGCCTGTGCCGCGAGAGTCAGCGCGAGAATTTCACCCGCCGCAATGTCCCGCGTGTCATCGGGTTTGGGAAACTTCGCCATTGCAAGCCGCTCATCCGCCAGACTCACGGCCGACTTTGGGCGCGCGCCACCCAGCGGCGACCCAGCGCCAAGGAGAAACCGCAAATCCTGGGCGGTTTCAGTCTCGCTATGAATGGCGTCTGTTGCGCGAAGCAACGCGCCAAGGCGAACTAAAGGCGGCAGCTTGCCGGTTGTCGCGGCGAGAAAAGGACTTTCGGCGTTGACCCGAAAACGTAATGCGCCAACACGCGCCACGTCGTCCAGCGCCAGCACATAATCAATGTCACGATAGGGTTTCTGCGTCAGAACTTTCTTGCGAACGGCGCGCTCAATCAGCATTCGCCCCCAGCGATCAGGCCCGCAATCCTGAATCGCCCTAAAGAGAGTCGTGCCATGATGCGCGCCCCGTTGGAGCGGAAGCGATGTCGGGTCAATCGCAAAAGCGCCGTCACGCTGAAGCCACTCCGTTGCGTACTCGAAGGAAACCGAAGCTCCGCGTTCAGCAGCGTGAAGTCGCCCCACGAGTTGGGTCTGTCCTTGCCAATCAATGTGAACTTCGAGACTCATACGCGTGGACGGCGGATGCGTTGTGGCAGACGGCGTTCATCAAGACTGAGAGCGAGTTCATCACTGGCAGGTGCGGCGAGGTTTGTCAGGCGGTCATGCAAACCGAGAACGAAAGTCGCCGTCGCCAAAGTCCCGAGCGCGACGGTTGGATCGCCGCGCTCCATCCGCCAGAGCGTGTCGCGGCTGACAAAAAGACGAGCGGCCATGTCGCTCGTGGAAATGCCGCGCTTGCGCCGAGCAAGCGCAAGATCGCGGCCCAACTTGCGGAGCGCATGGGCGGCCGGTAACGGAATCGATCCTGTTTTTGACATGAGTTTAGTGTCCTGTATTCCAGACACTAAGTCAACAGCCGTCCGGCTTATCGGACGCTAGTGTTTGTGTGATTACGGGAGGTTACTTTTCCAAACTTTTTGCATTGATTCGGCGGGTCGGGTAAGCGAGCGATGTTGCCACCGCCCGCTCCCCTCAGAACCGGACGTGAGAGTTTCCCCTCATCCGGCTCAAGCCAATACAAAGCCCCGCCG
>JAKEEH010000570.1 GCA_022616725.1 Limisphaerales bacterium | reverse complement strand
CGCCCTCAAGGTTGTGGCCGATACCGATGGAAATGCCTTCGTTGTGGGATTCACCGACGACGGGACAACAGGCGCAGACATGTTGATCATCAAGTATTCTAGGGCAGGTATCCCTCTCTGGACCAACCGATACGACGGTCATTATCCAGATGGAGCCGCTGTGGATAAGAGCGGGAACGTTTTTGTGACTGGGTCTTCCGCCGGCAGCGGAGGGAATGATGATTACGCGACGATCGCGTATTCAGGCGCGGGCGTGGCGCTGTGGACCAATCACTATAATGGACCAGCCAACGGCTACGATCGAGCCGCTGCCATCTCCGTGGCCAACGACGGCAACGTCTTTGTGACCGGCTATTCGGACGGCAGCGCAGGTAATAAGGATTACGCGACGATCGCTTATTCGGCGGCCGGCCTCGCGCTTTGGACCAACCAGTACAACGGGCCGGGCAATGACGATGACTTTGCCACCTCTATAACGGTGGACGGCAGCGGCAACGTCTTGGTGACGGGGTTGTCGATTGGCATCGGAGCCGATTGGGATTACGCGACAATCGCCTATTCGGGAGCGGGCGTGCCGCTCTGGACAAACTTCTATAACGGTCTGGCCGATAGGTATGATCAAGCCTACGCCGTGGCCGTAGATGACAAAGGCAGGGTTTTCGTGACTGGGTATTCGATTGCCGACGGAGGCGATTATGATTACGCGACGATCGCCTATTCGGCAGCCGGCGTGGCGCTCTGGACCAATCGGTACAACGGGCCGGGCAATGACGATGACTTTGCCACCGCTCTAACGGTGGACAGCAGCGGTAACGTCTTCGTGACAGGGTTTTCGGATGGCATCGGAGGGCATGACTACACAACGATCGCGTATTCGGGTGCGGGCGTGGCGCTCTGGACCAACCGCTACAATGGACCGGGCAACACCAATGATTTCGCAAGGGCAGTGGCGACCGACAGCAGCGGCAACGTCTTTGTGACCGGCTACTCGTTTGCCATCGAAGGTTATGACTATGCAACGATCGCCTACGCCCCCACGGGCGTTGCTCTCTGGACCAATCGCTACAATGGACCAGGCAACGACTACGACTTTGCCTCCGCCGTCGCGGTGAACACCCTCGGCGATATTTTTGTGACGGGGTTGTCCCGAGGCAGCGGAGGGAATGATGATTACGCAACACTCGCGTATTCGGGGGCAGGCGTGGCGCTCTGGACCAATCGCTACGACGGGCCGGGCAACAGCCAAGACCAAGTTTCCGCCCTAGCAGTGGACAGCGCGGGCAACGTCTTCGTGACAGGATCATTGACTGCGAGCGGAGGCAATTCTGATTACATGACACTCGCGTATTCAAGCGCGGGCGTGGCTCTCTGGACGAACCGTTACGATGGGGGAGGCGATGATCAAGCCTATGCCGTAGCGGTGGACTCCAACGGCAACGTCTTTGTAACGGGAAGTTCCTCTAATGATTACGCGACGATTGCCTATTCGGAGAGGGGTGTCGCACTTTGGACCAACCGCTTCAAAGGGCCGGGTAACAGCCTTGACCAGGCCGTCGCGATGATCGTGGATTACAGCGGCAACGTCTTTGTGACGGGGTCTTCGGCCGGCGATTACGCGACGATCGCGTATTCAGGCGCGGGCGTGGCTCTCTGGACGAACCTTTACGATGGAGCACGCCATGATCAAGCCAATGCCGTGGCGGTGGACCACAACGGCAACGTCTTTGTGGCGGGGAGTTCGGTAGGCCCCGCAAGCTCGTTTGATTACGTGACGATTGCGTATTCAGGCGTGGGCGTGGCTCTCTGGACGAACCGTTACGATGGAGCACGTCATGATGAAGCCAATGCCGTGGCGGTGGACCACAACGGCAACGTTTTTGTGACTGGGGCTTCGTTGAGCATCGGCAGCTACGATTACGCGACGATCGCCTATTCCAGTACAGGCGGGGCGCTCTGGACCAATCGCTACAATGGACCAGCCAACGGCGATGACCAGCCCGGTATGAAGTCCTGTCTTGCCATCGGTGCGGACGGTGGCCTCTATGTGGCCGGCAGCTCTGACGGGAGCTACAACAGCAGCACGATCCTTGATTTCGCCACTATCAAATACGTCTGGCAAACTCAACTCGCGATCCAACCCCTCATGGCCGGATCATCAACTGTAAATCTGACTTTGTCGGGCGCTCCTAATTCCTCCTGGTCCATCGAGCGCGCAGTGAGGATCAGCGGTCCCTGGACCAATCTCGGCCCCTGCCTGATCGCCACAAACGGCCCGGGCCTCTTCCAGGACGCCAATCCCCCTGCCAAAGGCGCCTTCTATCGCGCCACCCAGCCTTAACCTTGCGCTCATTAACCCCGCTTCAGCGCGCGCACTTCAGTGAGGTGGGCGCTGGCGATCCAGAGTACAGTTTCCTTTCCCTCTTTGGCCTGCGGCCAAAGAGGGAAAGGAAACCCAGCTCCGTGCCCCTCCGTTCCCACCCCGCTGAAGCGGGGTGTTAATGAGAGTCGTTAATCTGTTAATCTCGCACACCATCTCCACGCCGCTGAAGCCGGGGTGTTAATGAGAGTCCTTAATCTCGCACACGTCTCCACCCCGCTGAAGCGGGGTTAAGAGAGCGGCCGGGAACTGGAGCCTTCGTGTGAGCGCATCCCACCCCACTGAAACGCGCTTCAGCGGCGGGGGCAGACTCGACATCCGCCCAATCAACGTGGGCAACCATAAACTCGCGCCGATATAGTGATGATACGTGATCGCACCGCCGCGCCGCTGAAAAATAAAGATAGGTTGAGGTGGTCGCCGATCCTTTCCGTGAACCACACGAATCGAGTCGCCCTCACCCCGCCGAGTTGGATTTGTTTGCCCGCGAGAGACTTCGTCTCCGCAGCCCCCAGGAGAGGGCGCAGCTTGCGGCGACTTCTCGCGAACGAACAAGGCAAAGGTTTCGGCGGCAGGTTCATGGTCACAATGCGAACCGAAATCGATCTGAAAACTACAAACATGCGACCCCTAACGGGGTTGGCCGCCACGTTGCCTACTTTTGGGGAAAGATTTGGTAAAGGAGAATATAGATCAAAACGCCGGTCACCGACACGTACATCCAGAGCGGCCAGGTCCAGCGGGAAATTTTCGTGTGCAAGTCAAAGCGCCGCTTCGCCGCCCGCGAAACCGTTATAATGATCATCGGGACGATGACGACCGCCAGGACGGTATGGGTGAGGAGGAGCGCCAGGTAGATGGGCCGAAACCACTCGGGATTCCGGAACACGGTTCTGCCAGCATTAAAATGATATATCAGGTAGGAGGTCAGAAACAGTGTCGAAGCCGCGAGCGCGCCGATCATGCAATTGCGATGGGCCGTCTGGCGCTCCTTCTTGATGAAGACGTAGCCGGAAATCAGGAACATTGCGCTCAGGCTGTTCAGGGCCGCATTCAAGGCAGGCAGGTCGGAGAGGCTCATCATTTCTCCCGCGCCAGTTCGCGGACCGCCCGGCGAATGCGCGCGTTGAAATCGGGTTCGGTGCTCTCGAACGAGCCGCGCAACCGGCCGCGCTTGTCGAGCACCACGAACACCGTGCTGTGGATAAACAAATCGGCGTCGTTCACGCGATCCTCCGGTCTGGTTTCCTGCGCCACAAGTTTCAAGCCTTCGCGCGCAAGCTGGGCGATGTCAGATTTGGCCCCGGACAGGAACCACCAGCGTTTGGGGTCGGCGTTGCGCTGGCGGGCGTACTGTTGCAACACCGCCGGCGTGTCGTGCTCGGGATCGGTCGTCACGGTCACCAGCCTGACCGGCAGGCTTGGCGGGATGACCCGTTGCAACTCGCCCATCCGGCGCGTCATTTCAGGACAAGGCCCGGCGCAGCGGGTGAAAATGACATCCACGACGGACACGACGTTGGAAAAGGCCTCCGGCGTCACTTTTTCGCCAAGCTGGTTGGTCAGGCTGAATGCAGGGAGGCCCTGGGTTATTACCGGCAGCGGCGCTGGCCTGGATTTGCGCAACTCGGAGGCGACAAAGGCAACAGCAATCCCGGCAATGGTCAGTGTTAACCCGCCCCAAATCAACCAATCAAGGGGACGTTTGCTCAAATTGTCACTCGTAACTCACCGCTGCCGCGCCGCTCTTGCTCTTGAGCCATTCCGCGTACTCGTTCGTGCCCAGGACTTTGAAATGGCCCCACATGCCGTAATGCCCGTTCCCGCAGAGTTGCGAGCATTGGATGAAGTAAGTGTTCGTCAGCGTCGGTTTGAAGTGAATTGGGATGCTCATGCCCGGGTTCGCATCCTGCGTGACACGCAGCGGCGAAACCTTGAAGGAGTGGATCACGTCCAGCGAACTGACATACGCGATCACCGGTTTGTTGACCGGAACGGCAATCTCCCGGCTCTGGACAAAAACATCGTCCTTGGCCGCGGCGTCGTTCGTGTCCATCCCCATCGGGTTGGCGGCGGTGACCAGGTCAATGCGATTCGACCCGAAGACGCCGTCGGCGCCGGGGTAGCGCGCCCACCAGTCGAACTGCTTGGCGATGATGCGCACGATGGTCGATTCCTTGGGGTCGGGGAATTTGGTGGCGGCCTTGGACCAGAGCGGGACGGCGAGGCCGAACAGGAGGATGCCTTCGGCGATGGCGACCGCCACCTCGATGTAACTGGAGGAATGGTTGGTCACGCCCACGTAATCGCCTTTGGGGTTCCGGGAGCTGCGAAAGCGCCAGATGGCGTAGAGAAAATACGCGGTCCAGCCGACGAACAGCAGGGCCATCAGGTAATGGAGCCAGAGGATGAGCGAATCGACATCTTTGCCATGCTCAGAGGCGAGGACCGGTATTCCAAGTTGTTCCAGGAGTGGCATGTATCAGACAGGTTTTGCGGGTTCAGTTGAAACAGGGTTTGCAGACGCGGCGGCCGAACGGCGCGCCATATATATGCCAAAAGCGGTGAAACCGCCGAGAACGGCGAGCACCACCGAAAGCAGGACCAGCACGCCCATCACAACGCCCTGGGCGACCGGGGAATTCGGATCGCCAAAGCAGACGGAGCAGGCGCGCGCCGATTGCGGCAGGCCCGCCAGAGCCGCCGCCAAACTCAAAAGGATCAAACGCGAAATCATAAGTAACTTATATTTTTTAGTTTCCTGAGCACGTATTTGCCGTAAAAGAGCAAGCCCACCGCGACCGCCGCCGAGCCACACCCGTAAAGCAAGTCCGCCGTGCGCCGCTGATCGGCGTATTGCACGAAACACCAAATCGCGAACCCCAACGCCAGGAGAATTGAAGCTGCGATAAATACGACATGGAATGCTTTTAGAGACATCCTACCGCGTCTTATCCACGGGCAATTGCACGTTTCTGCCTTCCCAATACTGGGTGCCCCGCGGGACTTCGTCCCGCCCCCAGACAATAAGATACATCATGCCGGCGAAAAAGAAGGCCGTGGCCAGCAGGATCGCGTAAATGGTCTTCTTTTCCGAGATCAGGTGCATAAAGAAGCCGGCCACGAGAAAGGCTTTCACGGTGGCGATGAACAGGGCGATCGTGATCGTCAATGGAACGCTGTCGAGATGGACGTAATACATGGCGACGGTGGCGACGGTTCCCGCCAGCAGCCCCAGAAAGACGGCGATGTAGACCTTGACGTGCTTGGCGACGTCGTGCGCGTGAGCTTGCACGGCAGCGGCTGAGTGCGTATGCGGGTGCGGCTGGGCCTGTGTGTGAGCGTTACTCATAGTGTTCTACAAAAGATAGAGGACCGGGAACAGAAAGATCCAAACCAGGTCAACAAAGTGCCAAAACAACCCGGAGACCTCGATGCGGTTGGTGAAGCGCTCCGGCTCTGTGCGCCACATTTTTGCCAGGGGTCCCCACAGCGCCGCGATCACAATCGCGCCGGCGAGCACGTGAAGCGCGTGCAGCGCGGTGAGCGTGAAGTAGATCCCGAAATACGTACTGTGCGCCGGAACATAGGCGGATAAGCGCTTGATTTGGGAGACGGGCACTTTGACGGCTTCGTGCTTTGCGCCGTGCTCTTCGCCACTCGCTCCCCCGGCGTGCTTGACCTTTGGCGTGAAATAGAATTTCGGATCGGGATGAAACGTAAGCTCCTGCATATTTTTCTGGCGCAGCGTTTCGGTGTCCCAGAACCAGGGCGAGCCCTCGATGTGACCGGTCATGCGCTCACCATTCGTCTTCCAAATCTCGTAATGGGTGAACTTGTCCTTGTATTCGATGGATTTGATCCCGAGGAAGCCCAACGCGCACAGGATCGTGACCGATTGGTACATGCGGAACTTTTTGAAATTCCCCAGCTTCAGCGAGGCCCACGCGAGGACGACGGTAACGCTGGAGGTGATCAGGACTGCGGTGTTGAACGTGCCGATAGGGATGTTAAGCAACCCATGCGGCCAGGCGCTGTCATCAGCCGCAACGCGCAGAAAGATATAGGAGGAGAAAAGTCCGCCGAAAAGCATCACTTCCGAGGCGAGGAACAGCCAGATGCCCACCTTGGCGTTGAACAGGCCTGTATCGGGCCGTGCTTTAACTGTATAAGGTATTTCCATTGTTAGTGCTTCTTGTGTTTCTCCGGTTCGTTCTGAGGCGTGAAATCAGCCGCATGCCCCGGGACGCTGTATTCGTAGGGCCCGCGGTGAACCTCGATCGGTTTGTCAAAATTTCCGTGCGGCGGAGGCGTCGGCGTCTGCCAATCGAGCGTCGTTGCGCCCCAAGGGTTGTCGCTGGCCTTTTTGCCGCGCCAGATGCTGTAGAAAAAGTTAATGATGAACGGAATCTGCGCCAAGCCGAGGGCCCAGGCCGCGTGCGAGATGCCGACGTTCATGCCTATGATCGACTGCGGCAACCCGACTACCCCGTCCGCAGTGGCGTAGGTCGCCCCGCCATCCCACATGCGGCGGTTCATGCCGGCAAAGCCCTGCGCGAACATCGGCTGAAAGACGAGGTTCATGAAAATGAGCGAGAGGATGAAATGAACCTTGCCCCAGAATTCGTTCATCAAGCGCCCGGTCATTTTGGGGAACCAGAAGTAAATGCCGGCAAACAGCGCGAAAATGGTTCCTGGCGCGACGACATAGTGGAAATGCGCGATGACGTAATAGGTGTCGTGCAGATGGAGATCGCTGAAGTTAAAGCCGAGCGGCAGCCCGGTCAGACCGCCGATGCCGAACATAGGCAGGAAGGCCAGGGAGAACAACATGGCTGTGTTGAAGCGAATCGAGCCGCCCCATAGCGAGATGAACAAGCACGTCAGGATGATCACCGAGGGGATCGAGATGATCATGGTGGTGGTTTGGAAGAAGGTGCTGATCTTGGTCCCCATGCCGGTCAAATACATGTGGTGCGCCCACACGATAAACGAGAGAAAGCCGATGGCGAACACGGAATAAACCAGGGATTTATAACCCCAGATCGGCTTTCGGGTATTATTAGCGATGATCTCCGCGACGATACCCATCCCCGGCAGGATCAGGACGTAAACCTCCGGGTGCCCGAGAAACCAGAAAAGGTGTTGCCAGAGCAGGGGGCTGCCGCCGCCGCTGACCTCGGCTGGGTTCCCCGCGACGACCATGCCGCTGGGCAGGAAAAAGCTCGTGCCGAGGAGATTATCGGCCAATTGCATGACTGCGGCGGCTTCCAGCGGCGGGAACGCGAGCAAAAGCAGGAAGGCTGTCACAAATTCCGCCCAGACAAAAAACGGCAGGCGCATCCAGGTCATGCCCGGGGCGCGAAGCTGGATGATGGTGGCGATGAAGTTGACCGCGCCAAGCAGCGACGAGGTGATAAGGAAAACCATGCCTATGATCCAGAAGGTCTGTCCGTTGATAAATTCCGGGTGCGCGAGCGTGGCCAGCGGCGAATAGGAGGTCCAGCCGGAGCGCGCCGCGCCGCCCGGAATGAAGAAGCTGGCGAACATGATGACGCCGCCGATGAAGTAACATTGGTAGCTGACCATGTTGACGCGGGGGAAGGCCATATCGACTGCGCCAATCTGAAGTGGGACGACGAAGTTGCCGAAGGCGGCAAAGGCCAGCGGGACAATGGCCAAAAACACCATGATGGTGCCGTGCATGGCCCCGAAGGCGTTATAAAGGTCGGGTGACATGACGCCGAGCTTGCCGGTCGTCGGGTCTTTGCCTATAGCGCCATCGCCGAGAAGGCTGTGGAGAAGTTCGCCGATAACCGGAATTGGCTGCCCCGAATACGCTAACTGCCAGCGCATCAGCATCATCAGGAAGAATCCGAATGCCAGAAAGAGCAGGGCGGTGAAGCCGTACTGCATGCCGATCATTTTGTGATCGGTGGAGAAAACGTACTTGCGCAGGAAACCCGGTTCGTGATGGGCCTCATGCACGTGCGGATGTGCGTGGGCTACATGAGTTGAAGCGTCCATGTGTCGGTTAATCGTTGTCGTGCATGTCTATCGAAGCGCGCTCGCCCAAAAAAACGAGCCGCGAAAGTAACTGCGTTGGCTGAAGCGTGTCAATCATCGGGTGTTAATATCTAATCTTGTCCAGCACCATCAGGCCGAGGAGCAGCGGCAGGTAAATGATCGAGGCGAAAAAAAGCTGCCTTGCCCGCGCCACATCCAGCCGGCGCCCGAAGGCAAATGCCGCGGCCAAAAACGCCAGCCCAATGATTAACGCCCCATACATATAAATCGACCCGGTCAGACCGAAGAGGACCGGCGAGAGACTGGCAAAGAGCAGTCCGAGGGTGTGGCTGACCGCGTAATGGGCGGTTCGCGAGCCCTCCGGATCGACGGCCGGCAGCATTACAAAGCCCGCTTTCGCGTATTCGTCCCGATACATCCACGCGATGGCGAGGAAATGGGGAATTTGCCAGAAAAACAGGATGCCGAACAGGCACCAGGCCGCGGGACTCAGCTCGTTGGTGGCGGCGGTCCAGCCCATCAAAGGCGGCAATGCGCCGGGGACGGCCCCGATGGCGGTGTTAAGCCATGTGACGCGCTTGAGCGGGGTATAGACAAATACGTAGGTGACTAACGTTATGGCCCCGAGCAGGCCGGTGAGGGGATTCACGGCAGCGGCCAGGTAAACCAGCCCTGCGATGGAACACGCTCCGCCGAAGATCAAAACGGTGTTTGGTGTCAGGCGACCCGACGGCAGTGGCCGGCATTCCGTGCGGCGCATTTTGGCATCGTGCTCACGCTCGATGAGTTGGTTCAAAGCCGCCGCGCCACAGGCCAGGAGAGCGGTCCCGGCCAGAGTATGGACCATCAGCGTCCAATCCAACGCGCCGCTTGCCCCAACGTAAAAGCCAACCAGGGTCGTGATGAGGACCAGAAACGTCAGGCGCGCTTTGACCAGTTCAGAGAATACCACAAGCCACGACTTCTCGGTCGCCGCAGGGGCGGTGATAGGTTCGGCTGTCGCTTTCATGCTACTGCGCCCTGGTTCTGCATGGGCGCGGACAGAGGTTCAGCCTGGCGGGCCGCGGGTTGCATGCATCGAAACGCCCACAGGACCAGGATAGAGCCAGTTATCAGGCTCAGGGCGCCCAACGCAACGTGCGCGGTGGCGATATCCGCGGCCTTGTTGGTCCAGATGGTTGCCGCACCGAGACCCGCCTGGACGAGAATGAGGCTGCCCCATGCGACGACGCCTTTGGTAAAGCCTGACTCCCACCCGAAACGCCGCCAGGTACGCACCAAGGCGCCACCGATTGCGAGGCAAATCAGGAGCGCGGTAATCCGGTGAATCATTTGAAGGATTACGCTGGAAGCGGTGATCTCGTTGAGGGCGACACTCTCCACCCGAAGCTGGTTGTAATGCGCGATCGACGCGGGGTCGGTCGCCGGCCACAGCCTGCCATAGGCGAGCGGAAAATCTGGAATGGCGAGGCCGGCGTGCTGGTGCCGCATACTGGCGCCGATAATGAGTTGCAGTAATATCATGCCGGTCGCAAGCAGGTAGAAATACCGCAAGCCTCCGGTGTCGTAAATAGACAACTTTGATTCCGACCAGCGCCGCGATGTAGTGACGGCAAGCGCGCCGACGAGAACAAAGAACAACTGCGCCAGCGTTGCGTGCAAGATGCCGAGTTCGTCCTTGAGTTGCGTAACGCGCAACCCGCCGAGCACGCCTTGAATCAACACGGCGCAAAAGGCGATCATGGCCCACCACCGGATCGGCCGCGGGTCCTTTCCAAGCCGCAGGGCGCAAAAGACGATCACGCCGAATGCCACGACGGCCAGCGCCACAAACATTGTTTGCGTGCGCACTCCCATGAGGCCGAGCGTCGCGACAATGCCAGTAAGGCCTAGCCAGCGTGCCGCACCCGCTGTCGCACGAACCCAAATCCACGAGGCAAGAATCGCTGTCACCAATCCGACAACCGACGCCACCAGCCGATGTGAATGTTCGTAGAACACGCCGCCAATCCATTTTGAGAACGGAAAGGCAAACATGTTGTAGCCGTAAGTGGTTGGCCAGTCGGGGACGGACATCCCGACCCCATGGCTCGTGACCAGGCCGCCCACACAGATCAAAAACAATGTCGCCGTCGCGGTGAGGACCGCTAAACGGTGCAGCCAGCGATTGTTTGTTGATTCGGTCATCGGCTAGCGAATAAACATGCCGCTGCGGACGGTGCGGACCGCAGCGGCGGCTTTTTCTTTCTTTAAAAGAAGCTGTTACGGAGCGGCCGGAACTTCGAGCTCGAATTCGATCTTCTTGTCACCGTCCACCTGGACTTCCTGGGTCTTACCGCCGGCTACGCTCGCCTTTTGATGATAGGCTTCCAGCGTGTATTTGCCCGGCGGAACGTTCTTGATGGTGAAATTGCCATCCTTGTCCGTAACGGCGAAGTAGGGATGATCAACGACACCGATGTAAGCGAACATCCAGGGATGGACGTCGCATTTCATGCGCACCAGGACTTCGGGTTGATCAAAGCTTCTTTCGTTTTCCTGGCCCTTGGTGGGCTGGGCGAAATTGAATTCCTTGTTTACTTTTGGCGTGGCGTGGATGTTGTGGAGCAGTGGATCGGAATTCTTGATTTTGAACTTTTGGCCGGCGACAACGCCCATGACATACGGCTCATACATACAGCCGACCTGGTCGAGCATCGTGGCTTCACCGGCGGGAGGAGCTTTCTGGGCGCCTTGTTTAATGTAAACGAAGACGTTGGCAAGACCTCGGTCCTGACCCACGACATAGTGGCGAGTCGTAACCGGTTTCGGCTGGAGCTTGCCGCACATCGCGTCCAATTGGATAGGAATCTCAGGTTTTGGCGTTCCTTTGAGCCGGACTTTGCCGGAAATGTCCGCCGCGGCAGCGAAGTGAATCGAGCCCAGGAGGGCAGCGATGATCATGCAGGGGATATAAGTTTTCATAATTTCAAATCGAGCGAACCATTCATTTTTCTGAACCTAGCATCCCCCAAAACGGGCGCAAGGTTATTTGTGAAACTTTTCACAAAGTCCGGTCCTTTTGGACGTTCTTCCGAAGGCTGTATTCAGCCCTTCAGCGCAGTGAAGCCATCACTCGGGCCATTTCGAGCGCGGTTTGGGCCGCTTCCACACCGCGGTTGTGTTCGGGGTCCAGACAACGGACTTCAGCCTGTTGGCGGTTCTCCAGCAGCAACACTTCGTGAATTACCGGGACACCTGTTTCCACCTGGATTTGGGCGAAGGCGTTGCTGACGGCTTCGCCGATATGTTGCGCGTGCGTGGTTTCGCCGCGCAGGATGACCCCGAGGCAGATGATCGCGGCGCAGCGCGAGGATTTTCTGCGGGCGAGGCGGGCGGCGACGACCGGGATTTCGTAGGCGCCCGGCACGCGGATGGTCTCGGTTCTGCCCCCCGCTTCCGCGAGGGTCTTCTCGGCGGCGCGGACCATCGCATCAACGTACTCGCCGTTGTACCTGGAAGCAATGATGGCGAAGCGAAAACCGGAAACGCGAGCGGCTTTGGTGTTTTTGACTTTGGTCAGCATGTGGCCCAATGACGAAGCACTAATGACTAATCCCTAAGCCGGAACAGCGCAGTTGAGTGATCATCGGAGTTCATTCGGATTTCGGACTTAGACTAAATGCCCCAGCTTCTCCCTCTTCGTCTTCAAGTATTTCTCGTTATGTGGGTTCGGTCTGACGCGAATGGGCACTTGCTCGACAATTTCCAGCCCGTAACCCTCGAGCCCGACGACTTTCTTGGGGTTATTTGTCAAGAGACGAATTGTCTTGAGGCCGAGGTCGGCCAGAATCTGCGCCCCGAGGCCGTACTCCCTCAGGTCCATTTTATAGCCGAGCTTGAGATTGGCTTCGACGGTGTCCAGTCCGTCCTCCTGCAGCTTATAAGCCTGGATTTTCGCCGGAAGCCCAATGCCGCGGCCTTCCTGCCGCATATAAACGATCACTCCCCTGCCTTCCTCGGACACCTGGCGCATCGCCTGGTGCAATTGCGGACCGCAGTCGCAACGCCGCGAACCGAATACGTCGCCGGTGAGACATTCACTGTGCACGCGCACCAGCACATTGGCCTTTCCCGCCACTTCGCCTTTGACCAGCGCGATATGATGCTGTCCATCGGTGGTGGACCGGTAGAGGTGGAGATCAAAATCGCCGAAATCGGTCGGGAGCTTGACCACTTCAACGCGCTGCACCAGCTTTTCGCGCTGACGGCGGTACTTGATGAGTTCCTCGATGGTGCAGATTTTCAGTTTGTGCCGTTTCGAGAACTTCATCAACTCGGGCAGACGCGCCATCGATCCGTCTTCACTGAGGATCTCGCAAATCACGCCGATGGGCCGGCACCCGGCGAGACGCACGAGATCGACCGCCGCCTCCGTGTGGCCGGCGCGTTGCAACACGCCACCGGGGCGGGCCCGCAAAGGAAAGACATGACCGGGTTGCACGAGGTCTTCGGGGACAGTCGTCGGATCAGCCATCACTTTGATCGTGTGGGCGCGATCCGCGGCGCTGATGCCGGTCGTGATTCCTTTGGCCGCATCGACGAGCACCTGGAACGCCGTCTTAAAGCTTTCGCGGTTCTGCGTGACCATGTCTTCAATGCCGAGTTGCTTGAGGCGCTCGGACGTAGTCGGCACGCAAATGAGGCCGCGACCCAGCTTAGCCATGAAATTGATGGCGCTCGGCGTAACGCACTCGCCGGCCATGACCAGATCGCCTTCATTTTCGCGGTCGGCATCATCGACGACGATAACCATTTTGCCTTTGCGAATGTCGGCAATCACGTCTTCGATGGAGTCAAAGCTCTTTCTCATCTGCAGAGCCAAGATAAATCAGGATGGCGGAAGCAGCAGCAATAAAAAACCCCGCGAGCCGAAGCGCGCGGGGTCAAGTTAGTAAGGCGGCTTAGCGTTTGACGAGCTGCATCGCGCCCTTGTTCGCGGACGGATTGAAGCCCTTCTTCAGCTTCGCCTGCTTTTCAGCGGCGCAGCACGCGGTCTTTTCCGCGCATTCGGTCGCCTTGACCTTGCTGTCAGTGCACGCCTTGGCATCTTTGCATTCCTTGCCTTCGCCGGCCTGCAACGCAGG
>JAKEEH010000125.1 GCA_022616725.1 Limisphaerales bacterium | reverse complement strand
TTCGCGGCGATGGAATAAAGCGGGAGGAATGTCGTAACGATCCGGTTCGTCGCCGCGCGCCCGGCTTCAATCGAACCATAGAGAACGACCAATCCGGCCAGGACTCCACGGCAGATCTTCGTCATGCCGGGAAGATAATCGAAGGCGCGGCTATTTGCAAATGATTTGCAATTACCGAATCACCCACGCCCGGCGAAATCCGCCGCCTGAAAAAGGTTGCCCGGGCGGCTCGCGCCCGGCATTTAACGGCCATGACTTATTTGATCGCCGGACTTATCGGCCTCGTGGGCGGGATTACCAGCGGGTTGTTCGGCGTGGGGGGCGGCGTGATCATGGTGCCAGCCATGCTGCTGCTGCTCAGCCCGCCGGTGCGGGACGTCAAGCAAGCCATCGGCACGTCGCTGGCCGTCATCATTCCGACGGCGCTGATGGGCACGTGGCGCCACCATGACAACAGCAACGTGGAGTGGCGCATCGCCCTGTTGCTCACCCCAACCGCGATCGCCGGCAGCGTCATCGGCGTGCATCTCGTCAAGATCATTCCCGCTGAAGACTTGAAGCGGGCCTTTGGCGGTTTTCTGGTTCTGGTGGGGCTGAAGTTGGTGTTCTTCAAATAAAATTTCGGCGAGTTGCGATCACGCATCTCCCCGTTGATCCATGCTGCGGTTCGCGTACATTGGTCATTGCGATGCGAGTTCCACTGTTACTGTCCACGCGCGCCCGCGTTTTGCTGGTCGCAGGTTTCGTTGCAATCCAGGCTGAAAGAGCAGCCGCGCAGAGCACGGGCCACGTGACAATCGTGAGGTCGCCAACCAACGTGATTGTTTCATGGACGGGCCGGGGCACACTGCAAGCGAGCGGTTCACTTCCTGGGGGCTGGCAGGACGTGCTCGAAGCGCCCAACCCGCTCAGCATTCCGTCCACGAACGCCCATCAGTTTTTTCGCTCGATCAGCCGGTGGAGCACGCGGAGCAACTTGCTGGAAGCGAACTCCGAGATGGCCGTCGCCGAACTCAACGGAAACATTTACGTCATGGGCGGCTACCCGGCGTCGCGAGTCACCGCGCGCACGGTGCAGGTGTATGACTTGGCGCAAAACCGTTGGCACTTGACAACTCCGCTGCCCATCCCGTTGAACCACGCAATGCCGGCGGTCGCCAATGGGCGAATCTACATGATCGGCGGGCAAACCAACTCCTCCGGCACCGGGGCTTATGTCAACACGGTCTTCGAGTATAATCCCGCCACATCCAATTGGACAGCGCGCGCGCCGATGCCTACCGCGCGCAGTGCCGGCGCTGCAGCGGTGATCGGCGACCTGATCTATGTGGCCGGTGGCCGGCCCCCGCAGGGACAGGATTTCGCGGTCTATAACGTCGTCAGCAACCAGTGGACGACTCTTCCGCTTTTGCCGACGGGGCGAAATCATCTGGCTGCGGCTGCAATTGGCGGTCGCGTGTACGTCGCCGGAGGCCGCCTTGGCGCAGGTTTCAACAGCGAAATGACGGCAGCCCTGGAAATGTATGATCCGGAAACGGGAATGTGGACTGCGCGCGCGTCGATGCCGGCGCCTCGCGGCGGCTTGAACGGGATAGCAGTCGATAGCTGTTTTTTCACGTTCGGCGGGGAGGGACCGACCGGCGTCTTTAACAACAACGAAATGTATGTTGCCTCGCTGAATCGCTGGTTCAAGCTGGAGCCCCTGCCGGTGGCGGTGCATGGCGTTACTGGCGCGGCTTATGTCAACGGCTGGATTCATCTGCCTGGCGGCGGAACTCAGGTCGGCGGCAGCAGCGGATCGACCATCCACCAGGTGTTTTGGGTCGGCGGGATCTGCCCCTGAGGCGTCAGTCGTCGGTGGCCATCGGAACTGGGCGCTATTTCAAAGTGCTCAGAAACTCGACCAAGTCGCGCAAATCGCGCTTTGATAGAATCTGGCGCAGTTCCTCGGGCATTCCGGAAAGGCCGCGCTCGCGGGATTTGATATTCGCCTTGTTCAGCTTTAGCAGTCCGTCCTCGGGAGAGTTGATCTCGAGCTCGGCGGCTGTCTCGCTTTTCACTATTCCGGCGTAGGTTGTGCCGTTTTTCATCGTGACAATCACGCTCTCATAGCCTTCCGCAAGGTGTTTGTTAGGATACACGATGGATTCGAGGAGGTACTCGCGATTCCGGCGTGTTGCGACGCCCGCCAGGTCAGGGCCAACCTCGCCCCCTTCACCGCCAGCCTTATGACAGCGAATGCAATAGACCTCGGCGCGTTCGACAAAGATTTTCCTGCCTTCCGCGACATCGCCGCCGCTCAGACATTCGCGCCAGGAGCGCAGGTCGTCGTCCGCCTGCCGGGACGACTCGAATTTGCGAATTCTGTCCGTAAAGGCGGGCGTGGTTCGCTTCGCAGCGGCGTCGAGGAGATCGACGTGCAGCTCGGGCGGAACCTGCCTGGCGAGTAATCGGTCCAGCCATTGCAACAGAAGCTCATCGGCCGAGGCCGAGTTTGTCAGGGTCGCAAGAGTGGCGAAGGCGTTTTGTTTTTCGCCCAATGAGGCGGTCTCGAGCATCGAGCGAAGCTGTGCAATTGCGTCGCCGGGCTGGAGCTGCGCTTGGATTTTAGTTGCCTCTTTGCGCAAGGCCTCGTCTCCCGAATGGAGCGCGACTTTGACAGCTTCAGCCAGCCGCGCGTCCTGAGCAGTGTCGAGGCTCTGCAACGCTGCGACACGGACCCCAGCGGGTTCTTTCGACTCTCGAATGATTTCAAATGCCGCATCAGTGGCAGAGCTGATCCGTAATTGCGCGGCGGCTCTGATAGTGGCGACCTTGATGGTGACCGAACCCGCGCGGAGCAGATCGGACAGCTTTGGTTCGAGCGCCTGGGCGGCAATCATGGGATTTCGCGCAGCCAATGGCCGCCAAAGCCCTGTGACTCGGTCGCGTCCCGAGGGCTTCTCCCATTGGCCTAACATCGCCAGCGCTTCGGCACGGATCGGTTCCGGGATCTTCGCATCGACGGCGAGACGCGCGAGCGC
>JAKEEH010000124.1 GCA_022616725.1 Limisphaerales bacterium | reverse complement strand
CGGTATTGCCAGAGGACCTTGTCTTTGGCCGGGCCATTGGTCATGGCGCGTGGGCCATCGATCATCGGATCGCCGGTCAGCGGAATGGGTTTCGGGCGGTCGGTCGTCGCGCACCCGGCGAGCAGGAGCGACACCGCGAGTGTGGCGAGCGAAGCTGGAAGCCTGCACCGCATGACAAACGTCAACGGTAGGCAGCGTCTTCGAGACCCTGCTTTTTGATTTCCGCCGAGTCCTCCCAAATGATGTCGCTGGTGCGGGCGTCAATCAGTTGGAAGGAATAGAGAACGTAATCACTCGTGCCGGCAGTGGTTTTGGTGGTGAGCCCCTGTAGCTTTCCTGTTAAGAAATAATCTGCGCCTTTGAACTCAACCACATTGGGATCCGAGGAACTGGTCACCTGGCCGGAGCGCTTCATTTCCCGCTCCTGTTCCAGCGTCGCCATCCGGTCGCGCGCGAGGAAGCGCACTTTCCCAGCCGAGCGCGAATTCAACTGCGTCCGAATGCGGGTGAGGAAAATATCTTTGTTGATCGGAAAGCGCGTTTCATTGACCACGGGATCGAGGACGATGCGCGGCGTGCCCTGGGCATTGGCAACCTGCGGCACGGCCAGGATCCCGCGCGACATTTTGTCCGTCACCGCAACCAGGTCCTGCGATTCCACGCCCGTGCCGGCGACAAAGCCCTGTTCGTCGGGCCGCATCTCCGTGACCGGGACGCCGGACGGGTTTTTCACTCCAGACGATGAGGCGCAACCCGACAGGAGCGCCGCACCAACAGCAAAACTCAAAATTAAGATCTTTCCTTGCATATCAGGCTAACATTGACAGCTATTTTTGCGCCACGTTCAAGGCCAAATGCCCTAAAAGGCGCCCTTCTCAATGGCAAAATATTCGACGGCTTCCGCAACCGTTTATTCGCGACGGGGCCGCAGAATGTCGATTCGTAAGGCCCAGGGATGTCGAAACAATGGACGCTGAACTCACGAATCGTTAATTCTCCCTGAGCCGCAATCGATAACACGCCCCACGGACTTCGCGGAGATTTGCATTCGTCCACCACGTCCGATTTGTCGAATAAGAAAATGTAGCCGCGCACGGATACCAGTTCGTCCCGCCGAGCGGCTGATACTCTACGCGGAAGGGCTGCCGGTTGCTCGCGTTTGAGAGATTTGGCCAGGATAACACCAGCGCCCCGTTTGCCACCGACGCATGATCGATCTTCGTTTGCGCCAGAGCCACTGAATTGTAAGCATTCAGCCGCCCCCAGCCGTAATAATTGTCAAACCCCGGGGCATCGTTCGTGCCACCGACGCGATCTTCGGCCCCGAGGCACAACAGCGAACGCGCCTGCCGCTGGTTCAGCGTTGGATTGACCGCGCATAGGAGCGCGCACACCCCGGCGACTTGTGGCGCGGCGAAAGACGTGCCCCACCAATATTGCAGCCCACCGGCTCTCCCCACCGTCGCGATATTCGTCCCCGGTGCGACGAGATCGATCTGCGGACCGTAATTGCTGAAAGGCGTCCGCTGGTCCGACCGATCGGTTGCGCCGACGGTGATTGAATCAGCCAAGTTGCCCGGAAAAGTGATGGTCCCTGCACCGTGATTGTGGGTGATCGTGACAAAGATGACTCCACGCGCGATTGCATTCGTAATGGCGCGTGTCAACGTGCTGTTCGCGCTGCTGCCTCCCGCCGACAGATTGATGACCTTCGCCCCGCGGCTCACGGCGTAATCGATCCCTTGCGCCCACCACGAATAGAGCCCACTGTTATTCGCGTCCAGGACCTTCACCGGCAGCAAGCGGCAATGCCAATCCACCCCCGCCACCTGGTGCGCATTATTTACGTTGGCGCAAATCACCCCGGCCACGGCGGTCCCGTGCCCATGGTCGTCGCCAGCGTTGGCGTTTCCCCCGGCAAAGTTGTATCCCGCCGCGCACCGGCCGCTAAACTCCGTTAGGTTCGTATTCACGCCTGTATCCAGCACCGCGACGAGCACGCGATTCGTCCCGCGCGTGATTTCCCACGCATCGGGTGTCCGGATGGACGCCGAGAGCTTTAGTTAGGCCATTGCGATGGTGCCACTGCACAAAATAATTTGGGTCATTCGGTGTCACCACGCCCCCTGTGCCGATGCCGTCCGGCTCGGCGTATTCGAGATCCGGGTGGTGCTCCAGTCGCTTCAGACATTGCTCGATCGAAAGGCCCGGCGGCAGGCGAAGGTAAAGGAACCGGTCGAGATTCACCCCGGCTTCCTCGAGCGTCCGCGCGAGGGCGGGACGCTCCAGCGTCACCCCGCTCGGCAGCGCCAGCCGACGCGCCAGATGGGACATAGCTTGCTCCGGCGGACCGGCGGGTAACTCGGCCCGCAGCGCGGTTTTGAACTTTACAAGGACATGACTGGCAGCGTGCTCAATAGTGCTGGATTGAGCCCTTAAGACAAATAACCACGCCAGCCCGAGCGACACGATACCGAGCCATGCCGCTCGGTTAGGGTGCATGCCGTAAAACTACCAAAGACGTTAAAGCGGGGGCAACCTTCTTCGTCGCTGACCTTTTGCGGCTTTTGCGACTACAGGACCCTATCAACTTCATCGAATCAGGGTTAAGGCAAGCACCTGCGCGGTCAGTATGCGCAGCAACGTCGTGAGCGGATAGACAGTAGCATAGGCCACAGTCGGCGCGTCGGATTTCGCCAGATTGTTAGCGAAAGCCAGTGCGGGCGGGTCTGTCACGCTTCCTGCGAGCAGACCGCTCAACACTGTAAAGTTCATTTTCAGCGCCTTGCGCGCAAACATACCAGCCAGCAGGAGCGGTAAAACCGTGATACAGAGTCCGGCGCCCAGCCACATCAGGCCCTTCGAACTGAATACGCTGGCAAAGAATTTCGGTCCGGCCGCTAAACCGACCGCCGCAAAAAACAACGCGATGCCGAATTCGCGGAAGGCCAGGTTTGCGTTCACTGGCATGTGGCAGACGAGCCGCCCGATTCGCCCGAACCGCCCGAGCACCAGCGCCACGATCAGCGGACCACCCGCGAGACCAAGCCGTACCGGCTGGGGCAATCCCGGGAAAACAATCGGCATCGTGCCCAACACAATTCCAAGAAGAATCCCAATAAACAGGGGGATGAAATGCGTCTCGTTGAGTTCCTTGACGGAATTGCCCAGCAGCTTTTCGGCGCACTCCAGGCTCGCTTTATCCCCAACTACCTGCACCATGTCGCCGAACTGCAGACGCAACCCGGGCACGGCCGTTAATTCGATGTCCGCACGCGTCACGCGGCTCACAACTGCGCCGCAGCGCGAATCGAGCGCAAGATCAGCGACGGCTTGGCCAAGCACATCTTTGTGAGTCACCACCAGGCGCCGGTAAGTCACGTTGCCGGGAGCCAGGCGTAAATCCTCGTCACTGCGCCGCCCGACCACGCGCTGAAATTGGTCCAGCATTGCGCGTGACCCGATCGCTACGAGAGAGTCGCCGCGCTGCAGAGGCGTATCCCCCGCCGCCACGTGCACGTAAGTTTCTCCAGCACGACGGTGCCGCGAGATCGTCACGCCGGTTTCCGCGCGCGACGGAATCGTGTCGATGGCAACGCCTTCAAGGTTTGGGTTGTCCACGATGAGCGTGCGTGTCTCCAACGGTTCAGCGCGATCGCGCTGCTCCGCCCTGAAAGCCTCGGCTTCCTTCGCGGCATCAACCCGAAACACGCGCTTCAGCACCAGCAGCGTCGCAATAATTCCCGCAATAGCGGCGGGATAGGAAACGGCGTAGGCGAGCGCGGGAAGCGCCAGCCGGTCTTCCGAAACCCCTGGCATGGTCGCCAGCGTCTGCTGTGCGGCTCCAAGTGAAGGTGTATTTGTGGTTGCACCGGACAATAAGCCGAGCACGGCGGCAAAATCCATCTTGAGCAACCATCCGAGCACCACCGCGAGCACGGCCCCGCCCAGAACAACCACCCCGGCTGTGACATTGAGCTGGAGGCCCTCGCGCCGGAGCGCCGCGAAGAAGCCCGGACCGAGCTGCAGGCCAAT
>JAKEEH010000569.1 GCA_022616725.1 Limisphaerales bacterium | reverse complement strand
GCCGTGCCGGGCGTAGCGAGTTGCGTCTTGAAATCGTTCGGGGTCCGGCGCAACGACTGCTCGGCGCCGACCGCGCGTTTGTCCAGCTCCACAACGTCTACGCTGAAATTCGTGCTTCGTTCCGGCAAATTCAAATCGGTTGCATCAATCGCCCGCGCGCTGGTGATCAGCTTGCGCGCCGTACGTAGTAGTTCGCTGAATTCGCCGAAACCCAGCTCGTTGATCTTCCATTTCGGCTTGCGATTGGGACTGACGCGCAGCAGCGAACCAGGCGCGAAGCCGTCCGGCTGGCGCATGATCGTATACAGGATGCGCTGTTCGATCTCCGCTTGCTGCCCGCCCTGTCCGCCTTCGACGGCGTAGATGAGATCGAGTGGCGATAGGCGCAGTTGGTTGAGGCGGAGCTCTTTCGACTCCGAAACTTTACCGGTGCCCGGTTCCAGCCTCTCCACCACACAGCGCACGTTGGCCGGGTTGCCGAGCAGTTTCGCCGCCCAGGCGTTCAAGTGTGGCTCGGCGTTGGCACGAAATGGGCTCCCAGGCGATGCCCATTCAGGCGGAAGCACTGGCTCACCGCTGAACAAGGTCACCAACCGGTGCGTCAGCGCGATGCCGGTGCGTGGCGTCCGCACGACTTCGAGCTCCGGCGGGGGCGTTTCACCGCCCGCGATGGATTCCACCGTGCTGGCGGCACGCAATGGGTTTCCGCGCACGACTTGATACACGCTTTCGGCCATCAGCGCATCGCTGACCGCGTCAACCGAATCGGCAAGCGAGTTCAGTTCGGATGCTAACACAGGCTCCGCGTTTGTCAGATCCGTCTGCGACGGCTTGGTTTTGAGCGGACCAAACAGAATCGACACCGGGCCTAATAAGGTGAACGCGGTTCTGAGCGTTCTGAGCGCGGCCAGCCAAAGGCGTTGCAACTCCAGGCCGTCCACGACGTTGTTGGCAGCGATGGCTTCGACCGGTTGATCGCTTTGCTCCAGCTTTCGCGCCACTAGCGGCGCGAGCTCGCGGAAGAACGAAATGAATTGCGCCTTCCCGGCCTCCTGCAGCCGGCGCTCGAACCGATATCCGAGGAGCGCGCCGAGCGGTTGCCCTTGCCGCACACCGTCGAGCAGCCATGTCGCCAAGCGCACACGCTCCGACGACAGATCAATGGCCAACGGACCGTTCGGCTGATTGCCGGCATGGGACAAATGGCCGCTCCGCAAAATCGCGACGGTGGAAGCCTGCGTCAGCGAAGGCGTGTGAACGAAGCCGGGATTGTTTGCCGATTGAAAGACCGGGTCTTGTTCGCCGGGCGGTGGTGCGACCTTGGTTTGGGCGTCCGCCGGCTTCAGGTTCATCACCCAGCCGTACCCGCCGAACAGCACGCCGGTCGGACTTGCTTTACGCATCTCGGCCAATCGCTTCGTCGCAAACGAAGTGATCCAAGCGTCCAGCCGGTGCGAACACAGATCGAGCGTGCCGGTCATCAACTGTTCGAGTCTGGTAACCTTGAGCGTCTTCAAGTGTGCCAGGCTGGCGCGGAAGTCCCTCAGCGGTTTCAGGTCGGGCTCTCTCGTCACGTCAGGTTCGCCCGTCGGTGTGAAACCGAGTAGATACTTCCCGACCGCCATCGGCTCCGCTACACCCGTCACGCTGATGTTGGTTCCCATCTGTTCCCAGACGCTTTGCGTCGACTGTTCCACTGGCAGATCCACCAGTTCCGGCTCGCGGCGCAGCGCGGGCGGCAACAATCCACGGTTGATCAGCAAGCGCGACGCGGCGGCGGCATATTCCAGCAGCATCGAATGGCGCAACAGGAGGTAAAGCAGCGTATGCGGTGGCGGTTGCTGAACCGTTTCGTTGCGAATCGCGTCGAGGTCTCGCGCAGCGAGCATCGATTCGATGTAGTTCGGCGAGAGTGACAAACTTTGATCGGCTTGCACCAACGCTCCGCGGAGCGCTGCGACAGGCGGCGAAAATACCGCCCGCGCCAGTCTCGGTCGCCACGTCACCCCCAGCGTTTTCAACACCGTGGCCGTCAGGTCTTCCTGCGCGGCAAACCACCTGCCAAACTGCCCATGCGCGAGTTGCGAACGCTCTTGCCAGCTCATGAAGAAGCCCAAAAAAAACTCGGCGCTCAAAAACACCCAGAGATGTTCCAGGTAATGCCGCCCCATCAGGTTGCGCATCGAGTAATCGGACGATATCCCATCCATGCTCAGGACTTCGGCCAGGTCTTTGTCCACATCATCGCTTCGGCCGAGGCGCGGTATTTCCGGGTAATTACGTCGCCAAATATCGCGCAACCGGATCAGAAAATCCCGCAACGCAACGTCGCGCGTGTATTGGCTCTGTTGACCGGCCGGTGGCTTCCAGGCATTGAGCGAGGTCACGGGAAGAACGCCATAGGGCTGCTTGCCGATGCGTACTGCCGGAAGCGGCCCGCTCGCCCGCACGTAATCGATGAAATGGCTGCGCGCCCAAGCGATGTCGTCGTCGGTCAGTGGGCTTTCGCTCGTTTCGCCCACACCGAGCATCTGCAACAGGAAGTAGCCCCAGGTTGCCTGCCACAGCGCCGTGTTCATTTGTCGCGCGTGGAGTTGCTCTTTCGCCGTGGCATCGGGGAGGTTGGCAAAAACCTGCCCGGCGTTCGCCAGTCCAAACGCGGTTGTCAGCACATCGGCATTCGATCCGTCGCCGGGTTGAAACGCCGGCGCGGCGCGTTCGACCAGATAGCTCGCTTCGTGGCCGGGATCGTTCGAGCTGAAGCCGGAGGGTGCATCCAGCGTATTGTTCGAAGGTGTGCCTTGCGGCACGAAGCTCACCCCATCGGTGTAGTGTTGGGCGTTGAATAATTCCGCTAGCCGCAGCGTCCAGTCTGTCGTCCCGTCCAGCGAATCCTTGATGCCCATCACCAGCACAAAGTCCAATCCTGCGGCGGCATCCTCTCTCGCCAGTTTGGTGCGGATCCCCATTCCGACTTTTTCCGCCGCGTCAAAATCCACCATCCACTTCATCCCATCGTCAATCCCCAGTTGATCGGCATTGGCCGACGGAGAAGGGTCGGGACCGGTTGGCAATATATCTGGAATCACACCACCCTTGACGTTGACTACCAGCCGCCCGTTTTTGTAACCCAGCACGATCCAGACGTTCGGCAGCACGCGCGTCGCTGGCGCGCGGGTCCACGCCTCGGCCTTCGTCGCGGGAGAGGGAAAGCGCACCGGTTTCGGCAAGGGCTGATTGCTGGCGACAGGGTTTGCCGGACGGTCTCCGGGATTCAGCGGCTTGAGCGCGCGGGCGATCCACGCGGCACGCGGCGGATCGAAACGATCAGCCAATTGCCGCCATGCGGCCTTTCCGCGTTCTTGATCGTTACCCGCACGCCAGGTCTGTTCCCAGAAATGCCGCCCCCAGGTCAGCTCGTCGGCGGTCAGCCCAGGCTCGTGTGTATCAATATGCACCTTATCGGGGTAGACGCGCACGCGAAGCTCGGAACTGCCGTCGGCTTGCGGAAAGAACCGCGTCTCCAGCCGCACCGGGAACAACACGACCGGTCGGGCGGGACCGGACGAAAGCTGTATTCCCACGTCAGGCGTGTTGGGGATGTTTGGAATGTCAGGATTGGGAGTTTGCATGAGTCGAATCTAGCCCGGCTTAATCATCTCTTTTGCGTGAATTGCGATGCGCACCGGGCGTTGCAGCGTGATGTAAGCCTGGTGTGCGGAGTTTCTGCCCCACTTCGCCTTGTCGATATCCGGCAGCACCGTTTTGATCGAGGCGTGCGACAGCGCTTTCAACTCCTCTTCATTCTTGGCCAGATGCCGCCAGCTCAGATCGTTCCACGTCGTGAGCGGCTGCGGCTCATCGAAGTCCGCTACATCCATCCCGAAGCATGGCTCGGTCGGTTGCTGCTGGATGACGAAGAACCAGCCGGGATCGGCGATGGCTTCTTCACGCCTCAGATCAAAACCCAGAAACGTGACGTCCGGTTTCAGCGTGCCACGAAAAAGCGGATGGCGTTCAACAGCCGGTTTCGACAGCTCGAGCTGCCCGTCTTTTCGCATCGCCTGCGCGGCGTAGACCACCGAGTTCGGGTACCGTCGCAGCAACTCGCCGCGGAGGAGCAATACCAGCTTGCCGCTTGCGCGGGGGGTATTCTGGCCAAGCTTGCGGTCGTCCCACTTGTTGATCGGTTCAACGTCGGGCTGCGCAGTGTCGACGGACGTATCCCAGAACTGCCGGAAGTAGGTCCCTCGCTGATCGGTCGGATAGTTGCGCCAGAGCAGCTCGCTGCTCATCTCGGCATTCAATCCGACCAGGAACGATT
>JAKEEH010000568.1 GCA_022616725.1 Limisphaerales bacterium | reverse complement strand
TGTTGATGAAGAATTGAAACGCCGAGGCGACGGTCAAGTCATTTTCGCCGGGACCAAAGATGTCGTTGAACGACTCGCCAGGACGATACGGGCCGACCGAGAAATCGAGATCGATCCGCTGGTCCAAGTATGTGCCAGGAGCTAAACCAGCCATCGGGTATTGGTCAGCAAATTGCACCTGGTGTCCAAAGACCTGCGGCGTTGCATTCAGCTGATGTCCGAATACAGTAATGCCGAGATCGGCAAACGTGTCCGTGTAAGTCTCGGTCAGTGTCAAGTCGAAGAGCACGTATGCGACTCCAGGTGGATCGTTAAGCGCCGCGGGAATAACCGCTTCTGTCCGCGCTCCCACGAAACCGCCGACACCGACCACGTACTTCAGCGAATTGTCTCCGTGAGTCACTCCGATCGTGGGCTCCTGACTGACCGTCGCTCCCAGACCAAAATATCCATCCGGTCCATTCGGCAGGACAATCGTTTCAAAATCATACGCAAGCGCGGATTGGGCCTGCGCCGCATCCGCACACACCAGCACTGCAACCGCCATCGCAGTGCAAACTAGGCCGTATCTCATTGTTAGCACCTCCAAAAGAGTGACAAAAGTGACTGGGATCGACCCCCACTCCGCAACCATCTTCGTGAGACGACGCCAATCGGGAAACTGAAATGAACCGTTTCGGGGACTGGCTCATTTTGCGTAGTCTTCGGAGCAAAATGTGCCTGTCCCCTTATGCTCCAAATCGATCTTAATTACAAACAGCCTAACACGTCGCTGTATATCGGGCCATTCTGCCCCAGTTTCTTGCCCACGAGCCTGCCGCAGCGAGAATCATCAATAAAGCGCTTGCCGGCTCCGGCACCGGTCCGAGCGAACTGCCGCCGCCGGGAAGGGGGCCTCCGAAGTTTTCCCGCCACAATGCGTACTCAGCGGCACCGACAGGCCCGTCGCCATCGTTGTCGTTCGGTAAGTCGTCGAGCATTAAGTCCGACGCCTTCCGCCACACGACGTAATCCGCCGCATCGACTGAGCCATCCTCATTGTAATCGCCAGGGACTCCAGCTACGACCCTGCCGACGCGGATGTTGTCGATGTACACCGTCCATGCGAAATCAGGGTCACCAAAGCCAAAGCTTTTGTTGATGTAAATCTGGAATTCTCCTGGGACGAACCCGTCGGCGATGTATTCGTCGTACCCCTTAATGTCACCGGTATCCACGTTCAATCCCCCCATGGTGAGATCAACTTCAATTTCGTGCGTGCCCGGCTCCAAATTGCCAACGGCCTCCTCGCTGAGGAAAAACTGGATCTGCGCTGGCGTAACCGGGTTCCCAGGCAATTCTCCGAAGAAAGTGATGCTGGTGTTGGCAAAGGTGGGAACGCCCGGTGTGGGTGGATCGGTCGGCGGTGGGGCGAATCGATTCGTGTTCGTGAAGTCGAAGCGCACAAAGTCCACCCCCAACGGGTCGTTGAATGCGGGGTGTATATTCGCCGTCTTGGCGCCCGCGAAAGAGGAAAAATCCGTGTAGTCAAGCTTCATCGAATTCAAACCGTCAGTAGCACCGAGGCCGCTCGTCTCCAGGCTGACGGTTACACCGCCGCCGTTGAAAACGAATCCCTCCAGGTCAGGTTCGAACGAATAGACTTGTGTAATCTGCGCGCTGGCCGCACTGGTGCAACCAAGGATCATCCCGGTACAGGCGATGCCGACAATCCGAAAGCGTCGATGAGATAAACAGTTTCGAAGGTACGATCGCATTAGCTCAATCTCCTGAGCCCCCACCTTGCGCTGGCGAGCCACGTGGGTCTCGACCGCATGACAAACCTCGATCAGAGACTATTTATAACAGACCATAAAATAATTGCAACTTAATTTTTCCGAGTTCTTAACAAACGCCGTAAGGCAATGCGCCAGAGCATCTTAGGTGAGACAATACAGCTAAAGTCACATACCCCTACGACCTCGGGAATCGATTGCCGCAGTGGTGAGGCACGCTCATAACCACGCGAATCCCCTCGAAGGATCGCGGAATCTAGAGCCTTGGTGACCTGCCACAGCGGTTTGGCCGGCAACGCAAAAGGTCTTTCAACGGGGGCCCGCATGTAACTTTTTGTAGACCTATCCATGATGTTTGACTCAAAGCATCATTGACAGATATATTCAAGATCGTTTAAGATATGCGCGGTGGATTGCAAGACTGTTCCTGCGGAAACGCTTGGGTGTTTGCCGCTCACTGACAATGAGACATAGAACTTCTTACCCATTGTCTCGTATTCTAAGCATTTGGCGGGAGTTGCTATCGTTCGCCTCGCGCGCCGCTCTTCCGGCCGTGGCGATGTTGATGGCCATGATTGCCGGTTGCGGTCCCACCAGCGACCGCTTGCCGATCAGCGGCAGGATTACGTTGGACGGCGAGCCGCTGGATAGCGGCTCGATCCGGTTTACCTCGCTGGAGGGCCAGGAGCTTTTGGCTTCGGGCGCGTTGATTCAAAACGGGCAATACCAAATACCCCAGGAGAAAGGCCTACGACCGGGAACCTACCGCGTCGAAATGAGCTCGCCAGATACTAAGGCGCCGCCCGTCATCGTGCGCGCTGCGCCGGGCGACATGGGCATTCCCGCGGCGCCTGAACGGATTCCGCCCGCATACAATGCCGATAGTCAACAAACGGTGGAAGTGACGACCGACGGGGATAATCGTTTCGATTTCGATATCGTGAATCGGTCCTCAAAATAGACGATAGTCTCGTTCGTATCAGGAGTTATGGGATCATGCGTACACATAATCGCGGATTTACGCTGGTCGAACTGCTTGTCGTCATTGCCATTATCGGTATTCTCGTTGCGCTACTGTTGCCGGCGATCCAAGCCGCGCGCGAAGCGGCCCGACGTAGCCAATGCGTCAACAACTTAAAACAGCTTGGTGTTGCGATGCAGAATTATCACGACACGTACAAGCATCTTCCGCCGGGAAATTTTAGCTGTTGCTGGGGGACCTGGCAGATGTACGTCCTGCCGTTCCTCGAGGAGCAGGATATAGCGGATTTGTATCAGTTTAGTCCTAAGACTTTTCCTGTCTATCATCCGAGCTATCGTTACGACGAGAGCGATCCGGGGAGCAACCCTCCAATTAGAAATTTGGAGGTCTGCCAATACCGGGTTGCCACCTTGACCTGCCCGAGCGACGAGCCGCAGACTAGGGCAAATGGAATTGCGCAACACAACTACGTCGTCAACTACGGGAACACCAACCATCTCGGACGGAACAACGGGACCCTTATACACCTGCCCGGTCCATTCAGGGGCGTCGACAACCCGGAGCCCTATCCGGAGATAGATTTCAGGTTCCGCGATATTGCCGATGGTCTGAGCAAGACGCTGCTGGCGTCCGAAACAGTTCAGGGGCAGGCGGGCGACGCACGCGCGCTTACCTGGTGGGGCTGGGGATCGGCCTTCGAGACTTTCGACCCACCCAACACCAACGCCGTGGATATTATCCAGGGTGATCCGGACGACTGCCAGAATATCGAACCGAACCCGCCATGCGTGGCGATGTCAGGGGCAGCCGGTATACCGGGAGGCGGATTTATGAGAGCCGCCGCGCGCAGTCGCCATCCGGGAGGTGTCCACGTATTGATGTGCGACAGCTCAGTGCATTTCGTGGTGGACGACGTCGATTTAGCGACTTGGCGGGCGGCCAGCACGATTAAGGGTGAGGAAGTCTATCAAGACTTCATCCAGTAAAAGTCCTCGAATCGCAATTGAGAAGTCGCGTTTCCCACGTTAAATTGAAGGCGGTCCAGCATGCCGACGAAAGCCAAGATAAAGCGCTCCTCGCCACGAGCGGCTAAACCGGTCGATGGCGAAGTGAATGTCGGCGAACTGGATGGGGACGGCCGCGTGAACAGCATTTCGCCCGTGCAGCCGCAGCTGTTGAGTCGCATCAATGAAGCGCTCGTCTTGCGCGCGATTCGCCAGCACGGCCCCTCC
>JAKEEH010000123.1 GCA_022616725.1 Limisphaerales bacterium | reverse complement strand
GGCAGGAATCCCTCTTCGCCGTCGGACACGCGTCCGGACGACGCCACGGCCTTATAGACCAGAAAGCCCATCCCATCCGGCACCTTCAACCGCCAGGAGTAACTCCGCGATTCCTTGGCCGGAATGTCGAACTCGAGTTCCGATTGCGCGTTGCCGAGAGCCTTGTCAACGGAATCGTCGCTCACCGCCTCGGCCAGCGTCAACCGCACTTTCCCGGTTTGCCGCGCCGCCGATTGGTTCGAGACCTTCACCGTAAATTCCAGCACGTCGGCTTCACGTAAAAACCGCGGCGGGTTCGGTTGCACCATCAAATCCTTCGCTGTCACCGTTTCGCCTTCGAGGAAGCCTGAGCGCAAATCCTTGTCATGCCCAAAACCCATGAAGCGCCACTGCGTCAGCGCTTCCGGCATCGTGAACTCCATCTTCACCACACCATCCTTGTCTGAGATCAGATGCGGGAAAAAGAACGCCGTCTCATTCAGATTCTTGCGGGCGCTGATTTGGCTCAGGTCAGGGCCTGGTGCTTGCCCTTCGCTGGATGGCGCCTTTCCTACCGCTTCACCCCGCAATTCAGTCACTCGCTGGCCGAGAAACATGTCGGGTTCTGCGGCTAGCGCGGCGGGCGCGGCCGCGTCCATCGCGACCGCGGCAGATTCGCTCTCAACGGCTGCGCGGCCCTTGAAGTAAACTCCTCTTTGCGCTCTTGGAAAGCCGTAACCCCAATAATGCGCCACAAGGTCCGGCGGAAACGATCGATGCGTGTTCGGCACGTGCACCCGAATTGACGGCCAGTGACCGTACATGTGCTGGAAATGTTTTTCCGAATTCTGGAACTGCGGGCTCGCCGTGCTGTGGTCCTGGCGGAAAACCCCAAAGCGCCGCGTCCAATGCGCCTGCATGAACGCATCAAGGGATTGATCGTATAGCGTGGCGACGAATTCCGCCGCCAGCTTCTGCGCTGTGGCTCCCGTCAACGTCGCTGTCCAGGTCTCTCGCTGTCCTGGCTGCAGCTTTGACGTGAAATGTTCCCATTTGATGTCAATTTCCTTGTTACTCCACGGCACCTCGATCCGCCGCGCGATAAGGTACGCCCGATTTTCACGCACCTGCGTGATATGCACCGTAAACCCACCTCTCATGGATTCATCGACGGCGCGCTTGAGCTGCTGCTGCGTTTGTCCGGCCTTGGTCCAGTAACGTTCGATGAGTTTGTGCCGATGCTCGATTTCGATGAAGGCCCGCCCTTCGTCGTAGCCAGTGCCCCACAGCGCCATAAACTCCTCGCCCGGTTCGACGGACCACTTTGGCGCGTCGAACAGTTGCGGAAGTTTAATCGCCAGCTTTGTCGCCGCAGGATCAAGCACTCGTATCTGCGCCTGGCCCTTGACGGCCTTTCCAAATCGGTCCTGGGTTTCAAAAATCGCGCGATAGATCCCGACCCCGAGCGTCGGCTCCGCCTTCACCTCCCCCTTCTGGTCCGTGGTCAGGCCACGTTCGAACACCAGTTCGCCCGGCGGCCACGACTGTGGATTCGACTCGTCCTGCCGCGGTGAGAACATCCGGTCGAACTCCCCGCCGTAACTCGAATACCACGACCGCATCGACGCGCGTTGCACCGTCGCGGGTTCTTTCAACCGATATACTTTCAGACTGCCTTCGGCCACCTGCGGCTCGGCATCCAGCGTCTGAGTCGTGACGGTGATCTCGACCGGCTTGTCGATCGTCTGCCACTCCTTCGCTGTGAGCAGCGCCTGCAACGCCGTATAACCAACCCGAATCGCCCGCTGGTCCGACCGCGTCTCGCCGGCCGAGTCCGTCACGTCCGCGTAGATCGTGAATGAGAAGGTCGGTTCATTGGTCGGCGAGATCGTCGGGTCCGGTTTCGCGATAAACTCAATTTTGAACGTGCCATCCGTCGCCGTTTGCACCGTGCCGTGGGCTATCTCCTGGCTCTGGCCGTAATTCGGTATCCGCCACGAATACCAATGCCACCACGGTGGGAATTGCACTTGGCGGACGACGCGATACCGCACCTTCGCCCCGTCCACCGCCGCGCCGGTGTAAGCCGCCGCTGTTCCCTGGAGTTGCACCTTGTCATTCAACTTCGCCGCGGTCTTCGGCGCTTCCAGTTCGACCTGGAACTTCGGCCTCTTATACTCCTCAACACTGAACCCCACCGACCCGCTTGGACCCGAGACCGTGTAAATGCGCATCTGCCCCATCAACCGGTCGCGCGGCGCCGTGAAACTGCCTGAAAACGATCCATAATCGTTGCAGCGGCGCGTCTGCCGTTCGATCTCCTTGTTGTTGTGATCCACGAAAGCCACGATGACTTCCTGCCCCGGCAGCGGATCATATTTGTCCGCCGCCGTATCGACCCGGATGCAAATGCCCTTGTAATGAATCGTCTGGCCGGGCCGATACAGCGCCCGGTCCGTGAAGTAAGTCGTCTGGTCGTAAACGCGCTCGCGGCTATCGTGATGCGCGCTCACGTCATTTTGCGATGCGACCTCGTCGTCCTCTTTGCGCGCGCGGATGAGGTAATTCCGATCCTTTGCGGGAAAACTGAAGACGCCATTTTCATCCGTCGCGCGTTTTGGGTCCGCCACCCAGTCTCCATCCCGGTCCATGTGCCATGACGAGATTTCAGCACTCGTTACAGGCTCACCGGACCCCGCCTGCAACACAAAACCTTCGATCTCTCCCTGGCGTGGGCGCAAAACCAGCGCCAGATCGCTCACCCACACATCCGTGAACGCAACATGATTGTTCCCTTCGCCAAACTTCGGATCGACGCTGGCAATGACGAAATAGAATCCCTTCTTCAGCATCTCCGGCGCGGGAATCTCCTGTGTCCGCATCAAATAATTCGTCGTCACGGGCAATGCCGTGGACCACTCGAGCACAGGCCGTTTCGCCAGCACCGATTTGCGCTGCGCGTCATCCAGGTATTCCGGACGGCGGCCCCTTCGACCCAGGAAGGAATCCCAACCCTCCGCCACCATGCGGAAATGCACGTTCGTGATATTCTTGTAATGCACGTCGATCTTTGGCCAGGGCGCGTTCCACACGCGTTCCGTCGTGATCTGGACGGATTTCGCTTCGATCTCGTAAATCAAATTCTGGCACAGCCGCCCGCCTGCGCTGTCCGGAAAGGCATTTTTCCCGCGCAACGCCAGTTCACGGGCCTGGACCATCTCCCGTTCCTGCTGCAACTCGCGCGCCCACGCGTGCAACGCCTTGGCCGACGTTTCGTGGTCCGCCCCCGTGTCAACAAATGCTTTTAGGGCAGCTTTGTAGCGCTCACCCTTGTCTTCGCCAAAAGCAACGTTGTCCCCAAACGCCAACCGCTCGAGGTCGGCGTCCAGGAACGCGCTTTTGCCAGTGTCATTCTGGTGATAGCTGAGCAGGTCCTGGAACAGGACAATCGCCCGCTCATAGTTCGAAGCGTTGGTGCCTCGGTCCACGTTCCACTCCAGAAATTCCGCCACTGGCGCAAAGATCGGTCCATCAGCAGGGATCTCGAACGCATCCTGCGGTTTTGCGCCGGCCTGTTCCGCCGCCGTATAAAACTTTAGCGCCTCGTACACGATGAAATCGTACAGCGTTGGCCGATACTGGTCCGGCATGTCCCCTTTCGTGAGCAGATCGCTGTAGTCCGCGATGGGAATTCGTTTGAGCTGCGCGTGCGCCGCCAGCGCAGTTTGAAAATGCAAATCGATTTCCCGAAACAACCGCTCCAGGTCCCACGTCGTGAAATCCGCACCGGGTGCTTGCGCCGTGGTCGTCCGCTGCATGAACCGCCAGCGGTTCTGCTGAAAATATTGCCAGTACCAATGCCCGAGAATCGTCTCCAACAGTGGCTTGATTTCCCGCGGCGCGCGCGCCAACTCCGCGCGCATGCGCGTGATTTTCTCTTCGGGCTTGTTCCCCTGGATGTTCCCTTCAAGCACGATCCGTCGGGCAATCCCCTTCACCGCTTCCGCGTAGGCCCGCTCACGCAATGCGTCGCGGATGATCGGATCGAGCAGGTCGATCGCGGTTTTCGGCAACCCCTTCTGGATCGCCTCATCCACTTTTTTCCATTGCTCATTCCGCGGCGCGGCGCCCCCCGTCAATGTCAAGGCGCTTAGAGCCACCATCAGCCCAAACCATTTCTTCATTGCTCGAGTACGTGTAGCACCCTGCCCCATTAGACGTAAACCCTCCGCAAAAGCTCCTCAAATCTGCCATGAGATTGGGCGATGGACTTATTAGTAACTTACGGCTTTACCGGAAATCGGTAGCAGTAGGCTTTATAGTGGATTTCACTCCAGGCGAGTTCTGGCAACGGGTGTCCCGGGAACAATGGAACCTCGACCGGCGTGAACTTCACCCGAACGCGGATCTGGTCGCGGCCTCGTGTCAGATCCCGCGGGAGTAGAAACTCGTCGTCGCGGAACCGCCGGTTCGACGTCTGAACATTATGCTGTGTCGCGCCAAGTTCATCCCGGGGGTTTGAGTAGATGCACGTGTTGCCGCCGGCCAGATACCAGATGCCCGCAAAGTCCCACTTATTGGTTTGTGCGTCAGCGACGTACACCTCGGCCCGCTGGTTTGGAAAGCTGTAGTCGAGTTTGCGCCGCAGCAGCACACCCAGGTTGGCGCGATCGAGCTTCAGCGTAAACTCGGAGGTGCCCCGGGTTGTGCGCCCCTGGTCGGTGTGTGAAGGATAAACTTCCTTGCCGTGCAACGTATCCGGCCCGAGTTCGTAACGCGAATTGATGATGTAGGGCGCGGAGGCCTCGGGCGAATGGTAGCCGTGCTTCGACTCGCTTTCCGGATCACCAATCTTCAGTTCATCGGTAAGTACCAGTGCCGCGCCGGGCGTGCCGTACCAGTACGTCACCGTTTCATAATGCTCGCTGGATTCATTCACGCCGCCATGTTCGAGGCGAATAACCGCGTTCTTCCCAAACGGCATCAGGTCGGCGAGCAGAAAGCGATAAGCGGATTGGATCAGGTCTTCCGGCTCTTTCGCCTCCTTGAAACCCCGCGCCCCGCAGGGATGCCCGGCGAAAGGTAACGTCATGTTGACACCGCCCCAGTAGTCCCCTCCCCCGCCCCACTCCTCCGTGCCGGTGCCATAGGCTTGCGGGCTGTTGCTGTCGTCAAAGAAGAACCGCGGGTCGCCTTCCAACGTCGTCAGGACGCCTCGTTGGGAGAAGATCCACGACGTACCCACAAAGTGGCCCGCCCAATCGCCACCGCCCTCGGCCTGCCGCGTATCCAGCAAAACGAGGTCGTGCCCCGGTTCGGGTTTGCCGTGGTCGCGGTAGCTCGCATGGAAGTAGGCGACGTGTTCGCGCGGGCCTTTCAGCAGCTCCGAGCGCACGGTCACTCGCGTATCGGCGAGCACGTTGGTCAATTCAATGGTTGCTGAATCAAAAAATGGCATCGGGAAGTAGCACGCGAGGTGGACCCGATTGCTGTCAAATCGAATGTTCATCGGAAACGCCTTGACCAGATACTCGCGCCCGTCGCGGTTGTAGAGCGTCCCCGCGCCGAAGAACAGCGCGATCGGCGCATCGATCGACGGATGCGCCCGGTTGTCCCACGTCACGCGAATGCGCCCGCGCCCGAACAGCACCGCGTCTTTGCGCGGCGCGGAGATTTCCAAGGCGCGGATCATCGTCGGGCCGCGGCTCCGCAGGCGCACGACGCCGGAGTAGCCGCGATCCAGACGTGTTTCGTCCGTCCGCAGCGAGTTTAGGTCCTCAATCGGATTGGTGCCCGCGCGAGAAATCAGCTCTCGCACATCTTTGTCTGGCGGCGTGTTGCCATCCCAGGAGCGGATCGGATGCGAGAGTTTTGCGCTGCGATCGTAGAGATGGTAAATGTAATAGCCGGTGCCATAACGCGTGCGCGAATAGGCGAGGCGAAAAGTTTTCTCGAACGGGATCGGCACCCAGTTCAGATCCGCGCCTTTGGTGATGGACCACGTCCAGGTTAGCGGATTCGGGAACAGGTGTTCGGGCAGGAACACCGAGTTGGGCGCCGGTTTTGTTGGGTCGGCGGAACTGGTTTCCTGCACGATGTGATCCCTGCCATCGACTTCATAATGCCACGGGCTGCCATGCCAGTGATTGCACCGCACAAAATAGAGAACGCCCGGACCGGCGACATCGAGCGTCAGGTTGAAGTCGTCGGCGAGTTGATAAAGAAAGTGGCTCGCGTCCGCGCCTTCGTTTCCGCCGCGGCGGTCGTAAGTGCTGCGCATATACGCGCGCGCGCCGATGCGCTGCGCCGGCCAGCGCTCCCACATTCGATACGCGTCAAGCCCAATGGGAATCACCGGCGGTTCGACATCAGCGCCCGCCAGCGCGAAAGGACACATCAACCAAAGAACGCAGGCGCCAATATGCCTGATGCACTTCGGAGCGCCTGCTGAAGTGGTATCGATCATCGGTTTCGCCGGGCCAGGAAACTCGACCCGATTCCCAATGCCATTCCGGCAACCAGTCCACCGGCGTGCGCGTAGTTGGCTACGTTCGGGATCAGCCTGAACCAGCACGCAAAAAACCAGATCAACATCACAAGCACCGTCTGCCGATGAAGGTAAAAACCCGAAAACGGATCAAAATGCCCTTTCATCCACACATACCCGAGGAGCCCGTACACAACACCAGACATTCCCACGAAATTGGGCCCTCCCCAATACCACTGCGCCAGGTTTGACAGCAAAGCGATGAGCAAGACCTGCCCGAGCAGATAACGGCTGCTTTTCCGCGCTTCGATCATGCTCCCCAAGTCCATCAGCCACCACATATTGAAGAACAAGTGCAGTATCCCAAACTGTCCCGCTCGCGGGCCGCCGTGCAGGAAGATGGGGGTGATCAGCCGCCAGATTTCGCCTTTGGCGACTTCCGGAAGGCCTCGCAAAGACTCGCTGATCAATAGTGTTCGAAAGATGTTCTTGTTGTCGCCTTCCGCCCATGCCAGGCCAGTCGCCAACACCGAGAATGCGATCAGCGTGAGCGTTAGCCCTCCGGCCCCATATGGAGCGGATGCTTTAAAAATCCGGCT
>JAKEEH010000122.1 GCA_022616725.1 Limisphaerales bacterium | reverse complement strand
TTCAACCCTTCAACGCGATAGTTGTCGCGTCGCTCATCCTGACAATCACGTTCCTGATGGCGTCTCTGTTGCCCGCCGCCGAACTTCCGGCCCCCGAACCACCCGGAAAAGACCCGGTGATCGTGGACGCCAAAACCGAGGCCGTTATAAGAGGCGCTCTCAAATGGCTCGCCTCAAAGCAAGCGCCCAACGGAGCGTGGGGCGCGTCCGACGAAGAGCAGCGCCATCCGATCGCCATTACCGGATACGTCCTCATGGCCTTCCAAGCGGCTGGCCATTTGCCCGGGGAGGGCGAGTTCGGCAAAAATGTCACTCTGGGAACGCAATACCTGCTCGATTCCACCGCCGCCGACGGGATCATGGGCAATCGCAACAACGGCCAATACATGTACGGCCATGGCGTCGCTGCGATTGCCCTGGCTGAGTTGTATGGGCAAACCCGCTCCCCGGCCATGCGCCAAAAACTCGAACGCATCATCAAGGTCATTATCGCCTCGCAAAACCACGAGGGCGGCTGGCGCTACCGTCCCGTCGCCCGGGATGCGGATATTTCCGTCACCGTCCTGCACGTCGTTGCCTTGCGCGCCGCGAAAAACGGCGGACTCGACGTGCCCCAGGCCACCATCGACAACGCGGTCAAATACGTCAAAAAATGCTATCACCCTCCCAGCGGCGGCTTTACGTACCAGCCGAATCGCGAGCCCGGCTTTGCCCGCACCGCGGCCGCCATCTACTCCTTGCAGGTCTGTGGTCTCTATGACGATGAAATGGTCAGGAAAGGCTCTGAATATCTGATCAAGAATCACAAGGAGACCGACCAATGGTTCACCTACGGAAATTTCTACGCCGCCCCCGCGCAATACATGATCGGCGGCGATACCTGGCGGCGTTGGTACAGTCTCACGAAAGACACCCTCCTTAAGGCGGTGAGCACTCGCGGCGATACCTCCTTTTGGGAGACTCGTCTCGACCAGGGCCGCGGCGTCGGCCAGATCTATTGCACGGCTGTTTACACCATGATCCTCGCCATGCCTTATCATTACGTTCCCCTCTATCAGCGCTGATCGATGCCACGCTTGTGCCTTGCTCTTCAGCTCTGTGCCTCCGTCGCCGCCGCGGGCCTGCCTGGCGCGGTCGAAACAAAATCAGGAAAAACCCTCAACGGCGACGTTCGCCTCGCGCCCGGTAAGGTCATCGTTGGCGACACCAATGGCGCTACGGTTGAACTCACGCTGCCCGCGTTGAAACTCTATCGCGCCGTCCTTCCCGACGCCGCCACCAACACGCTCACAATCCTGCCCACGCCCCCCGCCAATGGCTTGCTGGGCATCTATTACAACAATCCCGATTGCACCGGCGAATTCTTCAAGACGCGCTTCGACCCCGCCATCGACTTCGACTGGGGGCACTCCGCCCCGCTGCCGGATATGAACTCAAACGGCTTTAGCGTCCGCTGGATTGGCCGCATCATCGCGCCCGTCACCGCCCATTATACTTTTCATAGCATCAGCGACGGCGGCGTTCGCCTCTGGATCAACAACGCGCCCGCCATCGATTCCTGGCACGACCGGTTTCAGAATTTGACGACTCCTCCGCTGGTGTTGATGGCCGGCCAGACGAACACGTTCCGCATGGAAGTTTGTGACACCAAAGACCGGGCGATTGCACGCCTGCTCTGGAGCAGCCAGTCTATGCCGCAGGCGATCGTTCCGGCCGAGAATCTCATCCCGGCCGACAATCTCGAGGGAATGATGACCAGGGTGCCGAAAAAGCGTTTCGCTTCAGGTGTATTGACGGTGAACGGATCGCTGATCCCTGGCCGCGTTGAATCCGCCGACAGGGCCTCCGCTCGCCTCGCCGGCCTCGCTCAGCCTCTGTCGATTATCCAGATCGCGCGATTGATCTTCAGCCCTGTCACCGCCGAAACCGACTCCAAGTTGGCCCATGGCCGCGCCGGCGTCCTCCTCAAGTCTGGGGATTTCGTCGAGGGCGATTTCGAGGGCGTAAAGAACGGACAGATCCGCGTGAGCTCAGTCGTTCTCGGAGCAAAAACCATCAACGTCTCCCAAGCTATTGCCGCAGTCCTGCGGCCCGTCCGCGGCGGCGCCGCGAATTTCGAGGTAAAAACGCGCGACGACGGCCTCTTCCGCGCCGCCCGACTCGACCTCCTTGACGACGCCGTCATGGTCAAAGATGCAGCCTTCCCGTCGATCAAAATCGACGCCAGCGACATCCTCGAAATCCGCAGCGAGGCCAACGAGTAGCGTGCACAGGCAGGACGGGCGGGCTTCCACGACTCACTGTGATTGGCTGTGCTTAGCGAAGAGGATGAGGATGAGGATGCCCAGGCCAATGCGGTACCAACCGAAGGCTTTGAACGTGTGGCTTTGCACATAATGCAACAACCACTTGACGGCTACGAACGCGGTGACCGCCGCAAACGAGGCGCCAATGAGCACAAGCGGCCAATCGATCGTTTGGCCACGCTGTTGGGCGGAATAAACGTGCATTCCACCGGCCGCGAGCAGCGTCGGGATGCCGAGGAGGAAAGAAAACTCCGTCGCCGCTTTGCGCTGAACCCCAAGGGCCAGCGCCGCGAGAATGGTCGCGCCTGAGCGGGAAGTGCCCGGGAAGATTGCCGCGGCCAACTGCGCAACCCCCGCGATAGCGGCGACGGTCCATGTGATCCGGGGTTTCAACGAGCGGCCTTGCAGCCAGCCTTCGACGACGAGGATCAAGACGCCGCCCCCGAGGGTTGCCCAGGCGACGGGGGCGGCTGTCTCCGGCAATTGAAATTCAAATCGCTTCAGAACCATCCCGCCCGCGCCAGTGATAACAAAGGCCAAAAGCAGCTTGAGCAAATAATCGCGGTTCTCCGGTTCGTGCGTTTTGACAAGCAGGTCGCGCATGCGGCCCGAAAAGGCCATCAGCACCGCCAAAACGGCGCCGCATTGAATGACGACGTTAAAAAGATCGCTGCGGTGACCGAGCCATTTTTCGGCAAGCAGAAGATGGCCTGTCGATGAGACAGGCAGGAATTCAGTTATGCCCTCGATAATCCCGAGGAGCGCGACATTCAGCCACTCCGGCACGCGCGGTGTTAGATGCTAAATCGTGCCAACTGACAAGCCGCAAAAGCGTAAAAGCGTTGAATCGTTGAATCGCTTCAACTCCTCAACGCTTCAACGAAGTTATTTGCGTCCGAGGAAGCCGCTCATCAGACCCTTACTATCGACCTGGTTTTGCTTGACTTTGAGCTGGCCGAGGATCGATTGCAGCCCAATGAACAGTTTGTGCCACTGGCTCTCGATGTTTCGCAGCGAGTTGTCGTTCATCTCGCTGAGGAACCGGATCGATGGCCCGGCGGCGATCAGCGAATGCACCTCGTCGCGGCTGATGGGCCCGCAATCAATAGAGGAGAGAAGCAACTCCAACTCCTGGGTGATCACGCTTTTGATTTCCAGGAACTGGTTCTCCTCTTCCGTGCCGAATTTTTTGCTCCGGGCCATCGCCATAAAACTGTTATACTGTTTCCAGCATTCCAGATAGCTCTCCAGGCGGAGGATCAGTTGATCGATGTTGTTCTTGCTCATACGCGTTCCGACAATTTAGTGGGTTGGTTCAGACTCTGCGGCATCAGGAAAATCATCGCCCCCCCGCGCAGCTCGCGGGCCAGAAGCTTCAGGGCGGCAAAATGAATAATGAGCTCCGTCAACGGCATTTGCGCCTGCTTGGCCGCCCGAAACGACGCCAGCACCTGCTGCCCAATCTCCCGCATCCGGCCCTCGGGAAAGTTTTGCGGCAGGGTCGAGGTCATGATCTTGCAGTTCGCGTCCACGGTGAAACTGCCGGAAGGCAGACGCATCAGCCGCGGCTCTCTGGACCCGGTAAGAAACTTCAGGAGACCCATTTTGTTACAATCGTTCGCATCGTTTCGCGCATCTGATCGGTCGAAGTGGCGCTTGGGAACCCGATACACAGGCTCGATTTGCCGGCCGTGGCGATACTGATCTTCTTGTGCAGCCCTGTTGCGGTGATCTGCTGCATTTCCCCGACTTGCAGCCGCTCACCCAATTCCTTGAAGGAATCGATCGTTTGGCGGAGCCAGGTCGTGACCGGCTTGGGATTATCCAATCCCCAGAAATCTTCCGCTTTTTTCTCCTTGCCCAGGATCAACGCGAAATCGATCCCCGTCATCTGCGACACCTCCACCAGGAGCGATTGCGTGGTTAACTGTTCATTGACAGGCGTGGCGCCCGGAGTCTCAACCGGCTCCGGCTGCGACGCCGCCTCGTCGATCGCCTGCGCCGTGTTGAGGAGCAGGCCCTGGTAAGACGTAAAAATCGCGCGTGGCCGGAGCGAATCAGCCGGCATGATTTCGAAGCTCCCGGTTTTCCAGGACAGGATGCGCTGAAAAGCCGGTTCGGCCGTGATGCCGGCCGCTTCCGCATCGATCACCTCGCCGTTCTGAATCCAGATTTTGCCCTCCACCACGCCGTTGGTGATCTTCAATACTGAAGAACTTTGTGACAGGCACTCCAACTGAATAATATCCACCAGGCTCTTGCTCTGCACGCCGCGAAAACCACCTTGCGCTTCACGGTTCAGGAGCGATTCGATCGATTCCATGAACAAGCCCATCTCCTGGTCCGATTCGGGCTTGATCCAATACTGGTCGATGCCCATCGCGTAAGCGCGGGTGCGGAATTGTTCGTCACGAATCCCGGTCAGCACGACCAATTTCAGCGTGGGATATTTGCGGCGGGCGATCGACAGGACCTGCAGGCCGTCCATCTTGGGCATGTTCAGGTCCACGACCATGAGCGTGAAAGGCTCCGATTCCAGCAGTGATAAGGCTCGCGATCCGGACGACGCGGTGCGCACCTCGGGCAGACAAGACAGGTGCTGCGTCAACATCTCTTTATAGAGGTCCAGGAAATCCTGGTCGTCATCCAGCAACAGAATTTTAGGTTGCGCTACCATGTTGTGGGCGTTCTTTCAGTGCTCCACCGATTCCAACGCATACTCAGCTACTCGGCGTCTGCGAAATCGGCGGGGCGCCAGATGCAGCGCGTAGCAGAAACCAAGCCGAAGTTCGCCGGCAGCAGTGATTGTCGCTTTCAACCCTCCAAAGGCGCGCGCTTGGCTCATGACGTGCTACGCGAGAAACTTATGTTCGGGAAAATTGCGAAGTTATTCAAAAAATCTGCTGGCGCGCAGTCCGAGACACCATTTTCCCCAACTCCACCGGCGCTGCTGACTCAATCCGTTCGCCAGGCCACAGATTTCTTCCGCCGCACCGCCGCCCCTCCATCGCCCGCGCCCGCAGGATCGGGCGATTCGATAGCGGTCCCGTTCAGCGCAATTTTACTCATGGTCCCAAAGGAGCTGCAGGGACGCGGTGCGGTCAACAGCGGCTCGCATATCTATCAGCTTCCGCGTGCGGCTGCCCTCGAACAGCTTTCCCGCGGCGCCGTCAAGGTGCCGCTCGGTGAACTGCGCCGTGTGGCGCCTCCCGGCACGTTCGCAGCCGGCACCGGAAGCGAAAATCGCCTGATCGACCTGCCATTACGCGAGATTTTGAATCAAATCCGGCCCGAGGCCTTTGCCCGCCGCAGCGACCAGCAATTGGTCAGCGTTCCCGATGATTTGACGGACCTGTTTGGCAGCAAAGGCGAACGGCTCACGACAGTAAGAGTTCTGGACAAAAATCAGGCGAAAGCGGCTCCGGCGCAGCCTGTCCCTCAAGCGCCCGCAATTACGCCAGGCCACACGTTTACTTCCCCCGTTCCCCGTGTCGCACAAACACCGCAACCTGAACCTATCCGCATCGCGGCGCCAAATCTGGCCCGCCAAATGGCGACAGCCGCGCAAACACCCAGCGCCGCCCCAACAATCCCTGCGCCTTCGGTTCCGCCCCTCGCTAAACCGGCGCCGACACAGGTGGCCCCGGTGGCTCGGGTGCCCGTGCAAACGCCCCTTCCGACCGGCCCGTCCATTAGCGCTGTTCCAAGACCTCAACCGGTAGCGCCTCAGAAGCCCGCGCCTGCGCCCCCCACGACCCTGCCGCCAAATGCGATCAAGTTGCCGACCGCTCCTGCAGTCGCGCCGGTGCAGCCCGCCCCAGCCGCGAGCCCATTCGTGGCAACTCCGTTCCCTGGAACAAATGAGGCAAGAATTTCCGTCTCTTTGGCCAAGGTCTGCCAGAAGTGGCCCGCCCAGGTGCGGAGCCAGATTCAGCAACTCGGGGCGACGGACATCGAACTGCCCATAAATGTGATAGAGAGTGCCCTGAAATTGGGCAAAGTGGAATTTCCGCTCAAGCAGGTCGTTATCTGGTTGCGCCCTGAGCCCGAAGTGGAGGTCTCCCTGGAGCACGCCGAAACGATCCTGGAATTTCCGCTGCCCGTGATCGCGCCACTGTTTCTGGAACAGCGGTCCTTAAGGGGCGCCAAGAAATCAAACGTGCCGAGCGGCATTCCCGATCTGTTTAACGCCAGGGGCGAGAAGCTCGAACAAGCCGAAGCCGAGCCCGAGGCGGAAGCCGCCGCGCCGGCGCCGGAACCCCCTGCTCCACCGGCCCCGGCTCCTGTCGCCTCAGACCGGCCGCGCCCGCAGAATCTCTGCGAACTTTTCAACGAGCCGAACAAGAAGAACTGGACGCCCAACGAAATCGTTCACAAAACGATTACGCTGCCTGGCGTCACAGGGGCACTCATCGCGCTGCAGGACGGTTTGCTGGTGGCCGGTTGCATGCCCCCTCCGTGGAAAGCTGAAACCATCGCGGCGTTCATCCCGCAGATCTTTGGCCGGCTCACGCAGTACACAAAGGAATTGCAGATGGGCGAAGTGCAGAGCGTCAGTTTCGCGGTCGAGACTGGCACGCTGCAGATTTTCAATGCGGGAATCATTTATTTTGCGGCGCTCGGCAAACCGGACACGGGCCTTCCGATTTCCGATCTTTGCCTCATCAGCACCGAATTGGGCCGACACACGAAGTAACGCGATTAAACATATGGCGATAATCAATCAGGCAACCAAAGAACTGCAGGTCAAGATTGTCTATTACGGACCTGCGCTGGGTGGCAAGACCACGAACCTCGTGCAGGTCCACGACCACGTGCAGACCGCCGAGGGCAACAAAGGCAAACTGGTGTCGCTGGCCACGAGCTCTGATCGCACGCTGTTCTTCGATTTCCTTCCCATCGAGGCGGTCGCGATCAAGGGTTTCAAAACCAAATTCCAGCTCTACACCGTGCCCGGCCAGGTCATTTACAACACCACGCGCCAGCTCGTGCTCCGCGGCGTCGATGGCATCGTGTTCGTCGCGGACTCGCAGTACGACAAAATGGAGGAGAACGTCAAAAGCTTTTCCAATCTGGAAGAGAATCTCCGGAGCCTCAACCTGAACCTCGCGGATATCCCGTACATTTTGCAGTACAATAAGCGCGATCTCCCCACCGTCGCTCCCCTCGAGTACATGGAGTTCCTCCTCAACAATCGCGAGGTGCAGGTGCCCTCCTTTGAGGCCTGCGCCAACAAGTGCGAAGGCGTGTTCGAGACCTTGAACATGATTACGCGCCTCCTCCTCCACAAATTCATCAACGAGAGCGGCCGCAAAGCGGCTTAATATGGCGACGCTGCCTCAACTCATCGAAGAAGATATCGCTGAGATCAATCGCTCCGTGCAGGAGTTGCTCCTGAAAAGCGATGCCAGCATCGGCCTGCTCATCGATAAGGGCGGATTCCTCATCAGCCAGGTCGGTGATTTTAGTTCATTTGACACTGTCACGCTGGCAGCGCTGTCGGCGGCATCCTTTGCCGCCACGCAAGGCATCGCCGGTCTGGTCAACGAAACTAACTTCACCAGCGTCTATCAGCAGGGCGAGTCGTTCAGTTTGCTGGTCCTGAATGTGGATGAATATTCGCTCCTGACAATTATTTTCAAGGCGCGCATCAGCGTTGGGGCGGTGAAATATTTTGCCGAGACGACGCTGAGGGAGGTTTCCGCCCAGTTGAAGCGAGCGCACGAGCGCGACCCCGAAAACGGGATCGATCTGTCGATGCTCAACGTGGCAAACACCGCGCCTGTGTTCACCAAAAAGAAAAGAAAGGTCGCTTAAGCGCACAATCGCGCGTGCGTGCCGTCGCAGAACGGCATGTTCGCGGACTGCTCGCAACCCGAAAGTTGCGACCGGCCGGCCGTGCTCCCGATTCTTGCTGGGGCTAAGGGGTTACCGCCAGCCGTTCGTCGTCGTGTTCGTGGTACATCAGCATGCCCTGTTCCTTATAGGGCTTGAGCATGAAATGGGTCGCCGTCGAAATGACTCCGTGGATGGTGGCGAGTTTCTCGGAGACGAATGTTGCCACGTCACGCAGATTTTTGCCCTCGACCACCACGAGCAAGTCGTAACCGCCGCTCATCAGATAGCAGGATTTGACTTCGCTGTATTTGGCGATGCGCTCGGCCAGCCGGTCGAAGCCGCCGCCGCGTTCCGGAGTGATCTTGACTTCGATCACCGCGCGAACCAGCTCCATGCCGAGCTTCTCCTCATTCAGGATCGCGCGATACCCGACGATGACGTGGTCCGCTTCGTAGGCCTTGATCCGCGAGGCGATCTCCTCCTCCGAACTGTTCAACATGGCGGCGAGTTGGGCGGGGCGAAGCGCGGCGTTTTCCTGCAGTAGCTTGAGCAACTGATCCATAATTTGATACGCTGATCATCTGAGAAACGACGCGTCTGACAATCTGAAAATCCCATATCGCCTCGTCCGCCTGGCCAACGGCGTGGCCAGCGTGCATTCACTGGAGCACGACGAGACGTTTCATCCGGTGATCGGGCCGGTCGCGGAGGCCGAAGCGCTCTACGTGCGCCAACTGCGGTTGCCGGAGCGAATGCGAACCTGCGAGGAGGGATTTGTCCTCTGGGATGTCGGCCTTGGAGCGGCGGCAAATGTGCTCACCGTCCTGCGCGCATGTCGAGAGATTCGCGGGTCGCTGCGGATCGTAAGTTTTGATCAGACGCTCGATCCGCTGGAGTTTGCGCTGGCTCACCGAATGGAACTCGGTTACTTCGGCGAATACGAGACGGCGGTGGCCGCACTGCTCCGGGATCGCTCAATCGCGTTTGACAACGATCGGCAGCACGTCTCATGGGAAGTTCAGGTGGACGATTTCGCTGAATTGCTCCACCGCCCCGAGGCGGAGGGATTGCCGAAGCCGCACGGAATTCTCTTCGATGCCTTTTCGCCGGCCACCAACGCCGCCATGTGGACCCAGCCGCTTTTCGCGCGCATTTACGAACTGCTCGACCCAAACCGCCCGTGCGCACTGCCGACCTATTCGCGCAGCACGATGTTGCGCGTTTCCTTGCTGCTGGCGGGCTTTTTTGTCGGCGTCGGTCACGCCACAGGCGAGAAGGAAGAGACGACCATCGCCGCCAATTCGATGTCTCTGATCGCGGAACCACTCGACCGCAAATGGCTCGAGCGAGCCCGCCGCTCGACCAGCGCGGAGCCGTTATGGACGCCGGTGTACCGGCAGGCCGCGATGTCCGAAAACACGTGGACCAAACTAAAAAGGCACGCACAATTTGGCGGCGATCCGGCGGCGGCAGAACTCAAGTAAGACGCTCGCGGGGCTGAGGCGAGGCGATGGATGCTTATCTCGCCTCGATCATTTTGTTGAAATCGTCCTTCGCGGTCTTGACGACATCAATGGGACCTGTCATGCGAACGAAGACGTTGCCCTGGGAACTCTCGAGGATCGCGCCGAGCAACATCGTATTTGGCTGCGGGGTGGTCGGGCCGCCGGGCATTCCGCTTTTGTAGGTGCCTTCGGCCTGCACGTAGGTGATGGTGCGGGGGCCGGCCTTTTTCTCCTCGACTTTGGCGCTAATCTTGTCGCGCGGCTCCTCGAATTGTCCCAGCCAACGGTCCACGTTCGCCTTAGTCCCGCCACCGCTGCCCTCACCAAAGTAAAAGAAAACCACCTCCGCGGGTTTGCCTCCCTTGGCGGGGACCTTGAGTTGAGCTTTGCGCATCGGCGAGGCGGACACAATCCATTCCCACGCTTCGGGACGGGCAAAGGCGAATTCACCGACTTTAAAAGTTTTCGGCGCCTCTGCGGCCATGCCCGCGAATGCGACCAGCGCGAACAGCCAACCTGACAGGAGAGATGAAATGGAACGCATAATCCTTGGTAGTCAAATCGCTGCGGGGTGTCAATCGTGGTCGATCCCTCGCATCCTGGTTCCTCGGTGCGGCGTGTAGTAATTTTACTGACGCCCGCTTCGCAGTTGCTCCGATGGCGCGCGGAAGCCGTTTCAAATAGTCTGCAGGCTGTTGATTTGGTCCGGGTGGCGGAACGTATTCTTCCGCGGGGTTCCTCACCCCTACCTCCTTGGCGTCTGCTGCCCGGATCGATCTACCCGCCCTCTCCCGTTGGACGGGAGAGGGCGGGTTTGTGCGAGTGGTGCGCGCTGTTATTTGCGCAATCCGGTTTTGCCCGTCGGAGTGAGCCGGGAGATTTCGTAAACTGTGCCGTTCGAGAGCGACACGACGTAGAGGTTGCCGTTGGGTCCGGTGTGAATATCTGTCCCGATTCCAAACCCGGTCCCAAACAGCAGGCTTTCGCTTTCGGTGATTTCAAACTTGGCCAGATTGTCCGCGACGCGATCCTCGAGACGCGGATCTTCAACGGCAATCTTCCGGCGGTTGCCGGTGAGGTTGAAACGGAACAGCGTGCCGCCCTGGAGGAAGTCTCGAGCGGCGCCGACGATCAAATCGCCCTGGTATTGCGGCCCAAGAGCCCGGCTGCTGATGAAGCCGATGCCGGCGGGAGCGACCTCGAATTTCCAACTGAATTCCGGGTCACTGTAGCGCGACACAGGGGCGCGATCGGTGACGATGATTTGCCCGCGGACCTCCCCGCCCGGATGGGCGATGGTGTGGAGATTCGCATAGGTACGCCCCTGGCGTATGCGTTGGACGAGGTTGGAAATTGTGGGCGTGAAGCCGGGGCGCTCGATGACGTCCGAATCGTTGACCGTGCCGCTCGCAATCAAGTCGCCAGCCTGGAAATCCTGTCCTGCCGGATCGAAGCCAAACAAAAACAGAACCACCGGGCCATTCTGCTTGCGCCCGCCCACGTGAATGTGCGCCTGGGTCGCATCCTCAATGGGTCCGGTGGCGCGCAGTTCGTAAGAGAGCGTCCCGTCCGGGTTCAACGTGAAACGGGCCAGAGCGCGGGCGTCGGTTTGCACCGGGGGCACTTCTTCAGCGCCTGTCATCAAGGCTCCAAATTCGTCGCCGCCCTCAAACACCATGAACAGGCGGGCCAACGCTTCCTGGGCGGAGTCGGCGATGTTGGTGGGGGACCAGCGAATCTGTTGCAGGCCGAAGAAGTTTGAGCTGGTCTCGATTTCTTTGAACTGGGCGATGCGTTCCAGCGGTCCCATAACTTGAATCCAGCCGAGATTTGCACCCGCCTCGACCCGGTTGATTTCCGTGAAACTGTCATCGCCATTTTGCCCTTCCCACAGTTCCCCAGAGAACGGATCGAAGGCCATTCCAAAGCCGTTGCGGATGCCATAGGCAAAGACCTTCTGCAGGTTAGCCCCTGCTTCGCCGCCGCGAATGGCCCCGGCGCGGAAGAACGGATTGTCGGTTGGGGCCGAGCCATCGTCATTCAAGCGGAGAACCACGCCAGTGAGATGGGCGTCATCGGGTTCCGGGCCGCCGAATTGGTCGTCCGGCATGTTGCCGTCCGGGCCCGGACCATCGGGGAGGTTCTGCATTTGGCCACGACGTCCATTATCGCCCATATAAATGTAGAGCTTGCCATCGGGACCAAAGCGCACCACGCCTCCATCATGATTGCCGCGAAGAGGCTGGTCGGCATCCTGTTGAAGGGCGCGCAGGCGGATCAGATTTTGCTCCCTCGTCAGAGTGGAGCCGTTCCACATAAAACGATCCACACGATTGCCGAGGAGCGGGACATCGGCGAGTTCGCCTGAATCAGCGCCGGTCGAGCTTTCAGTCCAATAGAGATAGACACCGGGGTTGGCCGGAAAGTCGGGATGCAACGCGATGCCGAGCAACCCGCGCTCGGAGGCGGAGTTGACGGCGAGGTCGAGCGCGGTGGCGGTGACCGCGCCATCGACGACGCGCAAAACTCTGCCGGAGGCCTTTTCGAGCACGAGAAAGTCGTTCGCGCCGAGGAACGCCATGCTTGTAGGTTGATCAAGATTGCTCACAACGGAGCGCACCCTGAGATTGGGATCGACCAGGATCGGACCATTGGTCTGAGCCTGCAACGCTATGCCCGCCCAAACAACGGCAGCGGCGCAGAACGTGAATTTCATACGATGGGTAAGTTTGTATTTCGTCATAACGCGGTTAAGAGCCATGAGTCCGGGGCATGGTTCCGTTTAGGGGTGTGGGGTGTTCACCCTAAATGGGTGAGAGTGTGAAGAGTTGAAGCGTTGCAGGGTCGAAGAGTTGAAGGACCCAAGGTGGCGATTCTTACCACCACAAGTAAGCTGGATCCGGGGCGATCCATTCGTCGGCGGGACCGTAAGTGGAGGGAAATTTGAAGTAGTCGGCGTGGCTGTCGGCGAAGTAGATGTTAAACGCCCGCACCTGACCGCGGTTGTGCCACTGGGTGCGGCTGTCAGTCAAGGGACGGTTGGCGTGGAACGGCCATTCCGAAACGACGATCTTATTTTCCGTGCGGTGGATCGTGCTGACACGCACTGGCGGACCGTAGGTGCCGTTGCGCATCGCGAGGATATATTGTGTGCGGAAACTACTGGCGCCCAATTGCATGATGTAGCTGTTGCCGTAAGCCTCCCACAACGGCAGGTTGACGCCATTGAGCGCGTCCCCTTTATCGCGCGGGCAGTGGAACACCTCGAGTTGATAGCCGACGTATTCGTTGAGGGGCCGATTTGTGGGATCGTAGGCGTTAGAATTGTAAACGCCGGTCGTGCCGCGCCTGCCGCCAAAGGCCGGCCAATCTTCGACCAGCGGAAAAAAGTCCTCGTGATCCTCGGTGTAGAGGAAGACGGCATGGCCGATCTGTTTCACATTGTTGAGACATTGAACACGCGCTGCGGTGTCTTTGACGCGGCTCAACACCGGGAGCAGAATTGCGGCAAGCATAGCGATAACGGCAATGAGGACCAGCAGTTCGATGAGCGTAAATGCAGGCGGGCTCTCGCCAGCCAAAGACTTGTCATCGTGATTCAAAATGGAACTTGTATCCATTTGCCTCACCGATTTTATGGTTCCTGCCGGGCGATGAACGGGCCGATCGGAAAGGTGCCTGTGAAGTTGATCCAATAAACCATTCCGCTGAAAGCGTAGCCGCAGTTGCTTGCCGTCGGCGATGAACGCAACTGGCCTTCGAGGTAAACGCCGTCGTCGGGATTCATCCGCAGTCTGATAATGAGCGTCTCGTCGTTTTGTCGCTGGCCAATGCCGCCAAATCCTGCACCGAGGGGATGAGGACTGGTGTTGAAATCGGTTTCTTCAAAGAACCAGGTCGCGGACATTGTGGGCAGGTGAAGCGTCAACGTGCCTATCACTGACGGCTCGCCAATGCCATGTTCGTCGTAGGCGTAGTCGAGGATGATCGGATCGTTCTCAATCCACGCGACCCGATAGAACGCCATGGAAGCACCGGAAGGGATTGGATCGGGCAGGCTGAAACTGTGCTGATTGGTGACGTAAGCCACGTGCTGCCAGGATCCGGTAATCGCAGGGGCACGCACGATTTCATAGACCGGATTGCTCGTGCAAAAGGAATTAGTCCATGCCAAGGCGCCTGCGGCGTCAAAGCGGGTGATCTTTACTGAGGCGCTGCCACAGATCGGAATTGAGAGCCAGGCAGCGAGCCATAGGAAAGAAATGGCTGATCGCGTCATAGACGGCCTTCCGTATTACCCTTTGTGATATAACGGCCCAGCGGGGCGATTCTTTCAATGATTATTTCGCCCCTGTCAGGCGACGACGATATTCACCAACCGCTTCGGCACCACGATAATCTTTTTGACGATCTTGCCGGCGAGAAACGGCTGCGCCTTTTCGGCTTTCAGCGCGGCTGCTTCGATTTCCTCCTGCGTCGGATTGGCGGGGACGACAATCGTGTCGCGCAACTTGCCGTTCACCTGCACCGCGATTACCAGCATGTCTTCGACCAGCAGCGCGGGATCGAACTTCGGCCACGGGATGTAGGGCAGGCGCAGTTCAGATTTGAGATAGAGGCGAGAAAATAATTCTTCGGCGAGATGCGGCGCGAACGGTTGCAGCAGGATGAGGAAGTCGCGCATGACAGAACGCGGGCGCGTTTCCCACGTCATGGCTTCGTTGACGAAAACCATCAGCGCGGAAATCGCCGTGTTGAAACGCAAGCCATCGAGATCTTCGGTAACTTTCCTGATGCAGGCGTGCAGTGTTTTGAGCTGCACCGGCGTGGCAGTCACATCTTGAATAGCGGGGTTAAGTCGAATGATGTCGAGAAGTTCCGGGCCCGGCTGCTCGGTGGTTAAGCGCTGCTCCAATTCGGTCTCGCTTTGTTCATCGACGAACAGCCGCCAGACGCGGCCGAGAAAACGGTAAACACCTTCGACTCCACGAGTGCTCCAGGGCTTTACCATCTCCAGCGGTCCAATGAACATTTCGAACAGGCGGAGGGCGTCGGTTCCGAAGTCCTTGACCGGTGCGTCAACGGGAATAACGTTGCCGCGCGATTTAGACATCTTCTGATTGTCCTCGCCGAGGATAAGACCCTGGTTGACGAGTTTAAAAAACGGCTCCGGCGTCGAGACGTAGCCGAGATCGTAAAGCACCTTGTGCCAGAACCGGGAATAGAGTAGGTGCAAGACGGCGTGTTCGGTGCCTCCGACGTAAAGATCAATACCCGGAGTTGCGCTGCTGCCACCCGTGCCCATCCAGTAACGCTCGGCTTTGGCATCGCACAGTGAGGCGGGATTCTGCGCGTCGATGAAGCGCAGGTAGTACCAGCAACTGCCGGCCCATTGCGGCATGGTGTTGGTTTCGCGCGTGGAACCGTCGGGCAGGTTGACCCATTCTTTGGCGCGGGCCAGGGGCGGTTCGCCGGAAGCGGTCGGCTTGTAATCCTGCAATTCGGGCGGAAGGACCGGCAGCGCCGATTCCGGCAACGCTTCGTGATGACCGTTCTTCCACACAATGGGAAACGGCTCGCCCCAATAACGTTGGCGGCTGAAGAGCCAGTCGCGCAGTTTGTAATTGATGGTCTTTTTGCCGAGGCCTTTCGATTCCAGCCAGGCGGTGATCTTTCGTTTTGCTTCAGGTGTCGGGAGGCCGTTTAGCGAAATCTCGGGATTTGACGAATTTACCGAAGTCCCGTCATCTACGAATCCGCGCCAATCCTTCCCGTCCGGAGGTTCAACAACTTTGATGACGGTCAAGCTGAATTTTTCTGCAAACTCAAGGTCGCGCGTGTCATGTGCTGGCACGGCCATGATCGCGCCGGTGCCGTAGCTGATGAGCACATAGTCGGCGATCCAGATCGGGATGCGTTCGTTGTTGGCCAGATTGATCGCGTACGCGCCTGTAAAGACGCCGGTTTTTTCTTTGGCGAGTTCGGTGCGTTCCAGATCGCTCTTGCTCGCGGCATAAGCGCGGTATTTCTCGACCTCAGCGCGGTATTCGGGCGTCGTAATCTCGTCAACCAGTTTATGCTCGGGCGAAAGGACCATGTAGGTCGCGCCCCAAAGCGTATCGGGCCGGGTTGTAAAAACGGTGATCGACTTCTCCGAGTCGGCGAGCCTGAAAATGACCTCTGCGCCTTCGCTGCGCCCGATCCAGTTGCGCTGCATCTCCTTGAGGGAATGGCTCCAGTCAATAGAATCGAGGTCGTTCAGAAGGCGCTCGGCGTAGGCGGTGATGCGCAGCATCCATTGGCGCATCGGCTTGCGGATCACCGGATAGCCGCCGACTTCGCTCTTGCCGTCGATGACCTCCTCGTTCGCCAGCACGGTGCCGAGTTCCGGGCACCAGTTCACGGGCGCTTCCGAGACGAAGGCCAGGCGTTTGCTGTCGCGATAGGCGCGTTTCTCCTCGTCGCTCCTTAACTCGGGCGGATACGTGAGCGTCTCGATCGGCTCGGCTTTGCTTGTGGCCGGGTTGAACCAGGAATTGTAGATCTTCAGGAAGATCCACTGCGTCCACTTGAAGTAATTCGGGTCGGTCGTATCCACCTCTCGCGACCAGTCGTAGCTGAACCCGAGCGATTTGATCTGCCGCTTGAAGGTCGCGATGTTCGCCTCGGTGGTCTTGCGGGGATGCTGCCCGGTCTTGATGGCGTATTGCTCGGCCGGCAGGCCGAAAGCGTCCCATCCCATCGGATGCAGCACGTTAAACCCAAGCGCTCGGCGGTAGCGCGCCAAGATATCGGTAGCCGTGTACCCCTCCGGATGCCCGACGTGCAGTCCGGCACCGCTCGGATAGGGAAACATATCAAGGATATAGTATTTCGGCGGAAGCGCCGCAGGGTGCCGTTTGCGGAAGGGGTGATCGGCCGGGATGTCCTCGCCCGGGTTCCAGGCCCGGAACGTCTGTTCGTGGTCCCAGCGGGCCTGCCACTTCGGCTCGATCAAATGAAACGGATACTGCCTGCGCGCACTCGACATGCTGGATAATATTGGGAGAAATGGGCCTTGGAGCAATTAAAACGTAGGCGCAGGCGGCGGCGGATCTCAACAACGGTTGCAGAACTCAATCTTCCCGCGCAGGCACGATGATGTAACTCGCGTGCGGCAATGACTTGCTCGCAGCCGGTAATCCGTTATAATGCCTCATGGCTGAAAAGCTCTTTCAGGATGCATTGAAGCTGCCGGCGGACAAGCGTGCTGAGCTCACAGAACTTCTCATTGAAAGTCTGGCCGAGGATATCCCCTCTGAAGTTGCTGGTGCACAGCTTGAGGAAATCCGACGCAGGATTTCGCAAGTTGAATCAGGCGAGGTAGCCTTGATTCCAGGAGACGAAGCGCTCGCGCGCGTTCGAAAGCTTTTGTTGGCAGCTCACGCATCTTCAAAATAGCAAAGGATGGCTGGCTATGGCTTTCATCCGGATGCACTCATAGAGTATTCTGACGCTACTGAATACTACCTGGAACAGGCTCCGCCGATTGTGGCGGCCGGCTTTGTTGCCGAGGTCGAAAGCGCCATCACAACCATTTTGGAAGCTCCGACCCGATGGCGGATCGTTGATAAACCAGGAATTCGGCGATACCTTGTCCATCGATATCCGTACGCGATCTATTATCAGTGGCAGGCCGAGCGCGACAGGGTAACGATCTATGCTGTGATGCACCTGAGTCGGCGGCCGGGTTACTGGCGCGAGCGCTGGCCCTCGTAATAAGGCCGCGCGCCGTAGGTTCGGTTGTGCAAATGCGCTCAATATGCTGCCTGCGCGCCCTTAATTGACCGCTTTTGCATCCAGGGCATGAGCGAGCGCAAGCGGGCGCCGACTTTCTCGATCGAATGGTTTTCCCCTTTTTTTAGCAACGCGTTGTAATTTTTGTAGCCGCTCTCGTATTCCCTGACCCAACCCTTCGCAAATTTGCCACTCTGCACGTCCTTCAGCGCCGCCTTCATCCGCTTCTTGACGCTGCCGTCAATGATTTTCGGGCCGACCGAGACGTCACCCCACTTGGCCGTCTCAGAAACCGAGAACCGCATGCCGCTGATCCCCGCCTCGTTCATCAGGTCAACGATCAATTTCAGTTCATGCAGACATTCGAAATAGGCCATTTCAGGCTGATAGCCGGCTTCGACGAGCGTCTCGTAACCGGCCTGGACCAGCGCGCTCACGCCGCCGCAGAGGACGGTCTGCTCACCGAACAGGTCGGTTTCGGTCTCCTCCTTGAATGTCGTTTCGATGACGCCGGCACGAGTGCCGCCGATGCCTTTGGCCCAGGCCAGAGCCACTTTCTTGGCCTGCTTGCTCGGGTTCTGGTACACAGCGATGAGCGCCGGCACGCCTTTGCCTTCTGTGTATTGACGGCGCACGATGTGCCCGGGGCCCTTGGGTGCGACGAGAATCACATCAACATCCTTTGGCGGGACGATGGTCTTGAAGTGGATCGAAAACCCATGGGAAAATAGCAGCGTCTTGCCGCGCTTCAGGAACGGAGCGATGTCGCGTTGATAGACCGCTTTTTGTTTGGTGTCCGGGATGGCGACAAAAATTACGTCTGCGCGCTGAACAGCTTGTGATGTCGGCACGACCTCAAACCCTTTCTCTTCCGCGACGGGAATCGATTTGCTGCCTTCATAGAGGCCGATGATCACGTTCAGTCCGCTGTCCCTGAGATTCAGGGCATGGGCATGGCCTTGCGAGCCAAAGCCGAGCACGGCGAGGGTTTTGTCCTTGAGGACATTTAAATCAGCATCTTTGTCAGTATAAACTTTTGCAGGCATAAATTGGAGTTGTTGAAATTACTTGCGAGGCAGGGCGACTTTGCCGGTGCGGCTGAGTTCGGCGATGCCAAAGGTGGACATGAGGTCCAGAAATTTCTGCACCTTGCTCTCGTTGCCAGTGATCTCGATGGTGAGCGTGCGCGGCTGCACATCGACGATCTTGGCGCGAAAAATGTCGGTAATTTGCATGACTTCGGCGCGGCTTTTTGAATCGACATTGACCTTGACGAGCACGAGTTCGCGATCGACGTATTCGCCGTCGCGAAAGTCCTGCACGGCGATCACGTCCACGAGCTTGTTGAGCTGGCGAACGATCTGTTCGAGCGTGGCATCATCGCCGCGCGTGACAATGGTCATGCGGGAGGTGTTGGGGTCCTGCGTGGGCCCGACGTTCAGGGTATCGATGTTGTAACCGCGGCCGCTGAAGAGCCCGGCGACGCGCGTGAGCACGCCGAACTTGTTCTCCACCAGCACAGAAATGGTATGTCGCATATCTGCCAAATCAAAAAACCCGCGTTCCCTCGGAACGGAACGGCGGGCGGCTACAGGCCACAGGAACTGCTCGGTTTGACGAAGCGGCTCACACCTGCGCATCGCGCCGCAAACTAACCGAAGGGGTTTTTCAGGGTCAACAGTTTTTGGAAGCGGAAAAATTAAGAATTCAGTCAGACGGTCAAGTGGGCCGCAGTGCAGTCCAATCAGGCTGCATACCTCAAAACCAATCGGTGTATTATGTAGTAAAATAGCGAACACCCTAAAAAGCACCAGAACAACGGTGCGAACGAGCAATCATAGAAGACCGCGGGGTCACCGGTAGGCAGGTCGAATTGCCGGTTGTACAACCAGCGAGCGGTGCCATCTGGCTGGACCAGGACGCTAAACTCTGCCGGCACGAATATGAAAGCGAGGCACGGGACCGCCAGGATGATCGTTAGAATGAACCACAAGCGGCTGAGACGCCGTGCGCGGACAGAAATACTCGTGTCTCTGAAGCGATACAGGCTCATCTCGTGCGGTGGCTCTAAAAAACTTAGCCGGTTAAGCGGCCTTCGCCGTGGCGCGCTCAGCCATCGAGTCCACCAGGCTTTCGAAAATCATCCGGCCATCCGCGCTGCCCAGCAGGGGTTCGCTGGCCCGTTCAGGATGGGGCATCAGACCAGCGACGTTGCGCGCTTCGCTGCAAATGCCGGCGATGTTCTCGAGGGAGCCGTTCGGGTTGGAGATTTCGGTCGGTTCGCCCTGGGCGTTGACGTAGCGCCAGAGCACCCGGTCCTCCGCGTTGAGGCGCTGCAAGGTGTCGGCATCGGCGAAATAACAGCCTTCGCCATGCGCGATGGGGACGCGCAGCAACTTGCTATCGCCGATTTTGCGCGTGAACGGCGAGTTGCGCGTCACGGTTTTGAGATAGACGTGTTCGCAACGGAATTGCAGCGAGCGGTTCCGAATGAGGGCACCGGGGAGCAGACCGGCTTCGCACAAGATCTGGAACCCATTGCAGATGCCGAGCACCGGTCCGCCGTTGGCGGCGAATTGCTGGACGGCTTGCATGACCGGGCTGAAGCGGGCGATGGCGCCGGTGCGCAGGTAATCGCCGTAGCTGAAACCCCCGGGGATGACGACCGCATCTGCTCCGCCCAGGGAGGTTTCCTTGTGCCAGAGCAATCGGGCGGAATGGCCGAGCACGTTCTGCAGGACGTGGACGGCATCCTGGTCGCAATTCGAAGCCGGGAACTGTAAGACGACAAAATTCATTCCACCTCTAACTTATAATCCTCAATGACGGGATTGCTCAAAAATTTGTGGCAGGCGTCATCCAGTTGCTTGCGGGCGGCCTCCCTGTCGGTGGCGGCAAGCTCGACTTCGAGATATTTGCCGACGTGGACCGCCTGTATGCCCGAATAGCCCATGTGTTCGAGCGCGTTTTGCACGGTCTTGCCCTGCGGGTCGAGGACGGCCCGTTTCGGAGTAATGATAATTCTTGCTTTCATCCTGGGGCGGCGCGCAATGCGCCGCAGAGATATCAGGAGAGAAATTACGCCAAAGTAATCGTCCGGCGAGAAAATTCAGTCCAGGAGCTAGAGGCAATCCAGGCCCTATTGGCCAGCGTTACAGCCAAAGAGGAAATTGCCGATAATCTAAACAGGGTAATGTGGGCGAAACTTGTCAAGGTAATTGGCCCGCATACCTGCACACCAGATGAAGAAAAAGCGACGCGCCAAACGCAAGGTCCCCGTAAACTGGAGCGAAGAATCCTATGTCCCGCTGATGGTCGCGCGCGATACTCCGAAGACCGGCAATACCAAGTTTATCCGTCCGGAGTTCCCGAAGCCGGTGCCCGAGTGTTCAATTGACCCGCGGCCTTCGGCCTGAATTTTCGACGATTTAGGCCACAGGTGTATTATTCCGCCGGCTTAAACACCCTGTTTGCTTCTTCCAGAGCTTCCCTGGACCCGCTGTCGAACCATATGCCCGGAACTCGCCACGTGTAAACGGGGATTCGTGGATAGAGCCACTGAACAAGCCGGCCCGGCTGATCCGGGTTATTGCCCTCGGCGACATATTGCTTGATCAGAGGCAGTGTTGACTTTGGGTAATAATAGAGCGCAATACCGGTGAGCGTGCTGGTAGGGTTTTTGGGCTTTTCCTCGAAGAAGGTAATCCTGCCACTCTCGTCGATGCTAATGGAGTTATATTTCCTGACTTCTTCCAGGCTGCCGACATCGTAAACGCCGAGGACGGGCGCGTTCTTCTCGCGGCAGAAGGTCCCAAACCCTTCCAGGCTGCAACTAAAGAGATTGTCCCCCGCGACGACGATCAGGTCCGCGTCAACCTTTTCGCGCGTGATGACAAGGTGGAGATCACCAATCGCGCCGAGCTTATTGGAGTCATCGGTGGACCGGTCATTCACGATCGTAAAGTCCAGCTTTGCTTTGGTGGCGCGATAGTGGTCAGCCCATTGTTGAAAATGGGCGGCAAATTTGGCGTTGGTAACTATATAAACCCGCTCAATGCCCTGAATCGGGGCGAGGTTGTCCAGGACATGATCAACCATCGGCTTGCCCGCAACCGGCAGCAAGGGCTTGGGTTGGGTCAAAGTCAGCGGATAAAGGCGCGTCGCGTAACCTGCCGCCAGAATGATAATTCTCATATCGCGAGGCTCGGTTTCGTTTCCAGTCGGGAAATGACCCCTCTGTCCCCTTCGGTGCCTGTTTTTTGTGCCGCTGTTTCCTTGCTGCCCCATTTGTCTCAAATGGCCGGTTGACTACGGAAGAAACATCCCGTAATGTCACTCTCCCCTTCGCGGGGGCGTAGCTCAATTGGTTAGAGCGCTGCCCTGTCACGGCAGAGGTTACGGGTTCGAGCCCCGCCGCTCCCGCCATGTTTTTCGGCCATTTTCGTAAACTTCTTGATTTTCCTGACAAATTTGTCGCTTGTGCGCACTAAAACCATAAAAGGGCCGGTCAAGACTGTCAAACTGGGGTTTGCCGTTGTAAAAATTTATCGCACTCCGACCAAGGGACTCGAGTCCTTCACGGTCACATATTATAAAGGTCGGGACCGAACGCGTGAAACGTTCTCAGACCTCAAGCGGGCGACCGAACGGGCTCAATCGATTGTCAATAGCCTCGTCAATGGGGAACTGGGTGTCCTGGAACTCAAAGGGGACGATCGTCTCGTCTACATCCGCGCCAGGGACGCTATCGAACCGTTTGGCGTGCCATTGGACCTGGCGGCGCTGGAATACGCGGAAGCAAAAAAACTCCTGCAGGGCGGCGGTCTGGTTGAAGCCGCGCGGTTCTTTCACCGACACGCATCCAAGGTCACTCACAAGCTTACGCCGGACGTGGTTGACGAACTGATTCGGTCAAAGCAGGCGCAAGGGCTTAGCGATGTTCACATCAAGGATTTGAAGAGTCGGCTGACAAGGTTCAGCGATTGTTTCCGGTGTCAAATCGCCGCCATTACCCCGGCACAGATTCACGACTTCCTCACCTCGTTGAAGTTGGGCGCTCGGTGAACAATTATCGCATTGCTATTTCAAATTTGTTTTCGTTTGCGTTGCTCTCCCGTGGCGATATACTAAAAGTGAGCGGCTGTGATGGAACGGGTGTCATTGCTGCTCGGTTCCTCATCTCGACAGGGTCAGCGAGCGGAGAGATTAAGTACAATGAATGTGAGGAACCAGAACGAAACTTGGGAGTGTTTGAACTGGACCCGGTTACCGGGGCGGCTGGACGCGTCAGCATCACCCGCACTGCTTGGGTTCCAGGAACACGACATCCCTGTGCTCATCTCGGCCAAATTGCTCAAGCCGCTCGGTAACCCAGCGCCAAATGCCCCAAAATTCTTTGCGGCCTCTGAACTGGAACAACTCGCTCAAAGTAATGAGTGGCTCCATAAGGCCACCAGGGCTATAGCCGAGAACTGGCGCAAGAAAAATAGACGTTCGACGTCTCGGAAAGGAACCGGCTCGACGACAGCGGCTGCCATGGCGGCATGATCCGCCGAGCGCCTCTTCGAAACATCACTGAGGGTCTTTCCAAGAGGAACGCTCAAACTCTTCCATTGCGGGAACGATGACGCGAGCGTTTCGCGCGTAGGCACGGTGGACAGCTTTACTGGCGTGCCCTAAAGCCTCCTGGGCGTATCGCTCCGGCATGTCGGCGCGCCTTGCCCGTTCTGCCCAGGCATAGCGGTAGCTGTAAAGCGAGACCCCCTCGATGCCCAAAAGCCGACACCGGCGTCGGAATTCAGCAGCCCGATCTTTGTTTGTCAGCTTGGCAGTCTTAGGAAAGAGCGCCCCTTCCGCGGGCAATTCGCGCAACAGCGATTGCAGCCTGCTTCCGATTGTCAGATAAGCCCATTGTCCGGTTTTCGCCCGTTGATAAGCCAATGTTCTCGATTGAAAATCGATATGTTCGGCCTCTAACACAGCGGCGTCGCTCTGTGAAGCGCCGATTTCCCACAGCATTTCATAAAAGAGTCTTCTTTCGGAATTATTTTCAGCCTGGATGATCCTTTGGTGTTCTTCGGCCGTGATGCCACGCTTGGGTTTAGTCTGTGGCGCTGGCCAAAGTTTTGGCGGAATGATCGGCCACGGAAGCCAGCCCAGGCCAATCGCCAGATTGTGCAGGCATCGCAAAAGATGATTCGTAAACACCTGGCCGTTGGACATCACCCGACGGACGTCCTCGGCCGTGGTTTCAATGATTCGCTTCTGGCGGATGCAGTCAAAAGCTCTGCTGCGCAGCGCGCGCTGATTCCGCTCTCTGGTGGAATCCTTGCCCTGTCCGCAATAATGGTCCATGAGCATCGCCCAGGTTCGGGTCTGCAGCTTTGGGTCGTATGCAGTCAGATAGACTCTGGCCAGTCTTAAGCCCAGGGCGGGCTGTTGCGCCGCCTCGATCTTGGCATTGCGAAGTCGTTCGGCTTCGCGTTTATCAGTCGTGCCGAGGCTTGTCTGCTGCCCGGTTTGTGCGTCCTCAACGTAGTATGTGCTCCCACGCTTGAAGAGCCAGTATCGTTGCTTCATGCCTTATCTCTTTCATCGAGAACAAGGCAGACGAAGCTTAGCGGGTAGTGGCGGAGTACTGCACAACTACGTGCGAACGGTTGCATTCGCCGGCAGTACCCTGACACTTTCCTGACAGTTGGGCGTTTTCGGCCTCCTCCTCGGAGCAGCGCCGTTGCGGCGCAACGACTTACGCACTGGCTCCAGAGGCAGGGCTCGAACCTGCAACCCGCCGGTTAACAGCCGGCTGCTCTACCATTGAGCTACTCTGGAACCCAAAGGGCTGCGTAACTTACAAACGACTGTCGCTGCCGTCAACCGGTTTGAGCGCAATAACGCAATCGCCGAAATCTCCGGTCATTTCTTCAGAACGCGCCGCACGAATGCTTCCAGCGCCGCCTGCACGTCGCGAGTGTGTTGATCCACGCTCACGGACTTTGACGTAATCTCCACGAGTTCGGCCCCGGGGATTTCCCGGGCCAGTTCTTCCCCAAACTCGAACGGATGAATCGGATCGTGGCGATTGGCCAGGACGAGCGTCGGCACGGAAATCGCCCGCCACCGGCGGCGGTCGGCGCAGGGCGTATCCTGGATGATAGATTCGAATTTGCACGCGGTCTCTGCCACGTGCGGACTTCCGAACTGCGCCTCTAGCGAAGCTGCAACCTCCGGCCAGCGCTGGAGCGTGTCCGCGTATTCGGAGGTTTGCCGAAACAGCTCCTGGCCACGCACCGGCCCGTGCTCCCGGAGCAGCTCCGCGATGAGCGTGAACATTCGCACGTTCCATCCATGCGGTTTTTCCAACCATGCCGGTCGCGACAGTACCAGGGCAGTTGCGCGCCCAACATAACGCACTGCAAAGTTGAGCGCGACCCCGGCGCCCATCGAAATGCCGCCGACAATTGCGCTACGAATCCTCAAATACTCCATCAATGTACGCAAATCGTCCGCGAAGATGTCAAAACGCAGCTTTTCCGGCGGGCCCAACGGCTCGGTCGCGCCATGCCCGCGCGCGTCGAAGGCGATCATCCGCACATCGAGCGGTGGCGCAAACAGGCTGAAAGGCTGCGTCAGGTCAGCGCCTAGCCCATGCTGGAAGAAAAACGGTGTTCCGCTGGCCGCGCTTTCGCGAAAGTTGAAACGAATCCCATCGTGCGCAAACAATGGCATGGCTAACTCAAGAAACTCGAACGCATGGAAATCTCAACGTTGATCGGCTATTTGGCCGCGGCCACATCCATCACCGCCAGCCACATGAACTCGATAAACTTGCGCAGTCCTTTCACCGACAAGCGTTCGTCGTTTCCATGGAAGCGGTTGCCATCCTCCTCGCTCATCACGCTGCCGATGCCGTAGGCCTGAACGCCCTTGGCGCGGAGTTGCGCCGAATCTGTCGCCCCTGTTAACAATACCGGAATCGTCACCGCATCGGAGAAAAGTCGCTGTTGCGCCCTTTCCAACGCCTGAAACATCTCCGTATTCAAATCGGACGGTGGCGAGTTTGGGCGCGCTTTGCCGCTTGCCGACACCACCTCGACTGCAGGATCGTTAATCACGTCGCGCAATGTTTGCAGAAATTTCTCGAAGTCCTCATCTGGCAATGCCCGCACGTCCACCGTCGCCAGCGCGTCGCCGGGAATCACGTTGATCCGAAACCCGCCCTTGATGATGTTCGGCGAGACGGTCGTGCGCAGCATCGCATTGTAAGTGATGTTCGAGGCCCTCAAGTATTCCTGCGCCATCGCGCCCAGCGCCGGATTCTCCAGGTTCCGGTAAATGAACGCTTCCTCCGGCGGGCTGATCTTTGCCAGGCGCGCGAAAAACTCCCGCGTGGTCTCGTTCAAGCGCATTGGCGGCTGCCACTGCCCGATCTTCGCCACCGCCGCCGCCAGATGCACGATTGCATTGTCCATTCGCGGTTTTGACCCGTGCCCGCTCCTTCCTCGGGCCGACACGAGCACCGGGCGCGGCACCTTTTCCGTCGTGGAGACCCCGACGTAACGGATCCTGCCGTTCTCTTCCCGAATCGAGCCTCCTTCGTTGAGCGCGAATTCACACGCGATCTTGTCCCAGTGCTTCTCCACCATGAAATCGATGCCCACGTCGGTCGTGCTTTCTTCGCCAGACTCCGCGAGGAAAATCACATCGCGATCCAACGACACGTTCAGCCGCTTCAGCAGCAGCATGATCTCCAGGCAGACGCTCGTCATTCCTTTGTCATCCGCCGCTCCGCGCCCGTAGATGTAGCCATCTTTGATCACTCCCGCGAACGGCTCGACGGTCCACTTCTCCCGCTCGACACCAACGACATCCAGATGCCCCATCAACAGGAGCGGCTTCTTCTTGCCATTCCCTTTGATCCGCGCGACCAAATTGCCCCGCGTTGGCTCCAGCGCGACGATCTCTGCGAGGATGCCTTCCCGGTCTAAATACGCCTTGAGGAACTGCGCCCCCTTCGTTTCGTTGCCGGGGGGATTGCTCGTATCCACCTTGATGAACCCGGAAAGGATGTCCACGACCTCTTTGTGTGCCGCCGTAAAATCCGGTGTCGCTGCGCCAAACGCGCCCAAGACACAAACCAGGATCAGACCCGTCAAAAGTAATCTCATGGGCGAAACTTTCGAGATTTTGGCGACCGTTGCAACGCAATAACGGCGGTTGAAAGAGCAATCCCAGGCCAGGCCAGACCGCGTGTCTCGTCCAATAGGCACTCTACTGTTGTGACGCTTCCCCCAGGCGATTGATCGTGTTGAGGATCTCCCCTCGCATCGTTTTGCCATCGGCCGCGTGGATGTTGTACTGGATCGCCATTTGCATGACGGGGCGCAGGTTTGGAATCTCCAGGAACACTGAGTTGCCGTCCGGCAACACTCGCGCGCAACGCACATCCACAGGGTCGTGTCCCACCTGATCCGGGAACACCACTGAGTATTCCTTGGAACCATATTCTTTGCCGTAGCGGTAATTCCACTGTTCGATGCCGTAGCTGCCCGTGTCCTCGGCCGTGCGCCGGTCCAGCGGTTGTGTGAACGTGATCCGCAAGCCGTTGCTGCACGCGCGGAGGGCAATGGGCAAATGAACTTTTGCGCCCGTATAGCGCACTCGCTGCAGGCACCCATCGCGCAACGCACTGCTTACCCATCCGCGCGTCCCCGCGACATACAGTTGCCCATCCTGCCGCCGAAACGCCCCGCGCATCGCGCCGGAAATGAACCGCCCCTTCAACGGCACGACTCCGCCCTGCGCCTGGCCATCCACAACTTCCCTCAACACCAGCATCATCGAACAGCGCCCAAATGATAGGTTGAGCAACTGCCCCGCGAGTGGCCCCCAGCGATCGCTGGTGACCCAGACCTGGCTGCCGGAAGAGTTGTCGATGTGCCGCGGAATCCAGCAGAGCGGCGGGTCATAGCCGAGCGGGCGCTCCGGCGTCACCCGCGGCCCGCCGAAGCCATAGTGCCCGCCCGGTTTGACTTCGCATAACGCTGAACCGGGCGTCCATTCACCCTCCTGCGGCGCCACCGTGATCATGCCATCCGGACCGACGGACATGCCATTGGGATTGCGCCAGCCACTCGCGATTGTTTCGTGCCTTCGGCTATCAGTCGAAATGCGATGAAGGCCGCGCGGATCCACGTAATAGAAATTGCCCGCCGGATCGGCCTCCAGGCTCGTAACGTAATCGTGCCCCTCCTCCGACGTGCGAATTTGATTGCAAAAGTTCTCGTACCAATCTGCTTCGCCGTCGCCATTTCGGTCTTCAAGAGCTGTGATCTGATCGCGGCCAAGGACATGCACACGGCCCCGTACGATCTTCAGCCCAAGCGGCTGAAATAACCCCGTCGCAAACCGCTTCCACCTGACGTTTTGCAATTTCTCATCAATTCCGCTGACCACCCAGACGTCACCGTGCAGTGTCGATACCGCCGCGTCGCCATTCTCAAAAAAATCGATTCCCGACAAAAACATCAAAGCTTTCCAGGGGTTCTCATACGGCACCGGCAATGTATCAATCACATAGGCATCCGATGTCAACGCGACTTGTCCTCTGCGCGCCGGTAGTTCGGGCCAGAGCGACACGCCTCCGCGAGTCAACAGCTCGACATTTTCAGGCGACGCGGAGGCTCTGACGACTGCCGCGAACCTGGCCAGGTGTTCCCGCGGTCCTCTCCAAACACACAACTTGACTCGCTGCGGTGCAGGGCTCGATGGAAGCGCAATCCCCAGGCGGCCCGCTTCAGCCGTGAGCGTCGCAGACGCCTTCTCCGGCACCATTGCAAGCGCGACCAAAGAACCATCCCGTTCAGCAACCGCGATTCTCAGACCGGCTTCGTCGATGATCTTTGCCGAGGCGCCACTCCGTTCCACAGTATTGAGTGTCGTCGGTTCGCGAAGCGGGCCAACTTCCAGGACGCGGGTAAAAACCGTCAAGCCATCACGCGTTTCAGCCCAGGGCAATTCAAAAACGGACGCATCATCGACCCGGTAATGCAACACAACCCGTTTGCCGTGCCGATACAGGCCGGAGTATTGAACCGGTCCGGACCACGCGTTGCTCGAAGGACCCGTGAATTGAAAATCGCCGACAATGTTTGGCCTTTCGATCAGTCCATACCGCGCTGGACTGAACGAGATGAACTTCCCCAACCACCCGGCCCGCAGATTTGGTGAGTGCGTATCATAGCACACCGCCGCTTCGCCGTTCGCACCCACGCGAATGGACAAGCCCTTGGCAATCGTCCCGTTTGGCACCCGCAGAATGGAACTGACCATTGGTCCCACATCCATTTGGTTCCACCGATTGTCCACCCAGTCCTTCTCCTGCTGTTTGCCCCAGTGCCCGCCTTCGCCATTGTCCAGACCAGGATGAGGCGGCAGAAGTTTTGGCGTGCCGTCGGAGGAAACCGCTGGCGAGACCCCAACCGCAAACATCAACAACCACAATATAACCCCCGACCTGCGGGCGAAGCTTCGGCGAAGAATATGTAAAAACTCGAGGGGGCTGATTGATCTGAAGCGATCGTCACGTGAAGGGGATCTTCCAGCCCCCTTCTTACGTCGGGGGTTACAACGACAGGCTTTCCTAACGATTAGCATTTGTTCCTTGTGGTTTCCACGGACTGCCGGGCCGAAACCGCGCCTTCTCCGTCAGCTCCGGCGGTGGGTCAAAGCTCAGCGGCTCGCATTTCGACGCCCAGACTGCGCCCCGGCGAATCAACGCTGCCGCTTTATGGACCGATTCCGCGGCGTGACCGAGTACCGTCTGGAACACGCGCCCCTGGCCGTACTCATAGGCCCACGCCATCGGTTCGTCCCGCCCCGTGACCTTTGAACGCGCCGTGGCGAAGGGCTGAATCGGTTCGCTGCCCGCCTGGCGAAAGTACAGTTCGTCCATCGTGTCAAATGATTCCAATCCAGCCGCAATCGGGTGCGATGTGTTGTGAATGCGAACCCGAAACAGCCCGTAGTTGTCGTGGCCGCTGCCGCCCCTATGGTCCCAGACCCGCCGGACGATTCGGCGATATTCCGGCCAGTCAGATTCCTCCGCGCCGGGAAGGGAGAAATGAAACGCGCCATTCGCAAAGTGAATCACAGCGAGCCCCCCGCCATTTCGAAGATAGTTTGTAAAATTCGTCTTCGCCGCGTCACTCAGCCCGCTGCGTTGCCAGTTCGCGTAATTCAGCACCACCGCGTGGTTCGTGGACAGCTTTGCCGACGCAAGGTCCTCGACATTCTCCGTGACCGTCACGGCCACCCGTGGGTCCTGTTCGAGCGCATGATGCAGAGCGGCGGTGACCGCGCGCCAGTCGTGCGCCGGATGATTGTGCCCAGTGACGATCAAGACCCTGATTTCATTGCCGAGGTTCGATTCGACGCCTCCTGGCGGCACATCGGCTTTCGCGGTCCACACAATCGCGTTGAGAATCATTCGCCGAAAATCCGGCAGCCACCAATTCTCGTAAAAGTGTCCGCCGGTCGTTCCAAATCCGCGCCCGCCGTCGGCTCGCTCAACCGCCCACGCCACAGTGTTCGGCAAGACGGGACCGCCCGCTTGCTTCAGAAGCAATGGGACCACACGAGTGTCGTTGTCACGAAAGCGCAAATTGAAATAATACTCTTCGGTCACTCTGAAAGGGCGCACGCCCCGATTCACCGGGTGCTCGGGATTGGCCAGCGCCGTTTGCCACTCTCGCGTTTCAATGGCTGAATACCATTTGCGCGGCTCCGTCCCGCTCTCGTAATCGAAGTAACCGCCCACCCACTCCGTAATTTGATCGTGTGCCCGCCGCGGATGAAACGTGCTCCAGTGAAACATCACGACCCCGCACCCGCGTTTCATCTGTTTTTCGAGTTGCGCCAACCGATCGCCGACATAAAGCGGATGATCGGACTCGCGCCGGTCGGATCCGCTCGAAGTAATGAAGATCGTGTCGGCATCGTCCAGCGCACGCGGGTCCTCCGGCCAGCCACTAAAGTACACTTCGGTCCGCAACCCAGTGAGGTTCGGCGACGTGTCCAGGCAATCCTTCAGGAGAATAATGTTCTTCTCGTATTCGTGCGTGTTCTCCGGATGCTCGTCGAGCCCTCCGGCGATCAGCACGATTTTCTTCGCTGCCGCAGCCGCGACTGGCAGCGCTGCGCTCGCGAACGTACAAGCGGCCAGCGCAAGACCCACGGCAAACAAACGTCCGGAGTTCATGCCTCTAGGCTTTCCCGTCCGGGCGCTGGACTCAAGACTCAATTGAGCCGCTTCTTGAAAAAGCGCACCGTTTGCCACTGCAGGCAGGGCAAGTACAACGCCGCTGTGTAATGGCCCGAAGCCACGACGATCGTCTCCGGCTTGTGCATCGCGCGCCGTAATTCCAGCCCTTTCTTGACTGGCACTGTCGAGTCCCACGCCGCCAGCACCATCAGCACCTTTTTAGGGTCCACGTAAGGCGCATAGCGCATCGGATCACACGTCATCTTTATCTGCAGGTGAGCGCGCAACATCTCTTCCGTAAACTCGCGTGACGCCAGGATTTCTTTCCGCCGTCTGGCGATGCCCCGCTCGGTCGTGTAAGTGAGAATGTAAGGCAAATCGCCCGCCGGCATCGCCAGCACAGTGGCATCGACCCGGGGTTCGAGGGGGGTCAGAAGCGCAGCTTTAATCGCCCCGAGGCTGACGCCAAAGACACCGATCCGGCTGGCATCGAATTCCGGCCGCGTTTGCAGCCAGTCGATCGCGCGCTTGTTGTCAAAAATCGTTGCCCGGAACAGCTCGTTCAGGCCATCGGCCGAATCCGGTTCGGCCTTGATCTTCTCGCGATGAACAATGACTGAAGCCAGGCCGTGCCGGGCGAAATACCGGGCGAAGTACCGCTCCAACGGATAAGTGCCCCCGAGCATCGGCAAAATCATGATCACCGGCGGATTGGTGCGTTTGGCGGGCAGATAACATTCCAGGGTCAGGGGGCGATTCGTCGTGTTGCCGTTGGGGAGCGCCGCCAGCTCAAACCGCAAGCTCATGTAGCGATGATTTTGCGCGAGTCCCAATTCGTTCGCGGCGTCTTCGTGTCCCGGCGTTTGAAACTCTGCGGCGACTTCCGGCGGCAGGGTCACAGCGGCATTCGAGCGGCCCATGCAAGGAATCTTGCAGCAACATCCAGAGAACAACGCCATCAACAGCAGCAGCGCCCCAATTCGGGCCGACCGCCATTCGAGTCTAACACCGCACTCGATTCGCATCACGAAACAACGTTTGATGGCTCTGGGAATTTACACCATTTCTCCCAACTGCCAACTCCGAAGGCCCGGAAGACATCATGACCAAGCGCCGGGAAAAGCCTTAAGAGCCAATGATAAGGCCACAACTTAGTCATTAGTCCTTTGTCATTAGCCGCTTACTCCGACGGTCTGCGCAAGCGATAGAACAGGCGCGGGGACGCGGGCGTGTTGGTGACGACATACTGGTTTCCAGAACGCAGGCGCGGGGAGGGGACTTCGCTCCAGTCGCCAGTGATTTCGGCCGCCGATTCCAGCGTGAATACCGGGCCATAGTTAGTGGACCAGCGGATCACGTCGTCGGCCGCTTCGGAACGCGCAATCGTGAGCGTCGGCGCGAGCGGCCCTTTAATCATGGTAAAGTAATCCTGCACCAGGCCGTTTTCCCGGACGAATTTCACGTCCAGCCGATGACCATCGATGTCGAGGATCAGCGAGCCGAGCCGGTTGAGGGACAGGACCATCGCCGGATGATTCAAAAGGCCGCCCGAAACTTTCCCGGAACTGCCGGCGACGATATAGACCGTCCCCTCTCCAGGGGCGCCAGTGGGCTTTTGGTAAACGCCGTCTTCGTCTTCCCGGCCATTGCCGGGGTTCCGTTTCATCGAGTCATTGAAACTCGGCGACAGGCCATAGTGCCCGTGTATCAGGTAAGAGCGTTCATACGCGTGGCTGTGCCCGCACAGGACAAGATCAACCCCGTTGGACTCCAGGATCGGCACAATGAACTGCCGTATTTCCGTTTGGCGCGCCGACGTATCCGAGTCGTGGCTGCCTTTGCTGTAGGGCGGATGATGCCAGAAAGCGATCACCCACTCCTGGGTGGTGCTGTTGAGATCGTTTTGCACCCACGTCAGCATCGGGCTGCCGGGCGTTCGTGCGGACGTCATCGCATCAAGGCAAACAAAATGAATATTCCCGTAGTCAAATGCATAATAGTCCTCCGTCCCGGAGGCGACGCCGCCCGCCTCCCCCGCCGTCGGCAACGTGAATATCTGGTAATACGGGATGGTCGGCAGCGGGTCGGCCAACTGGTCGGTATCGTGATTGCCGATCGTGGGCCAGAGCACGGTTTTGCGCAGCGTTGCCGGATACGTGTCGAACACCGCCGCCTGATATTCGTCGTCGTCGCCGTCATTGTAAGCATTATCGCCCAGCATCAGCCACAAGTCCGGCGCCCGACTCGGCGCAAAGCGGTAATGGGCGTCGCGCACATTCTGCGCATCCACATTTGCCGTCCCGGAGTCGCCAATCGCCCAGACCCGCGTCGGTTTGGGCGTGCCCCGCGGCGGCGCCGTCGTGAACTGGAAATCCAGACCACCCAGCAGGTTCGTCGCTGTAGTTCCGATGCTGTAGAAGTAAGTGGTGTCGGGCGAGAGGCCAGTCAGGGTAACCGTGTGCTCGGCGATTATGGCCAGGTTCGTCGCCGCACGGTCCAAATCGGCCGCGTTTGTGCCGTAAGTCACGCGGCTGTTGGAGGGAGCATCCGTGCGCCAGCGCACAACTACGCTGTTGGGGGTACCGCGCTGAAGATACGGCCCGCGCACAACCCCCGGAATATCCGAACCCAGCAATTCCAGGTCGAAGCTCAGGTCCGAGCTGTTCGTCGTCGATTGATGAACCTCGACCGCGATGACGTTGGTCCCGTTCACTAGCAATCGACGGTTGGCCAGCGAGCGGACAAACGTCGCTTCCTCAGGGGTGCCCAGCGTCGTCGCCGCAAACGTGCCATTCGATACCACCCCGCCGGGCATGTTGCTGCGAAATGCCTCAAGCCCATTGATATAGACGATGCCCCCGTCGTCGCGCAAAAACCTGATCACCAGTGTCGGAATGGCCGACGTGTCGCCGACGACAAATGTCGTCCGGAAGTACGTCGTGACGAACTTGTTGTTCGAGTCGGGTCCAAAGCTGACCCGCGTCACTTCGTCGCTGTCCCCGTACCCGAATTGCCCGGAGCCGCTTTTCCAAAGACCATCATCGAAATCCGATTGCCTCCAGTCAGTTCCCGGGGCCACTCCCGTGTCGAGATAACGCCACTCCGAGCCGGCAGGCAGCAGAACAAGATTCGACGCCCCACCGCCGCCGATCAGCACCTTGGAGCCGAGCGATTTCGTAATCAGACCGCGATTGTCCGCCGCGATCGCGTACAGCGTGTACGCGCCGGGGAGCACATTGCTCCACATCAGGCTGAAAGGAGCGTTCGTGACTTCCCCCAGCTTCAGATTCCCCTGGTAAAACTCGACACGAGTCACCGTGCCGTCGATATCGCCGGCGTCAGCGCTCAGCATCATGTCGGACGGCGCAGGTACGAATGCGTTGTTCTTCGGGTTTGAGATCGCGACAGTTGGCGGTTCATTGTCCCCGGCAGCGAACAATTCCAGGTCAAAACTCAAGTCCGAACTGCTCCCGCTGTTCTGGTGAACTTCCACCGCGAGCAGATTTCGCCCAGTCAGCACCAGCGAAAGCGGCACGTTCGTGCTGAAAAAGAACGTCGAGTTCGTTCCCCCCGCGGCCGTTGAAGCCGGCGTCAGGTAATTCACCGGCCCGTTCGGCATATTGCTGCGGAAAATCTCCACCCCATTCAAATACACAATGCCGCCATCGTCCCGCTGCAGACGCACGGTCACGTTCGTGATCCCGGTCAGGTCCGCCACTTCGAAAACATGCCGGAAATAAGTCGTAATGAACTTACTGTTCGCGTTGGTTCCGAAACTGACGATCGTCGCCTCGTCGCCATCGCCGTAACCAAGCTGGGCGGGTCCTGATTCCCACCCGTCGTCCTCAAACTCAATCGTTTGCCAGGCGTTACTCTGATTGGACCCGTCGTCGAGGTACTTCCAGACACTTCCTGCCGGCACCAAAACGGCAGAAAACGCCGTTTGAAAGCCGAAAAATGTGATCGTGAGCAAAGAAACACCCGCCCAATACTTCAATTTCAACATCGTAAGCGGCTGAATTGTGACACAACTGTGACAAAAAGACGAACCCAAACCCCTCAACGATTCAACGATATATAACGATCTTACGATTTAATCGAACTTTGGCACGGAACATGGTGTGTCCAGAAATTGGACATGAGAATTTTGTTGGGGAATAGCATCCGATTGCCGCTGGGGCCGGGAATGGAGAGCCCAGTAGAGGTGCCAGCGGCGGTGCAACAGGGTGCCGGACGAGCTCGCGCGGCGAAGGCGCATGTGAGTGGCGCAGTCGCTCGTGACAAAGTTCGCAAGCGTAATACCGACAGCTAATATCCTGGCATAACCGCACCTCCTGCAAAAGAGGACCAGTAATGGACGACTGGTCCTCTTTTTGTTTGCGAGCCGAGCCAACTCATCCCTTATCGCTGACCACTGACTTACTGAAGCACCAACGCACTGAAGCACTGAAACAGTGGTTCCGGCACGGGGTGGACCAGACGCATCCCCGGATTACCCTCTTCCTCCCTGGGAGAGGGCCGACTGCACCGGCTATGTCGCGGCACGATTGCCCGCCGTTGATCTTCTGGTTACAGGGACTGGGAACCAGCCGAAGCGCCACACCAGTCTGATGTTTGGTGTTTGAAGTTTTTGGATGTTTGGCGTTTTGGATTCTTAATATCCCTGCCTCGCCAGCTCGTTCTGTAACTCCGCCTGGAACGCCATTAGGTCCGCTTGCGACGGTTTGTAGCCTTGCTGTTTGGCCACGACACCGAGGCGTCCCATCTGGTCCAGATACCAATCCGCGGCCTGACCATCACTGAAGAGTACTTTGCCGCTGACGATCGCGCCGGGTCGCGTCACCTGGTCAACCGTCACCGACACACCACCGCCTCCCGGGGGCGCTTCCTCGGGCAGCTCTTCCGGCCCCGCTGGCGCCGGAGCGCCGGAGGGCGGCGCAGCTTTGGCATTAAGCGCTCCGGCGGGCGCAACCGGCGCCTCCTTGTCCTTCGGCTTCAGCTTCAAATCGTCGAGCAGCAAGCGAACTTCCATGTAGGTCATTCGCAGCCCGAGGTCTGAGGCCAACTTGTTCTGGATCTCTGAAACTTTCAGCCCGTCCTCAATCCACTTCATCACCTGCTGCCGTTGTGCGTCATCGAGATTCATGTCCCTGCCTTTGTTTGCCCTGCTTTGCGCAAAGTTTCAACTTCTGTTTGCGCTTATCTTCGCTAAATCCCGTTTGGCGAACACGCGATTTTATTGTATAAATTGGACGTGTTTTCGCGCGCCATCCAGCCACGAGCGGCGAATCGCCCATGGCGAATCGCTTCTCTGACCTTTGAGCCCTTCAAGCCGTCAACGCTTCAACTTTTGTTTGTCTGGCTCCTGCTGTCAGCGGGATTCACGCCCGCCCAGGTCGTCCTTAACGAAATCATGGCCAATAACCAATCTGCCGTGGCGAACGATGGCGCCTACCCTGACTGGGTTGAGCTTCGCAACACCTCCGGCGCACCCGTAAACATTGCGGATTGGAGCATCACCGATGCCGTCTCCCAACCGCGCAAATTTGTTTTTCCAGCGAACACGGTCATTCCTGCGGGCGGTTACTTGGTCGTCTGGCTTGACGACGCGACGAATTCGCCGGGGATTCATACCCGCTTCACGTTAAATCACCAAAGCGACGACGTATCCCTCTACAACGCGAGTTTCAGTGGTTCGCTGCTTCAGGACACGATTGCTTTTGGGCTGCAAGTCACCGACCAGACCATCGGGCGCGTGCCAGATGGCACGGGTGCATGGGCATTAACTCAGCCGACCTTCGAACTACCGAACCAGGCCATGCCTTTGGGCTCGGACAATCTGTTGAAAGTGAACGAGATCATGGCGAGCCCGTCGAGCGGGGACGACTGGTTCGAGCTTTATAACGGCGACACCACCAACCACGTGTCGGTAGGAGGATTGATCTGGAGCGACGCGGCTACGGCGCCGACCAACCGCACCATACCGAACCTTTCTTTCATCGCGCCGGGAGGGTTCATTCAATTCATCGCCGACGACCTCGACAACAATGACGCCGACCACGTCGATTTCCAGCTTCGCGCCGCCGGCGAGCGCGTCGTCCTCTACCGGCCGGATCGTGTTAATTTCATTGATCGTGTCGATTTCGGCCAGCAGACGAATGGCGTCTCCTATGGCCGGCTTCCAGACGGCGGCACAAACCTGGTCTTTTTCGCAGTGGGGCGATCGACTCCGGCGGCCAGCAACTTTCAATTGCTGACAGACATAATTATCAACGAAGTCCTGACGCATACCGACCCGCCGCTCGAAGACGCGATCGAGCTTTACAACCCCACGGCAGCGCCGGTGCAGGTTGGAGGCTGGTGGTTGAGCAACTCCAAGGACGATCCCAAGAAGTTTCGCATTCCTATTCCGACAGAAGTCCCGGCTGGCGGTTATAAAGTCTTTTACGAGAATCCCGGCAGCATTCAGGGTTTCAATTCCAATGGCTTTGGGACGAATCGCAGCTTTACGCTCAACTCGGCCCGTGGCGATCAGGTTTATCTCCACACCGCTGACGCCGCTGGCAACCTGACATTTTTCCGCACGAGCCGCGACTTCGGTCCGGCGGAAAACGGCGTGTCTTTCGGCCGCTATGTGACTTCCGCTGGCACGACGGATTTCGTTCCCATGAGCCGTCATACCTTTGGCGTCAGCAACCCAACGTCTGTCACTCAATTCCGCACCGGCGCGGGAGCCAGCAACGCGTATCCAAAGATTGGCCCGATTGTCATCAGCGAAATCATGTACCACCCGCCGGACATCGTCACCCCCACCAATTCACTTGACAACAGTATAGATGAATACATAGAGCTATACAATGCGAGTTCGTCACAGGTGTTGCTTTACGACCCCACGGTTTATCCGTTTGCCGACGGGCGCACCAACACCTGGCGCTTGCGCGGCGTGGTGGACTTTGATTTTCCCCAGAACGTCTCGCTGGCGTCCGGCGCCTACATGCTGGTGGTGAATTTTAATCCCACGGTCGATGTCGTCCAGTTGGCCGCATTTCGCGCGAAATATGGCGTTCCGCCGGACGCGCAAATTTTCGGTCCATACAAGGGCAAGCTGCAAAACGGCGACGGCAGCGTGGAACTGTACAAGCCAGACCCGCCGCAAGCGCCGGGGCGGCCCGATGCCGGGCTGGTTCCTTACATAGCTGTGGACCGCGTAAAGTACTTCGATTCCGCTCCCTGGCCCCTGTCTCCCGACGGCGACGGACCGGCTTTGCAGCGCATGAAACCAGAAGAATACGGGAATGACCCGATTAACTGGACTGCAGGGACGCCGAACCCGGGCAGGCAACTGATTCGTGTCGAGTCCGTGCAGCGGACCGGCACGACAACCACCATCCGCTTCACAGGCTTCGCGTACTCCACCTATACCGTGCAGCAGCGGAGCCTTTTGACATCAAACACCTGGACGAAGCTTTCGGACGTTTCATCTGAACCCACTACTGGCACGCGCCAAGTGAACGACTCCGGGGCGGGCAGCTCACAATTCTACCGGATCGTCTCGCCGACCCAGTGAGCCGAGCACCTACTCGCGCAATGGAGAATGGAAAGGTTTCAAACGCGCGCTTATCTGAATTCCTTCTCGACCTGCGGGAATCGGCGGAAGAGCGGCGCCGAAATCCGACGCCGCCGATGAACTTTGACGCTGAGCTTTGATTAGTAACGGTTGCGTCCGCCACTATGCTCGCGGCGCGAACCGCGACTGTCACCACCGCGTTCTTCGCGTGGGCGAGCGACGTTGACGGTCAGGTTACGCCCGTCGAGCAGAGCGCCATTGAGGGCTTCCACCGCTTTGGTTGCTTCCTCGTCCGTGCTCATGGTCACAAACCCAAACCCGCGCGCCCGGCCGGTCATGCGATCGGTGACCAGGTTGGCCTCCGTGACGGTGCCGTGGGCGGCAAAGGCGTCCTGCAGATCGTTTTCCGTGGTATTGAAGGAAAGATTTCCGACAAATAACTTATTATTCATATATCAGTGATAGTTGCTGTTCGACCCGACCCTTGATTATCCAAAATGTTCCCGACCACCGGGTTTCAAATCATCACTGAACTGAGTTCACCTGAAGATCCACCATGCCTTGGAAGAGACTAGTTATCCAACAGACGCCGCATACTCGTCCGGGTTGTTCTCCAGCGCAAGATTTATTTTAAAATATCTTTGGGCGTCGTGGAGCACCTGAATTTGCGCGAGCAAACTTTTTGTTGCCTTAAGCTTCCGATCCGTTATCGTGAGCAATGTTCAAAAAAGCCTTGTTCACTGGGATGCTATTTCGTCCGCGAGCCGTGTCGGCGCAGGAACTCCAGTGCCGCGCGGATGCAGACGGGCCCGAGGCGCAAAATAATCTCGGGGCGTTATTCTCGAACAGCGACCTGCCGGCAGCCGCGGCGAGCTGCTATCGCAAAGCCGCTCAAGAAGGAAATTCGATGGCGCAAAATAATCTCGCGTTGATGTACACGGCCGGCGACGGCGTGGAGCGTGATCTGTCTGAGGCGACAAAATGGTTTTCGCGCGCCGCGGCGCAGGGCGACCCAGCCGCGCAGTACCATCTCGGTGACCGATGCTTTCGGGCGAGCCTGACGCTGCCGAAAGCTGAGGCGGACGAAGCCCGCATCGAGGCATTCAAGTGGTTGCAGCTTTCCAGCGCCCAGGGCTATCCGAATGCGGATGCCTGCCGTGAGTTGGTGAACCTGCAGATGAGCCAGGCGGATGTCGCGGAGGGCAGCCGCCGTGTTTACTCCTTCGTTGCGGCTACCTGACAGCGCGGAAACCGCTCACGAATCGAAGGTCACTTGCGCACTATTCGCGGCTCGTAGGACTGGTCAATCTTGACACGCGCCACGATGACGGCGCCGGCGCCGGACTTAATCGCCGCCGTGCGCGCGATGGTTTCCTCATCCTGGCGCAAACCCTCAACCACCACCCAAAGGCGATCTGGAGAAACGGTTTTTGCGCCTTTTGCGGGAAGAGTGTAATCTAAGTATGCCATCGCGTTGGTGACCCATCCCGTCCCACCTCCAAACTCTTTTTGCGTTCTGTACAGTGACGTATGCGCTGCCAACAGTCCGATCGGTCCACTATAATCTGAGGTCAGCGCCGTCCACTGTCGGGCAAACACCTCCGAACACGCGCTCGTCGCGCACCCGACCGTGCCGCACATTCCAGTGCCAGGACGGCCTCGGTTTTTGTCCGGCGGGAGATCGACCTCGGCGCACTCGGTTGTCCAGACAGGAATCACTGGTTTATCTCCCAGCCGCTGGCGCACCTCGGCGGTAAACCGGGCCGCGGCGTCGGCGCCGGGCAACTTCGCCGCCGTTGAGGGAACGTGGTAATCAACCGCCCAGCGGCATTGCACGTTGCCGCATCCGCAGGCGCTGGGGCCGCCCTGGAGATCGTTCAGCAGCAATCCGCGCCAGGTATTCGGCAGGCGCTGGAGCAACTCCTCGATGCGCGCAAGGTGCGCGTCAAAAGCTTCGGCATAGACAATTGGCACCCACGGGAACGCCTTGGCCACTTCGCCAATCGCCGGCTCAGGCGCGTTCGGAAAATTCTTCTGCCAGTCGTCATGCGAGCCCAACGCGGCCATCCATCGGGGATGCGCGGCCGCCATCTTCGGGTTCCGGGCGACCTCGATCCAGCAGTAAAGATCCAGGCCGGCCTCGGAAATGTGACGCGCGCAATCGGCATAGCTTCGCTTTTCGGCTTGCTCGTCCAGCACGACCGCCACCGCGTGAAACTTTTCCTTTTTCCACTGCGCCACCGTCGCAGGCGTGACCATTGGCGCCTCCACCAGGACAATTTCAAGCGGCGTCGCTTTGGCCTGATCGGGCGCTGCTGGAAGCTGCTGCGGGATGTTCGTCAACAACATCGCCAGCGCCAGTATTGAGCGCGGGCGTTGGGTGATTAGATCGATCATCATTGCGTCCGATTTAACCACAAAGACGCTAAGACACGAGGAAAGAGTTAACAACCAAGGCACGAAGAAGAGTGACGAGTGACTACTCACTGGTCACTCGTCACTCTTCTTCATAGCGAAAGCGCACGCGAGGCGGGACTTTCCGCCGCGCAAACAATACCAAAGCAAACCCCAGCCCAAAACCCCCGACGTGTGCCCACCATGCCACCCCGGCAAAATCGCTCGACCCGGCCAGCAGGGTCATCGTGCCGTTGAAGAACTGCAGCAATAGCCACCATCCGAGAAATACTACGGCCGGCAAAACAAAGATCGGCCCGAAGAACAATGGCGGGATAACCGTCTCCACGCGCGCATGAGGAAAGAATCGGAAGTATGCCCCCATCACGCCTGCGACCGCGCCGCTGGCACCGATTGTCGGCACACCGGAATTCGCGTTGGTCACGATGTGCATCAGCCCCGCAGCCAGTCCGGAGAGCAAATAAAGCCCCAAATACCGCTTATGCCCAAGCCGGTCTTCCACATTGTCTCCGAAAATCCAGAGCGTCCACATGTTCCCCAACAGGTGCACCCATCCGCCGTGCAGAAACATTGAACTCAGAAACGGGATTCCCTGCTCGACAATCGTGAAGTGGCGCGCCACGTCCGGCTCTGTATAGCGCGCGGGTACAATCGCCCAGTCCAAAAGCAGGTATTCGAGCTTTGAGCCCAAAAGCAGCTCGTAGAGGAAGACCAAAACATTCAGCGCAATAATCGTCACCGTCACCACTGGATAGGTGTTCGCCGGGACATCATCGCGCAACGGTAGCATAGCTCATCTTTCCTAATCTAATGACGTTGCTCGCCCGCAGAGTTTCCAATCACGCCGTCGGCTTCGCTTCCCGCCACGGAAACAGCGCGGCGATCTCGCCGATCGTGTGTCCTGCCGGCAGGCCGCCCCACGCTGCGTGCGCCAGCTTATCAGGGGCGCCGGCAACGCCGAGTTGATTGAATATCTTACTCGACGTCTCGGGGACAAAAGGCCAGAGCAACACTGCCAGAATCCGGCACACTTCCACCAGATTGTACAGCACCTCGTCCACTCGCTTGGTTTGTGCCGGATCTTTGGCCAGCTTGAAGGGCGCCGTCTTGTCAACATACTGATTGCCGCGTGTCACAAGACGCCAAATCGTCTCCAGCGCCTCTTGAAGTTGGTATTCGCTCAGCAGGCGCCTCGTTTCCGCCACTACCTTTTCGGCATCAGGCGCAAGCTCATCTGATCGCCTTGGGACAACCCCGTTGCGATACCGCTTGAGCATCGAGAGCGACCGGTTAACCAGATTCCCCAAGCCATCCGCCAGCTCGGCCTTGTAGCGCGCTTTGAACCCGGTGTCCGTCCAGTTTCCATCCGGCCCGATATCGAGTTCGCGCACCACGTAATAGCGGAAGGCGTCCACCCCCCATTCCTCGATCACCTTTCCCGGCTCGACGACGTTGCCGGTGGTCTTGCTCATCTTTTCGCCATCCTTTTGCCACCAGCCATGCACTAATAGCGTCTTGGGCAAAGGCAATCCCATCGCCTTGAGCATGATCGGCCAGAAGACCGCATGAAATTTCAGAATGTCCTTGCCGATCAAATGCACGTCCGCCGGCCAAAGCGACAAACCCGGTGCGCCTTCCGTCGCTAGTCCCAGCGCGGAGCAAACCACCGGGTCACCATGCGCGGCGGGAATGCTGATATAATTCACAAGTGCGTCGAACCAGACGTAAGTGACGTAGCTCGGATCGAACGGCACCGGGATGCCCCAATTGAGCCGCGCCGCCGGCCGCGTCGAACAGAGGTCTTCGAGCGTGTTGTTCCTCAGGAACCCGAGCACCTCATTGCGCCGATAGGACGGTTGAATGAAACCGGGAGTGTTCTCGATATAGTCAATGAGCCACTCCTGTTCCCGGCGCAGCTTGAAATAATAATTCTCCTCTGCAAGCTCGATCACTTCGCCATAGCTCGGGTCAAAAGTGCCGTCCGCTCGCCGATCCTTTTCGGTGAGGAAAGTTTCCTCCTTTGTCGAATACCAACCGGTGTATTCAGCTTTGTAAAAGTGGCCCGACGCCTCGAGCCGGCTAAGGATGGCCTGCACGACTCCTTTGTGGCGCATCTCGGTGGTGCGCACGAAGTCATCGATGGAAAGCTTGAGCGTATCCGCCAACGCGCGCCAATCCGCCGCCAGTTCGTCGCAATATTTCTGCGGACTCTTTCCTTCCCCCAGAGCGGTTTGCTGCACTTTCTGCCCGTGCTCGTCCAGCCCGGTGAGGAAAAAAACCTCGTTGCCCAGGCTGCGCTGCGCTCGTGCGATCACGTCCGCGACGATCTTCTCGTAGGCGTGCCCGAGGTGCGGCTGGCCGTTGACATAATCAATGGCCGTCGTGATGTAAAACCGTTTGCTCATCCGCCGTCAGTGTGGCGCAGGGGAAGCCAATTGGCAACGCGGGCGAACTCCTCGATTGAGTGGACATACGCCAGTCGAAGTGCGAGACAAGAGGCGGAATATACGGCACATGAAGATCGCCATTGTTGGTTGCGGCGCCCTCGGGAGCTTTTACGGCGCGAAACTCGCCCGCGACAACCGGGAGGTTCACTTCCTTTTGCGCTCGGACTACGACGTCGTCCGTCGGCGTGGTGTCACGATCCACAGCAAAGACGGTGACTTCAACGTCCGTCCCAAATGCGCTCGCGCCCCGGAAACGATCGGCCCCTGCGATCTTGTAATCATCGGGCTGAAGACGACTGCCAACGATGAGTTTCCGAAATTACTCCCGCCGCTCGTCTCCTCCGGCACGGCGGTGTTGACGCTGCAAAACGGCCTCGGCAACGAAGAGCGTCTCGCAAAGCTGTTCTCCGTCGAACAGATCATGGGCGGCCTGGCTTTCGTCTGTCTCAACCGCATCGCGCCCGGAGTCATTCATCACATTGATCATGGGCACATCATCATCGGCGAATTCCAACGCTGGCCCGAACCGCGCACGCACGACATCGCCACCATGTTCCGCCATGCAGGCGTCCCGTGCGACGTAACGGACAACCTCGCGCGTGCCCATTGGGAGAAGTTGGCTTGGAATATTCCATTCAACGGATTAGGGGTCGCCAGTTCCGCGGGACTCGACTCGATCCTCAACGATAAGCCCGCACGCCGAACACAGCCTTGTCTGACTACCGACAAACTCCTTGCCGATCCGCGATGGGCCGCGATCGTTCGCGAGTTGATGCTCGAAGTGATCGCCGCCGCGCGCGGCTTTCAATTCCAGGTCCCCCATTCTCTGGCCGACAAACAGGTCGAACGCACTCTCACGATGGGCGCCTATAAGCCTTCCACGGTGCTGGACTTTGAGAACGGGTTGCCACTTGAGCTTGATGCGCTGTTCCTGGAACCGCTCCGGCAGGCGCGATCTGTCAAAGTCGAGATGCCCCGCCTCGCTGCCCTCTGCCGGGTGTTGCGGGAGTTGAGCGCGGTTTGATCCGCACTGCGCCCCTGATCTTGCTTATTCAGCATCGATAGGGCACGATGGGGTATGATCCATGGCTTGCTGCGGGGAGCGTTCTCTTGCGCTCCATTTGCCATGTGCGCCTTCATGGCTGGCCCGATCGTGTTTGCCGCCACCGAACCGCCAGCCTCCTCCAGATCGACTCCCGATGACGCTTTTTCCGATTACCTGGTGGACCTTTGGACGACCGAGGATGGACTGCCCGGCAACACCATTACCGGAATCGCCCAGACTCCGGATGGATATCTTTGGTGCGGCACGCATGACGGGATTGTCAGGTTCGATGGCGTCCGCTTTCTCCGGATCGGCCCCGATGACCCCGTGAATCAGCAGGCCAACCGCGTGCTCTGTCTGTACGCCGACAGGAGCGGTCGGCTGTGGCTCGGCACGGACGGCGCGGGCCTCATGCATTACAAAGACGGGAACTTCGTCAAAGCCTTTGCCGAAGCTCCGGGGTCCTCCTTCAATGTCATCCGGTGCATCACCGAGGATCTTGCGGGAGTCTTGTGGTTCGGCACCCGCGGTGGCGTAGGTCAACTGAAAAACGGGCGTGTCGCATGGCTGACCGAGGCAAATGGATTCACCAACGCGGCCAATTCCGTCTGGAGTACTGCTTTCGATCATGATGGACAGTTGTGGGTCGCGGACTGGGTCAGTTTGCGCGCGCTTCAATTTCCCGACTTTCGGACGCATTTTCTGGGCGCGGAGGCGCGGGTGCCCATTCGAGCTGTCCATGTGGACCGAGGTGGCAATGTCTGGGTCGGCACGATGAGCCGCATTTGGCGCCGCGATCCGGCCGGCGAATGGTCCAGCAGCGATGCGTCTGCCCGGCTCGCCAATGCGGAGGTAGTAGCCTTTTGCGAAGGACGCGCCGGTGATCTTTGGGCTGGGACGCGCAAGGGGTTGCGCCGCTTCAGCGATGGGCGCTGGAACCCCGTCGCGGGGCATAGCAAGCTGGCCCGCGCCGAAATCCGCGCCTTGTTTGAGGATCGCGAAGGCAACTTGTGGGTCGGCACCGGCACCGCCGGGCTCGGCCGCATCAAGCGGCGTGTCTTGACGACCTATACCGCGCGCGACGGTTTGACCGACGACGCCGTTCTGGCGTTGCGCGAAACCCCCGAAGGACGCCTTTGGGTCGGGCTGAGCGATGGCCGGCTGATGCAGGGTAAGCCCGGCGACTTTCGCCCTTTCGATGGAGGTGTCCAGCGCGGCGAAGCTCCTGTCGAATGCGTGATGCGCGCCCGCGATGGCGCGGTTTGGGTCGGCACCTTCGGCGATGGCGTGATGCGCTTCCACGAGGGCAGCGTCACGCGCTACTTGCCCGCGGTCGGGACCTTTGCGCGAATAGACAAGATCACGGCGCTGTTCGAGGACCGGGCGGGCAACATTCTGGCGGGGTCCTATTACGGGCTCTACAAAGTCGTGGCCAGCAACGTCATGAGCGCTGTGCCCATCGGAGGGCGGGAATTGCGGTCACACGTCACTGCATTGCTCGAGGATCGCGAGGGCGCGCTCTGGATTGCATCCCACGGCCTGGGTGTGGCCCGGCTCAAGGATGACGTCGTCACGTGGGTGACACGCCGCGACGGTTTACCCACCGACCTTGTCCGCACCCTGCACGAAGGCAGGGGCGGCAGAATGTGGATCGGCACCGCCGCCGGGCTGTGTTACTGGCAGGATGGAAAGCTGTCGGTGTTTACCACCGATCACGGGCTTCTCGACAACACGATCTCGCAGGTGCTCGAAGACGAAGATGACAACCTTTGGCTGGGGAGCAATCGGGGGCTGATGCGCATTGCCAAAGATGAATTTCGCGCCGTCGCCGCAGGCCGAAAGAGCGCCCTTGAAGTGTTTGCCTGTGGACGTGGCGAAGGAATGCTCAGCGCCGAGTGCTCGCATGGCTTTTTCCCCGCGGGTTTGAAAACCAGGGATGGCAAACTCTGGTTTCCAACCGCCAAGGGGCTGGTAATGGTGGATCCGGCCGAGCTGAAACTCAAAATGAATCTGACGCCTCCGCCAGTCCGCATTGAGGAGATCCGCGCCGATGGCAAACCGACAGCGGCCGCCAGGGACGGGGCAGCCGCCGAACTGCCTTATGGCACGCGGCGGCTTGATTTCGTTTACACAGCGCTCAGCCTCACCGCGCCGGAACGGGTCCGCTTCAAGTATCGCCTCGACGGCTTCGACTCCGACTGGACCGAAGCGGGCGTGGCGCGCTCGGCAACTTATTCGAAACTTTCCCCGGGCGAGTACCGATTCCAGGTCATCGCCTGCAACAATGACGGTATCTGGAACGAGGCGGGCGATACGTTCGCCTTCCGCATCCACACGCCGTTTTGGCAGCGCGGATGGTTCCTGTCCATCGCTGGCATCGCCGCCGCCGGTAGCCTTGGCGGAATCGTCCGTTTCTTCTCCGTACGACACTTGCGCCGCAAACTGCGCCGTCTGGAGGAAGCTCACGCGGTGGAGAAGGAGCGGATGCGCATCGCCCAGGACATGCATGACGAAATCGGCGGCAAGCTTAGTCGCATCTCGTTTCTGAGCGATATCGCCAGCCGCAACCTTGGCCCGGCCTCCGACGTCAGCCAGCAAATCGATCAAGTCTCCGAAGCCGCGCGGGACGTCATTCGTACAGTGGACGAGATCGTCTGGGCGGTCAGTCCGCGCAACGATACGCTGGAAAGCCTTGCGCACTACATTTGCCGGCACGCGGAGGAGTTCTTCGAACTGACACCCGTTGAACTCGAACTGCAACTGCCAGAGGAATTCCCTGCCCGGCGGCTCTCGGCCGACGTGCGCCACAATCTCTTTTGCGCGGTCAAGGAGGCGCTCAACAACGTTCTGAAGCACGCCGCCGCGAACCGGGTGCAGATCGCCTTTGCCATGGACGACGCCTCGCTACGCATAACCATTGAGGACAATGGCCGAGGTTTCGAAGTCCTGGCGCCCGTGACGTCGAACGGGAACCCGGCGCACTGTGGGGGCGACGGTTTGCTGAACATGCGGGAGCGGCTGGCGAGCATTGGCGGCGAGTGCGCCCAGGCGAGTATGCCTGGAAAGGGAACTTCCGTTACCTTCGCGGTGCCTTTGAGAGATTCATGATCATTTTGGGGCGTTTGGTTTTTGCTGTTTGGTGTTTGGCGTTTCCGCTTGTCCTCCTTTTGTCTGACTGTCGCAGACGGCCCGGTTGATGCAGATTGTCAGCGTTCAGACCCATTGAAATGGATATCACTGTTTCCATCGTGGAGGACGACGATGGCCTGCGGGAGACGCTCGCGCGCTACCTGGACACGCGCGGCTTTCGGTGCGTGAGCACTTACGGCAGCGCCGAAGAAGCCTTGCGCGATCTGCCGCTCGTTAAGCCCGCCGTCATCCTCATGGACATCAACCTGCCGCGAAAGAGCGGTATTGAGTGTGTCGCCCAGCTCAAATCGAGCACGCCCTCCAGCAAGTGCATCATCCTCACTGCCTTCGAGGACACGGAGTTGATTTTCCAGGCGCTGGCCGCCGGCGCCCTCGGCTATTTGCTCAAAGGCGTCCGCCCGGCCAAACTGCTGGAATCCATCCGCGAGGTGCACGAAGGCGGCTCACCGATGTCCAGCCAGATTGCGCGCAAGGTCGTGGCATTTTTCCAGAAGCCCCGGCCGCAGGCTCCAGCCGACGCCCAGCTCTCGGAACGGGAAAGACAAGTGCTGGAATGTCTTGTCAAGGGTCTTCTCTACAAACAGATCGCCGCCCAAATGGGCATCAGCATGGGCACCGTCCGCACTTACACTCAACGCATCTACGAAAAATTTCACGTCCACACCCGCACCGAGGCCGTCGTCAAGTACCTGCGGCACTGAACTGACAAACGGAAGAATCGAAACACCGCCCCACCAATCGGCGTGCAAGGCGCAACTTAACAGGTACCACACCACTAATGCCGTGAACGGTTCGAGTAACCGGACCCGAATCATTGACAGGTTCTTGCCGCGACTTACCTTGGGTGTATGGCTAACAAAACGATACGAGTGTCGCTGCCAGGCGAGTTAAGCGGCTACATCGATCGAAAGGTCAAAAGCGGGCGGTACGAAGACGCTGGCGAAGTCGTTCGCGAGGCCCTGCGTCAAATGGAAGCTGGTGAGCTGGCCGAGGAGCTCAAGGTCTTCGAGCGGGCGTTTGCAGGTGGCCATAATCGGCCCGAAGCCGAAGATGATATCCGACGTATTGAGAGTGCAGTTCAAGCCGGGCGCAAGAGGTGATCCTTGTCGTCTTTGACACCAGTGTCCTCATCAGCGCCATAGGCTGGCGCGGCCCCGCCCACCAGTGCCTCGCACTCGTCGCAAGAAGGCAGTGCAGATTGGTAGTGTCTGAGGAGATCGCCGCCGAGTACGAGTCCCGTGTTCCCGAAGTACTCGCGCAAGAAGCACCGCTGGCGAACGCCTTCGGCGCATTAGCCTGGGTACGTGCCAAGGCGCTCTGGGCGGAGCCGTCTCCTTTGGGCCAGCAACGATCGCGAGACCTAAAGGACGAAAGATTTATCGCCGCGGCGCTGGCAGTCGGAGCACATGCGATTGTTAGCTATGACCGGGATTTGTTGGCTCTTGAAAAGCCCTTCGGCATCCCAATCATGCGACCTGGCGCTTTCCTGCTGTGGATGGAAGGGCGTCGCTGATGCTGAAAAGCGGGTCAGTTCAATAACCCCCTCAAAGTCACTGATCACCAGCCACCGCCCCACCCACCAATCCCGCTACGGGCGGCGCGCTGTTCGGAATGGCAGCGTGGAAATCCTCCCCGACAAACACCGCCACAGTCGCAGCCACCTGCGCTTGCACTACCAGCGGCGTGTTGCTGCGCTCCCCCAGCGGCGCCGTATCCGGCCCGATCACGCCGAACCAGGTGTAGGCAGATTCGGCGATTTCCTTGCCGTGGTTTTTCCACGCCACCGGACCTGGCCCGCGCCCGTGATCTACCGTGATAAGAAACGTCGTTGTTCCACGATACTCCGGTAGCGACTGTACCAGCGTCCATAGCTCGCCAAGAAAGCGGTCGAACTCACGCGGCCTTGAGGTAACGCTCATAATTCCCTTCATGCGCCCAGTCGTCCGTCTCGCCAAACGATACATACATCGCGCGCGGCTTGAGCGTGCGCACGGCGTATTTGGCGGCGTAACCCACGAACGTATCCAGCACCACATTCGCCCAGACCGTGCGGCTGCGCTCGGCCAGTTCAGTGAGTGCCTTCGGCACGGCCAGGCGGTGGGTTCCGTCCGGCACATCCCACGCGCTCCACACCGGGAACCCGGCGCGCGGGGCGTTCAAGATCCACGGCAGCACGTCCCAGTTGATTGCTGCCGCGACGTGCCCGGCGAAAGCCGCTTTCGAATGCAGCCATTCAAATACATTCGTGTTCGCGTTCAGATTCTTGTCATTGCTGGTGATCTTCGGGTCTGCAAAGCCCGTCAGAAACTCGTTGTAGCCCGGATACGAGAAATTATGGCCGTTCGACACACGCGCCTCGCTCCCCTTGTCGCGGTTCCCCCACAACTGCCCCTGCTTCGCCACCGTGCCCCACAAAAACGGGAGCAACGCTTCACGCCGCGCCTCCGGAGTCTCCCGCCAGAAATTCGTCCGGATCGTGTTGCTGTTGCCGAAATTCCCAAACTCCTTCGTCAGCGGCATCTCCTCGGCCCCGCGAAACACCTCCTGCCATCGCAACCCGTCCGCGGTGATGAGGAAAACGTTCCTTGACTTCGTTTGCGCCGCCCCGCCCGGCGCCCCGCTCCACGCCAGGGCCAGAACGATCAACACCGCGGTGCCAACAACGGGAAGCGCCGATGTGATTTCTTTGAAGCGATGTGCGACGGGCATGAGCCGCACTCTAACAGTTAACGCTTCCACTCTTCAACACTTCACCCTTCATTCGGCGCCGGCAGCTCTCATTAAGCTGTGCCAGCACCACGCATTGAATGAGCGAGCCGCGATCCACCACGTAACGCACGCTGGCACGCACGCCATCGAAGGCGTCGGGATAGGACGAGCACGTTGCCGGGATGAATCTCCGCGGCATGATCGGGCGGGATCCCTGAGGCGACGCGATTGCGGTGACTGTTAGTAGCATCCCAGTTGCGCAAGGGAGAAGTCAAGGAGAAAGAGGCATAAGAAAGAAGGGTTCGTAGCGGGTCCTGGCCAATTCTTCGCAGGCACATTCGCCATTTCATTTACGCTTCTTGACAGGAGCGGGTTGTTTTCGGCAGTTGTTTCGCATGTACAAGATTCGCGGGGCTGATGGACGGGAATATGGGCCGGCGTCGGTTGAGGAAATACGCCGCTGGGTTGCCGAAGGGCGGGCCAATGCCCACACCCTCGCGCAAGGACCGGAAAGCACCGAATGGAAGCCGCTCGGATCGTTTCCAGAGTTCGCCGGGGCCTTTCCGGCTCCGGCTGCGCCGCCACTGCCGACCGCGGCGCCCATTGGAAGCGCCGGCGCCCCTCCGGTGCCAAACTACCTTGTCCAGGCTATTTTGGTGACC
>JAKEEH010000567.1 GCA_022616725.1 Limisphaerales bacterium | reverse complement strand
TGCGCCGGAGTTTGTGGAGCTGTTGTTGTTTTGATCCCCGTTCACCCCGATGGCGCCGCTGTCCTCGAAAGGAGCGCCGACGACAATGGTGTCGCCCGAAATGGCGACCCCGTTGCCGAATTGGTCGTTCCCGTCGGTGTTTGAGGCTTTGAGGTAGGCCTGTTGGATCCAGGTGTCACCGTCGCGCACAAAAACGTAAGCCGCGCCGGAGTTCGTGGAGTTGTTGTTGTTTTGATCTCCGTTCACACCGATAGCGCCGCTGTCCTCGAAGGGAGTGCCGATCACCATCGTGTCGCCCGAGATGGCGAGCGCAAAGCCGAAATTGTCGTCCACATCGGGATTAGAGGCTTTGATGTAGGCGTGCTGCGCGGGACCTATCAGCACGCTGAGCCGTGCCGGGGCGCTGGTGACCGAGGTGTAGGAATTACTTACGACGACGGTGTAGAAGCCTTCGGCAGCGAATTGCACATTCGTGACGGTTAGATTGGAACCGGTGGCGCCGGAAACAGGCGAGCCTTCAAAGTACCATTGGTAGGTTGGCGGTTGAGGGCTTAGCGCAGTGACGGAGAAACTGGCGCTGGATCCCAGACGCACAGCCTGGTTCTGCGGGTGATTGCTAATCAGCAGTGGGGTGACCGTGAGCGTGGCGACCTGACTCACGACAGAACCATGCGCATTGACTACGACAACGGAGTACTCGCCTGCGTGACCAAACGTGACGTTGTCGATCACGAGGATGCTGTTAGTCGTGGTCGGACCGGGGTTGGAACCGAAACGCCACCCATAGAACAAAGGACCTCTTGCACGGACTCCGACTGAAAGACTGGCGCTGTGTCCGAGCACCGCGATTTGGTTCTGCGGTTGGCGGTAAATCACCGGCGGACCGTTATTGAGGTCGGAATGAACGATCGCGCGGCCGACATTCAACCGGCCATGCGACACCACGCGGTTGGTAAGTGCCGGGATGAGGTCCACGGTTTCCAGCAACGCAAGTTTCACTTCCTCGGGAGTGGCGTCGGGATACGTGGCAAAGAGCAGCGCCGCGGCCCCGGCGACATGCGGAGCCGCAGAAGAGGTTCCCCGCAAGATAGTGTAAACGTTGGTGCCCGGTCCGCCGGTCGTCGGAACGATGCTCGGCGCTGCCAGATCGACATTGGTGCTGCCCCAGTTCGAAAACGTGCGGAGGTTATCGTTTTCATCCGTCGCGGCGACTGCGACCAAGCCTGGGACGTCGTAGCAGGACGGGTAATCGGGTACTACGTCGTTATTGTTTGTCGAGTTTCCGGCCGCGGCAACCCCAACGATCCCGCGCGCGGCGAGTTGGCTCAAGGCATCGGAGTGCGATTGTGCAAAGGGGCCGCTGCCATAACTCATATTGATCACCTTGATGTTCACGCCGCGGTTCTTCATCAGCGTGACGTAACCGTAAGCTTCAAGGACGGTGGCTCCTGTATGAAAGTTATTGGTCCCCAGTGTCCTGACGGCCATCAATTGCACGTTCCAGTTCAGGCCGGCGATGCCGAGGCCGTTGTTCGCCAACGCGCCGATGATGCCGGCACATCCGGTGCCGTGATAAACGGGAATTCCTTGGTCTCTTGGGTCGGTGTCGTTGCCATAAAAATCGTCCGCCAGATCAGTCCCATAGACGTCGTCCACATAGCCGTTCCCATCGTCGTCCACGCCATTGGCCGGGATTTCTCCCGGGTTGCGCCACATGTGCGCGGCGAGATCTTCGTGGTCGTAGTTGATGCCGCTATCGATGATCGCCACGACGATGTTGCTGTCGCCGGTGGAAACTTCCCAGGCATTCGTGGCATGGATTTTCGCCAGCCCCCACTGCTCAAGGAATCCGGGATCATTCGGAGTCAGCCCAGTGGCTGTTTCAGCGCTTACCAGTGGAACTGGATCGACAATGGGATCAGGGCCTTCGGCGATGTAATTGGGCTCGACTGCCAGCACGCCCGGCAGGTTCCGGTACTTGGCGAGCCCTTCCTCCACACTCACGCCGCGCGGCAAACGGATTTGCTGCCACCCGATGAAGTCGAAGTTGCGTCGCACCTCATGCTGCATCGTCTGACGCGCGCGTTCGGCCGCCGCGCCCCGCGAGCCGTCGGCGAACTTGACCAGCAATTCGCCTTCGACGTGGCGCGGAAGTTGGGCTGCGTCAGCGGTGGCCATGACCCCTATGGAAGTGAATATCGGGATCGCGACCAGCCTGGCCACGCTGGCGAGGATCGCGATTTGAAGCGGCAACATGTTCTTCGCCCAAAGCATCGATTTCTTCATAAGTTTTCCTTTCTGCACCCTTCCTGCCGGGAATACGCACCGAAGTTTCCGGAAATCTGAAAGAAAGCTGCTCCTTGCTAAAATTCTACCGCCCCCGATTAGTTCTGCCAGGATTGCGTCAAGTTGGAGAGGCATTCGACTCAAGCGTTCGTAAGTTATTTGAGCAATGTGCGGAGCGCGCGAATGCGAAAAGCTGCAGGCAGGCTTTGAAACGAATCAGCGGGTCTTAGCGCACACACAGATTCAGCGCTAAAACCCGCCTTCCGTTCACTCGAACGGAAATCTCACTCTTGAACCGCGCGGTAGAAACGACGCGACTCGGCCATGGCTTGTAGCTCCCAGTAAAGAAACTCGTTGCCGACGCCGCTCGCGCTGGTGACGCTCGCGCTCAAGTCGTGGGTCGAGTGGAAGAGCGCTCAACAACAACCCGCTGAAGTTCACGACGCCGCCTGACGCCATGAGCATC
>JAKEEH010000566.1 GCA_022616725.1 Limisphaerales bacterium | reverse complement strand
GCGCCCGGTGACGGAGTATCGGGCGGGACACATTCCGGGGGCGCTGTCGGTGCCGGTGAGTGAACTGAAGCGGCGGTGGCGTGAGTTGCCGCGCGGACAGGAAATCGTCGCTTATTGCCGGGGCCCTTACTGTGTGCAGTCCGACGAAGCGGTATCGCTGCTGAAGCGAAACGGTTTCAATGCCCGGCGTCTGGAGGTTGGGCTGCCTGACTGGAGAGCCGGGGGCTTGAGAGTGGAAACCAGTGAGGAGCCGCGCGAATCGTCCGCTCCGAGGAAGCTCACACGGGCACGAAAGGGACGATGAACGGCTGGTCGAATGAAATGCTGCGCAGCACGGGCAGCGCGGCGGTCCTGGTGGTGCTCTTGACGTGGGAGTCGTTGGCGCCGTTCTTCGCTTACTTCGCCGGCGCCGCGCGCGAACGGATACGGCACGGCTTGCGGAACGTGGCACTTGGCGTCGTGAACGCGACCGTAAACGGCTTCATCTGTGTCGGGCTGTGGTGGTTAGTGGCGCGGTGGGCCGAGGATCATCAGGTCGGATTGCTGCATTGGGCGCGGCTCCCGGCCTGGGCGCATTTGGCCGGCGTATTCGTGCTGGTGGATTTGTGGATGTACGTTTGGCACCGGTTGAACCATCGGGTGCCGTTTCTGTGGCGCTTCCATCGGGTGCATCATTCCGACCCGAAAGTGGATGTGACGACGGCGAACCGTTTTCACCTTGGGGAAATTGTCCTTTCGTGCATGTTGCGCGTGCCAGTGATTGCGCTGGTGGGCGTGCGACTGTGGGAACTGGCGCTTTACGAGGCAGCAATGTTCGCGGTTGTGCAGTTGCATCATGCAAACATCAGCCTGCCGGCGCGGTTGGACCGGTGGCTGCGAATGATCATTGTGACGCCGTTCATGCACAAGGTGCACCACTCGAATTGGCAGCCGGAGACGGACTCAAACTATTCGTCGTTGTTTTCATTTTGGGACCGGGTGTTCCGCACTTTTCGATTGCGCAAGGACCCGCATAGCCTGTGTTTCGGCCTCGATGAGTTGCGCGCCGCCGAACACCAAACTCTGGGCGGCCTGCTGGCAACGCCTGCCAGAAATATCCAAAGGACGCCCAGCAAGGAAACCAGCCATGAGCCTCCTCTCGCAAGCCGAACGGGGAGCCGTCCTTAAACGCGACACCGTCGGCGTCGGGGAAGGGTGACGCAGTGAGCACGTGGAGGCATGGTTTGGCTTCGCAGCCTGTCGGGCAAATCGGTGCGTGCATGGGCTCAGTCAGCCACCTCCTCCCGGTTTGCCGCGACTTCAATCTGGCGCCCGCAGGTAAACGACGCGATTGGCCCAATTCAGATGGCGTTGCTCCTTCCAAAGGGCGCATAACGCCGTCACGAGCCCGCCAATATCGTTTTGAGAGATGGTGCGTTCATCGATGAGGACGACGCCACTATGATCAATGCCTTCTACGGCCCATGCCCGCAACAGCGCGGGGATGGTACGCAAGTCGAATGTCGCGAGCGTAAGCTTTTGCTTGTGGGCTTCCTCCAAGAGTAGTGCATCGGAAGCGTTCAGAAAGTGGCCTCCTTCCCAGCTTTGAATCGCGGTGATATGAATTCCGCGGCACTGCTTTGCCGCGTGTCTTGCGACTGCAGGAGAAATGTGTTCGTCCGTGAGCAGCCGAAGCACGTTACTTTGTCTTTCGCGGCGCGACAAACACTTCGGCCTGGGGCAACATCCGGGAGAGTTTCTGGAAATCGTACGACTGGCTGTCCCGAATGGCGCTCTCAATCTCGTCCGGGAAAGCGCTGGCGTAGTTCAAGGCTGCCTGCACTTTCATCAGCGGCCACTCCAAATGCCTGGCGGTCCTGGCCGCGTCGCCGCCGTAGCTTCGAGCCAGCGACACGACCTGCCACACGGCGAGGCGACTGCCTTGGATGCAGGCTTGCCGGCCAAAGGGGGAGTCCCTGAAATCGATGAACGCAAACTCATCCGTGCGCAAAGCTTCATCAAGGAGAATCGCGCCGGTTTCGCTGGGAGAGCGGCGAAGCTGCCTGGCTTTGCGTTGGAGACGCGCGGCCTGGGCGGGCGACACTCTCAAACTGATAACGGATGATCCCATTGTTTACTATGACTTCAACTGTAAGTATTGTAACTCAACGATCGACAATGTCAAGGGAGTTGATGGGCCGAATAAATGCGGAACTCCGGCGATTCAACCTGAGATGCGTGCCCCCAGTTTGTACGAGCGGATGGCGGGATGTTACCTCCAAGCAGGCACCCTAAAGGGTGGACACCAAGCGCGGGCGCGGGAAGGATGACCTCACCGAGGCCCCGCTCGCAGGTCGGTGATTACAATCATTCTTCTTCGCCCCAGCGCGGGGCCAGGTTCTGCGGGAGGCCGAGGTGGTCCAGGACGCGGGCGACGACAGTGTCCACGACTTGTTCGACGGAGGCGGGGTGGGTGTAAAAGGAGGGGTTAGCCGGCAGGATGATGGCGCCGGCCAGCAGGAGGAGTTCAAAGTTCTTGACATGGACCAGGTTGAGCGGGGTTTCGCGCGGGACGAGGATCAGTTTTCGCTTTTCTTTGAGCATGACGTCGGCGGTGCGGAGGAGGACGTCTTCGCTGAAGCCGTGGGCGATGCGGCCGAGGGTGCCCATGCTGCACGGGATGACGACCATGGCATCGACGGGGTTGGAGCCGCTGGCGAAAGGAGCGTTCATGCTCTTGACGCTGTGGGTCTGGGCCCCCTTGGGCGGGCGCAGTCCTCCGGGAGTTTCCTGGGCGATCACAGCCTGGCCGTAGGAACTGATAACGACGTGCAACTCGTGTTGCGCCGTGTCGATGTTGTCGAGCAAGCGTTGAGCATAGATAATCCCGCTCGCGCCGGTTATGGCGACCAGAACCCGCATGAATGAAGAAAGTATGGCTGGCCTGGCGGCGCGGGCAAGCCCGGACAGGAAACGTCACTTTCGGCGCAACCGAAGCACGTTACTTCGTCTGTCGCGCCTGCAGCGGCGCCTCGAATACTTCCGCTGGCGGCAGAACCCGAAGAGATTCTGGAAGTCGCAAGTCCGTAGCGACGACACGCAATCAGCGTCCAGAGATTTCGCAAAGCGTTTTCCACGGCTACGGCGACAGAGTGACTCTATAAAAGCGCCTCGGCTCGGCTGTCCCGTTGGTATCCACAGCCTGAACTATTCCACCGGTGCCAGGAAGATCGGCCGCCACGAGCGACCACGCATTGCCGGTGATCTCGCCCGCGCGTTGCACGTCATAACTCAGGCCCAACAGGGTGGTGAATGTCACCAGGCAGTTCGAAGCCGACAGTTGCAACTGGGTAACTCGAGGCGGGGCGTTAGTGGTGAATTCATCGGCCCCGATATCATGACCTCCACCCCTGGGGCGCCGATGTCCATCGAAGTCATTGGTGACGTTACCGAGGGTCGCGGCGCGGTCAATCGCGTTAGTCGCCGAAGGCCGCAGATGCAAGTCGCCGGCGGCCGGATTGACGAACATTCCAGCCGTGGCGGTTTGGAGGTTGGTGCTCAGGATGGCGACGGCGTTGTCGCGCAGGCGGATGGGGGCGTCGGCGAGATTGTTTCGGGCAGCGCCGTTGGTGGTGGTCGGGAAACGAAATTCAATGGCATACAGTGCGTTGCCATTGAGCAGGAGGGAGTTATGGTCGATCTGCGTGCCGGGAGAATTCCACGCAATGAGCAGGCCATCGGAGCCGGCGCGACGGCCGGCGCTCATCAAGCCGGGCGCGAGATAGACGAAGTTGTTGCGGATGACTCCCCCCGCGTGGTCCCGATACGGGGTCGAGTTGTCCAGGCCGTAAGCGACGGCGCGATCGACGTTGATGAAAATATTCTGCTCTGTGACAGTGTTGGATGAGTTGCGCCAGAACAGTACGGCTGGATTCCACAGGTAGGCGGCGGTATCCGGGTTGTGAAGATTCCTGAAGAGATTGCCGCGAATGACCCAGTTTCGCGCCGCGTGCGCACTAATGCCGTTGAAATAACCGACACCGGATCCATGGTCGGCGGGCGGACTGGCGGTGTATTCGAAGACGCAGTACTCGACGACGCCGTTGTTCACGCCAACTCCGGCAGTGACGTCGGTCGGATTGGATTTGATGAATTGGGAACCGGCGTCGAGCAACCGCACGCAATAGACCCGGGGGGACTGCGCGCCCGAGTTGAAAATGATTTCGTTGTCCCACGTATCGCGGATTGTCAGATGGGCGATGGTGGTGTTGGTGCTGTTGGACCAGATGCCGACGGGCACGCCGCCATGATTGGGATTGTCCATGCCTTTGCCAGCCAGAACGACGTTGGTGCTGCCGCGCGTGCCTCGAATCGTGACGTTATGGCGGCCGTTCACATAAAGGCTGCCGGTGAGATTGTAGGCGCCGTCTGCCAGTAACAGAGTATCGCCGTGGCGCAAATTGCCCATAGCACTTTGCAACTGCGCTTCAGTAATAACCTCGACGATTCGCGCGCCGGTGACAGGCAACTGGGGTGCGTCGCCCGGCGACACCGCACGGGCCAAGTCTTGCGCGACCAGCCATGCGACCAAACCAACTAACCGGATTTGCGTCATCGACTCGCCCGCAGTGTCACACGGGCGAGAAGATCATTCAACGCGCAGGTTGGGTTCGTCGAAAAACCGCTCGTCTTGGGCGGCACTGACGGGTTTAATCAAGAGGATGCCAGACTTGCCAGGCTTGTCCCGGAAATTACGAAACCTCGGCGTCGTGCTGTTTCCATTGTTGCTCGTTCCCGGATATGTAGTCCTCAAAGAAGCTACCGGTCCTTATTTTTATTCGCGCAATAGCGATCCGGATTATGTTTATCTCTTCAATTCGTTGCACCTGGCCCTGGGTGAACGCCCGGTCCACATCGACCATCCCGGCACTCCTTTGCACCTGCTTGGGGCGGCTGCGATCAAAATCACCAATCTTTCCCGTACGAGCACGGAGACCGCAGTCAACACTATCGTCCATGGCGAATCGTATCTGGATGGGATCAATCTGTGCCTGGCCGGGATGCTCCTTCTGCTGCTGGTAGTGGGAGGTGCGCTGATTTATCGGGCGACCGAAAAGGCCTGGACAGCCATTTTGTTTCACGGCGCAATCCTGCTCCTGGGCGGGAATGTTTATTGCCTGGCGCGGGTGAATCCGGAGCCGTTGTTGGTGTTGATCTCGGTCCTGCTGGGTTTGCTGATCTGGCTATCGTTCGTGCAAGGAGGAGATTTCCGGTCCCCGGCGTTCATTGCGACTGCTGCGTTGTTGTGTGCGACGGGAATTACCACCAAGATTACGTTCGCCCCCTTGGCGGTCCTGCCTCTTCTGCTCATCCCGAGCTGGCGCAGAAAGGGAATCTATGTGGGTCTGAGCGGGCTCTTCGTTGCTTTGTGGTTGCTGCCCATTTGGAAGTCAATGGGGCGCTTCGGGCACTGGCTCTCCGCGTTGGCCACGCGCACTGGCCGCTATGGGACCGGTGAGCCGGGCGTGCTCGATGTTGGATCTTACATGGCAAACATCGTCTATCTCGCCTCCGAGAACTTGCCCTTCATTTGTCTGCTTGCGGGTAGTTTGGCAGTGGCAATTTATTTCCGGTACGTTCGCGCACCGGACGCTAGCGAACCATGCCAGCGAACGGCTGCCGGCGTCCTGCTGACTGTCGCCGCGTTGCAAGGGGTGCAGATGGCAATGGTGTGCAAATATCGTGAAAGCCGTTATTTGGTGCCAGCCATGGGGCTGGCCGGGGTAAATCTGCTGTTGCTGGCGCGGTTGCTGCCAGGACGCCGCGTCTTCGGGTTCGCGTGTGCAGGTTTGCTGGGGCTGGGTCTGTGGGGAGCAAGCACCAGGGTGCGCGCGCTGGCCGCAGAGGGTGCGGAGAACGGCAGGATTTTCCAAGCTGCGCAATCACTTCCGACGAACAGCGTGCGGATCTTTTGCTACGGAGCTTCGTCGCCCTATTACGCCGCTTACTTTGGAAATAGTTTTACCGACGGATTCTACGGAACACTGTTAACGAAGCTGATCTCCGATTCCGACCGGATAGTCTTCTACAATAATTTCCAACGTTCCTACCGAACCTTTTTACATCCTGTTTCGTTGGAAAGTATTCTGAACAGCTCCGGTTCCGTATTTTACCAAACACCGCCCTTCGTTAAAGGAGATTTGATCTACGACTGGCCAGCGGGAGTGAAGCTCAGAGAATATCTCGGCGGGAATTACGAAAGAATTTATCAGGTCGTCCCCCAGTAATGAGTCGTTCTCGAATTCTGGCCGATTGACGATCTCAAATTCAACGCACCGTTGCGTTTTCCCGCGCCGATAGTTCCTGGATCCATTTGTGAATCGCATCTTTGTTCGGGGTCACGCGGAGGAGTTCGCTCAAGTGTTCAATCGCTTTAGGGAAGTCTTTGCTCTCTTGGGCGATCTGGGCGAGGTTGACGTGCAGTTGGGCGTAAAGGAGGCGGTCGGAGGGTTCGTCGAAACTGCGTTGCTTTTTCCAATTGACCAGCGCGGCTTCCCAAATCGCCCGGGCGCGGTCGTTATTTTTGTGATTCTCGCGGTAGATGCGGCCCAACTCGAAGAGGAGGTCGGGCTCGCCCGGCAGGTGTCGAAGACCTTCGCGCAGGAATTGTTCGGCTTCGTTGATTTTGCCGAGCTTCGAGCGCAACCAGAACGCGGCGGTGACGTAAGTGTCCGGGTGCTCCGGGTCGAGGGTGGCGGCCAGCTTGAGCCAGGGTAATAATTCGCGCTCGTCGCGGGGGCCGCCGGCTTCGCTGGCATGGTCGTGGTCATGATCATGATCGTCGTGTTTGCAGTCGGGGCCGCACTCGTGGTCATGATCGTGGTGAGGGTGATTGCATTTGGCATCACCGAGGTGCGTGTGGACGGAGGGACAGAAGTGGCGGCTGAAGCGGGCGATCCAGTCCTTGGGCTTGTCCGAATGGGGAAGGTCCTGGTGTTCCTCATGGCCAGCGCCGGCATTGGCGGCGACATGCAGTTTGTCCTCGTCGGGGCGTTCGTCGAAAATGGAAGGGTAATAGCCGCTGTGAAAATAGGCGTCTGCCTTCACATAAAAATGCTTGGCAAAAAGCCGACGACTATCACCCAAAGCCACGGAAAGCATGTTGGCGGAACCTGTGCGGCTGCCGGCCCAGGCTTGGAACCAGGGTTCGAGCCAGGTCACCAGGCACAGAGCAAGCGCTAGAAGAAACAGGAAAGCAAGCAGGTGCGCCCACCAGCGGGGTCTGGCCGTCGGGGGGTCCTCATTCGACTCTCCCAAGGGACCTCCTAATTGACGGGCTTGCGCTGAAAAACGAGGCAAGCGGCGAAGAGAAAGAGCACGGCATAGACGATGGCATAGGCGATGGCGCCCAGCCAGACGAGCCACGGAATGGAACCCCAACTGTGGATGAGCAGGTCCCGCATATCGTAGAGCTCGAGGTGCGGGATGATGTAATAGATCGAATATAGGATGGATTGCAGGGGTTCATCGAGACGCAGCGCCACCTTGTTGAGATGGCGGCCGAGCAAGAGGATTCCAGCAACGACGACGATCGTTATCGTGTTGTTCGACGAGGGTGCGGCAAAGACCAGGGAACCGAGCACGGTGATGGCGATAACGACGCCCAGCATGCACCAATGCAACGTGAGGGCCTGAAGGCTGGCGACGAGGGCCAAATCGTGGTCGCGCGTGGCGCTGACCACGATAAAGAACAGATAGAAGACGAATAACGCCAGGCCGGTGGCGAGCCAGCAACCCCAGAATTTGCCGAGGGCGACCTGGCCCCGGGTCACGGGTTTGGCCAGAAGGGGAAAGAGCGTGCGGTTCTCGCGCTCAAAGGGGATTTGGCGGGCGGCGGTGGTGATGGCGATGACCAGGGAGGAAATCCAAATAAGCAGAAGACAGATTTCCTTCACATAGCGGACCACTTTGACTTCGTTGAAGAAGCTGACCGAGCCCATCAAGGCGGTAATGAGCGCCGTCAAGACAAACAGGACGTAGAAATCTTTGCGCCGGCACAGTTCCTTGATGACGATGCCGCCGATGGCGTGAATATTCCGAAGGGCGGAGGGCGCGGCGGCGGTGAGCCCGGCGAGGCCCGAGCCGATAGGCGCGATTTCCCGCCGGAAATCGATGATCGTCCTGAATCTTTTGGCTGCCGCGCTCATGCCGCAAGTTTGTAATCGATAATCTTCAGGAACACCTGCTCCAAGGTCGTGCATTGGTAGGCGCGGACCAACTGCTCGACCTTGCCTTCGGCCTTGAGCTGGCCATCGCATAGGATGGCGACGCGATCGCAAACGGTCTCGACTTCGCCGAGCTCATGAGAGGAGAAGAAGACTGTTTTGCCGTCATTCTTGAGACGTTGAATGATCTCGCGAACTTTCATCCGGCCAACGGGATCGAGGCCGCTGGTGGGCTCGTCGAGGATCAGCAAATCCGGGTTGTTGATGAGCGCCTGGGCGAGGCCGACGCGCTGTTGCATGCCTTTGGAGTAGGTTTTGATGGGGCGTTTTCGGGCGTGATCCAGCTCGACCAGTTTCAGGATTGAATTGATGCGCTGATCGGCGAGGCTGCTTCGCAGGCCGAAGATTTTGGCGTAAAAACGCAGGATCTCTTCAGCGGTCAGAAATTTATAATAGTAGGTCAGTTCGGGCAGGTAACCGATGCGCTGGCGGGCAATCGGTTCCCGGACGTTGACACCGAAGAGGAAAGCGTTTCCCGATGTGGGCGGGACAAAGCCCAAGAGGACGTTCATGGTGGTCGTTTTGCCGGCGCCGTTGGGCCCCAAAAAGCCGAACACCTCGCCGGGAGAAACGGCAAGATTCAGGCCTTTGACGGCGAGTTTGGCCTCTTGGCCCAGTTCACGGCTGCGGAACGCGACGTGAAGACTTTCGATCTTAAGAATCGGCGCCAAAGTCATTGCCAAGAGGGCCGGAGCAAATCTTGCGCCAGTCACGGGGTGTTACTGATTTAAACCGCGGAGGCGCGAAGGCGCAGAGGTGCTTCCGAATGACAACGAAGGCGGGAAGGCGCAAAGTTTTGAAATGAGATGGACAGGCATAGCCGTTGCCTGGGTCACCCCGCTGAGGGGGCTGAAGCGGGTGTTAATCAGACGGGGATGTCGCTGCGACGCAGCTTGATGCGCTCAGTTGCAGGCGAATTCGTCGCCAGCTTTTTTTTCTTCGAGTTTTTGCTGGGTGAGGAGGATGGTGGCTTTCATGAGTTCGCGGGTCTGTTCGGTTTTGGCGGCGAGTTCCTCCTCGAGTTCGATGGTGCGGCGTTCGTGCAGCTTCAGGCGTTCCTGGAGTTCGCGCTGGACTTTCTCGAAACGGACTTCGAGGGCGATGATTTCCTGCTCGGCCATTTGATGGGCACGCAGCAGGGTGGTCCGCTGGTAAACCAGTTCCTGGACAAGCTTGTGCGTAAGTTCGCGGGCTAAGTGGGGCGCCAAGCCGGCCCGGACCATCGCGAGCAGCTCCTCGGCGCGTTGCTCGGCTTCGCGCAGTTGAAGTTGCCATTGGGCGTTTGCGTGCGAAGCGATGGGTCCTCCCGCCAGGGGCGTTGCAGGCGGAAGCACTGCCGGCTGCTCGATGACCGCCGGCAGGAAGACCGTCTCGTTTCGCGAGGGATGCATCATGACGGTGTAAGCCTCGCAGGTAGGCAGCGGGGCAACGCACGTGCGACTGCGGGCGAAGCGCCAGAGAACGAGCAGTGCGAGTATGGCCACGGCGGGGGGCAACCAGGGATGCTGCCTGGCGATCCCGGTGAGATCCGTCCAGGCCGCAAGGAGCCGGGCGCGGAAGTGCTCGCGCCACCCCGTCCGCTGGTCGGGGGTGACGCTGGCGCGGGTTTGCTGGCGTTTCATCGCGGCATCGAGGACGTCGAGCGCCGCCTTGGATTTGGCGTCAAGGATCTGGCCAGCCCGGACCAGGACCTGGCCGGGGCTGTATTGGTCAAAGACGACGAGCTCGGCGGCGCGTTCCTGGCGTTTTTGATTCGTCAGCAACTCGTCGCACACGACGTTCTCATGGATGAAGGAGGCAGCAAAACCGGCGAGCGACGCGCCATCATCACGCAAGCGCCGGGTGATTTCGCCGCGCACCTCGGATACAGTCAAGACTTCTGTGCGCGCGACGGATTCGCCGCGAGCCCTGGCGTCGTCGAGGGTGAGCGCTTCGCGTGGGCTTTCGACGCGAATGATCCGGAGTTCGGCGGTGTTGCCGTGATCAGGGAGGGAATCAGGCCGAATATAACGGGCCATGACTTCGCGCAAAGCGATTTGCAGTTTCAACAGGACGGCGTCATCGGACTCGCCGAGGGCCCAAATGCGGGCAAGGTTTGTATTGAGAGGCGCGTCTGGATAGCGGCCACTGAACCACTCGACGAACTTCGCAAAACTCGGATGGGCGACGGTGGCTTCATCGAGGCGGCGTTTGCGCGCGGCGACTTCGATGGCGTCGGAAAAGGCTTCGCGCAGTTTGGCAAAGGCTGCCGTCAGCTTTTCTTCAGCCTGAATGGCGACCCAGGGATCAAAACGGAAAATAGCGGGCACTTTGGGCAATTCCTCCCGGCGGACGCGCTCGGTCTGTTCGGCGTTGACCACGGCAAAATCGAAGGGTGCAATGATGTCCTGCTGGACGGCTTCGCCGACGCGGTAATCGGAGCTGGAAATAACTGCGGTGTGGGCGGAGGAGAGGGTCAAAATGAGGATGAGGACTGTGGCGAGAGGACGCATCCCTTGCTCACCAGTCAACGGGTTTTCCGTGCTGGCACCCTCTAAACCCTGAGAAACGGCATAGCCGCCCATTAAGGTGCTCGGTGACGTGGCTTCCCGGTGCATTCACGGACTTTATCAGCGCACGTCTGCTGTCAATAAAACTAACTAATGATATTCGGGCTGCGGTGCAAGTCCAAAATGTCCAAAATGGAAGAGATTTTCAGTGGGCCGTTAACTCACGCGGACGATGCGCCGAACGTGGGCAAAAGTCAGGTTGAGCCAACGACCGCCGGGCGCTTCGGGAGAGAGGAGAGCCGTTGAATTGAATCGTTGAGCTTGCGAATTGCCTTCACAAGGCCGCCTCAATACAGGTGTGCCAAAGTTTTTCGCTTTACGAATCGAGGGGCGGTCGAAAAGGTTGCGTTGGCGGACCTCGCCCGCCGGTTGTAAACTTGGGCGTTACGCCACTTCGCATGTCGCGAATGAAATTCATACGCTACACTGCTGCATTTGCCGGATTTCTAGTTGGCTGGATCGGCATGGCCATCTTGGGCACGCTGCTGGTGACAGCGGTTTTTCCAGGGTCTGGCAGCAACTACAACGTTCTTGGAGACTGGCGAAGTTGGCCCGGCAATGTGGCCGGTGTTTATGTCGGTTATTGGATATTTCGACGAGTCTCCGGAGAGTTCAGGAGGAGAGATGTGCGATGAGAAGGATGTGTCCTAACAAAGGCCCTGCATTGAGCCGTCGGCCTGCTGCGGTCGCTGAACTGTTGCGAGAGCATGAGTGCATTCCACTACTCACTTGCGATTTGCGCGATTTGTCGCGGTCTCTGCAATTGGCTGTTCAACTAACGATAAGGCTAGCAATCTTCCGGAAACGAATCCTCAAAATCTGAAATGGACGACGTTGAAAAGGCTTTCGAGGCCTTCACAGAAGAGTTCATGAATCGTAGAATCTATACTGGGCTAACTGAGGAGGTCATTCGGGGAATGCCAGATGAGCACGTCGTTCAAGCCGTTTTGGACTCCATCGGCGTTCGAATCGGTCGCGATTGGGAACACGACGTGGAGAAAGTGCCTCCGCTTGGTGCCGGGTTTTCGGCTATTTATTTCCTCTCGATTCTGGAGACTGAAGTGAGCAACGGCGGGTTCAATCAGATGTTCTACAACAATGGTAGAGAGGCCGTAGTTCATGCCAAGGAAGGGGCCGATCTTCTAGGCCTGAAGGCACTGGCATCCCTAATAGGGAGGGCGTGGTCGTGGAGCAAGCTCAGCGAAACAAGATGGCTGCGGTGAAGAAGGCTGGCACGCTCGAGGCATTCATGGAGTCATACGAAGATGCGGCCTTCGATGATCTCGACGATGAATTCTTTGGTCAGGCGAAAGAGATTGAAAAGGCCATGGTTGGGTTTATCCGACACAACAGTAACATGTTTTCCGGCAAGGCAGATGCTAGCAAATCACTGGACTGAACGCGCAGGCCACGTCACTTGCGAACGGAAATGCACCGGGCCGCCCGCGCAGCTCAGTTAGACGTTAGCCTTATGAAGCGATTACTCCTGCTCAGTATGTTATTTGTCGTTCCGCCATCCTTGGGCGCGGTCGAAATCTCGGTGGGCACGACCCAGTTGTCCATTCCATCGCCTGCCGGCTATTCACCGATTACGAGTGACATGCAACCCTATGCGGAAGTCGCGAAGCGGTTTGTTCCGCCATCCAATGAGCAATTTGCATTATTCCTCCCCGAAGCGGACGCTGCGGCCGCCCGGCGTGGTGAAATCCCACAACCCAAGCGATGGTTTTATGTTCAGACCACAAAGGCGCTGATTGAGCGGTTTGTCTCGACCAGCGAGTTCGCAGAACTGAAACGGTCGGTAAAGACGCAGAACGAAGACATATTGAAGAAAGCCGAATCACAGATGCCCGGCCTTCTTGAGAAGCTGAACAAAGGCATATCGGCAGACTACAATGTGGATTTGAACCTTTCGCTCGACCAGATGCTTCCCCTTCCGACTCATTACGAAACCGAACGTGGGCTGGCTTACTCGACACTCCTCAAATACAAAATCAACGACGAGCAAGGGAAGCCCTCCATTTTAGAGGGGGTTGTGACAACCACTTTCGTGCATATTCAAGGCAAAGTCTTGTTTCTGTATGTGAACGCCGAGAAGTCCGGGCTTGAGTGGAGCAGGTCCGAATCCCGGAAATGGGCTGATACGGTAATCGCAGCTAACCCGTCAACAGGAGATGTAGCTGCTCGTGAGAGCCAATCTTCCGGGTCTGGTTTTGACTGGAACAAAGTCATTACGAAAGCGATTGTCGGGGCGGTTATCGGTGGACTAGTCGGAGGATTGACCTATGTATTCAGGAAAAAGAGGAGCTAACCACGGGAGAAGAATATATACGAGGTCCCGGGGGCGATCGTAAGGGATCAAACTCGTCCAGACCTGACATTTCAGGATCCTGCTTCGGGCGGCGTTATAGCGAGGGTTAACACTGTGGACGCGACGACTTCGGGAACGAGACCAAACGGGAACTTGAAAACTTTGGAGACTTGCTTGAACACCGACCTGCAATGGCTGTACCCAAATGCCCCCCAAAATGAACAAACAGATTCACATCCTGATGAACGAACAAGACGAGCGGGAATTTACGAATCTGCTGATAACCACGCTTCCAAACATTGCCTTTTTGGATGATAACGTCTGGCCTACAGCAGAACCAATACTGCGATCGAGCTTGTCAGAGTGCACCTCCCCCTACGGAACTGCATATATCTGGAATCGAGATCTCTTTCCAACAATACCGATAGGCCCTCGGCCGGGCGGTGGATTTCAAGGTCCCGCGCGCCATTCTGTAATTCAGTTTATTAGATCGCGGCTGAACGGGACTGTTTTGCGGTCTGGTGGTGTCGATCTCGGCTTTGCGGACCCAGTGCCGGCGGACGTCAAAAAGTATTTCAATTCCGTTTGGCGAATTTTGAAGAAAAACGCCACCAACGAACTAATATGTGTCGATCCGGAAACACGGGCAATTATCAACCCAAAAGGGACAGACCAATGGGCTTGGCCTGGAGCGATTAAGTGGTGCCTTTCCGACGAAAGCCATCTTTTCCGGGATAACGGCAACAACTACTTTCGTCCTGCCCAGGGCATAGAATACTTTAGGGTGCACGAGATAAAAGTGGGGGCTAAGGGGCGCGGGATGCCCAGAAATCCTCGAAGCGACCAGACATCAAGCAGCAGCGCAGGGCGATAATCGCGTTG
>JAKEEH010000565.1 GCA_022616725.1 Limisphaerales bacterium | reverse complement strand
CAACCTTGCAACCGGAACCAAAACTGATATGAAACCAACACCTCAGGGGTGGGTGATTTTCACCCGCGAAAAGGTGGGTGATTTTGAAGTGCAAAATGACATTTAATGCGCCAATGAGTGCCAGTACGCGCCAGTAAGTGACAGTATGCGCCAAAAAACTTCGAAATAGTCATTGACAAGGTTTGAAGCGCTCACAGAAACAACGACCAGAACAAAGGGGTTTACAGTTGTAAGTGATTAATAATAAGGTGCTTACGACAACAGAATCGTTCAGAGATCGCGCAATCACTTGCGGCTTGGGGACATGTAATTAGGTCAATGGAGAGGATCTTAAGAGAGAGGTCACAAGCGCGGTGATTTCAGGGTTAGCGCGTGCCCATGCCAACGCTTTGGACGGTTTGGAAGAGTTTACCTTCGGTTTTTATGCTGGGAGCGATGATGATCTCGGTTTCCTGGAATTCACGGATGTTGGCTGCGCCAACGTTGCCCATGCAAGTGGTGATGGCGCCGACGAGGTTCTGGGAGCCATCATCGACGGTGGCCGGGCCGAAAAGTATTTGGCGCAAGGAACCACTCACGCCCACTTTGATGCGGGTGCCACGGGGAAGGTTCGCGTGCGGCGTGGCCATACCCCAGTGGTTGCCACGACCGGGGGCTTCTTCGGCGCGCGCGAAGGCGCTGCCGACCATGACGGCATCCGAGCCGCAAGCCAGGGCTTTGCACACGTCACCCCCCTTGCTCATGCCGCCGTCGGTGATGATCGGGATGTATCTGCCGCTCTGCTTGAAATAATAATCGCGCGCGGCAGCGCAATCGACGGTAGCGGTCACTTGCGGCACCCCCAACCCAAGCACGCCGCGGCTGGTGCAGGCGGCGCCCGGGCCGACACCAATGAGGACGCCCGCGACGCCACACTCCATCAACTGCAGCGTGACGCCGTAAGTGACGGCATTGCCGATGATGACGGGAATGCGCATCTGCTTCGTGAAGGCAGCAAGGTCCAGTGATTTATATTGCGTGGAAATGTGGCGCACAGTCGAGACGGTCGATTGCACCACGAAAATGTCCGCGCCCGCTTCCTGGGCGAGAGCGCCGAAGCGCTCGGCTTTTTGGGGAATGGAACTGACTGCGGCAAGAACGCCGGTCTGTTTAAGTTCTTTGATGCGGCGGCCAATCAAATCTTCCTTGATGGGCTCCAGGTAAATCTTCTGGATGAGCGAGGTCACCTCATCTTTATTTGCTTTGACAACCATCTCGAGGACTTCGGAGGGGTTTTCGTAGCGGGTCTGGACGCCTTCGAGGTTGATGACGCCGAGACCGCCCAATTTGCCCATCGCGACGCAAAAGCGCACGTCGGTGACGCCATCCATGGCGCTGGCGATGATCGGAATCTTGAGGATGATCGGGTCCGCGTCCTTGCGCGGGATTTGGAAGCTGGTATTGACCTCGGCGGGGTTGATGGTGATTTCGCCGGGCACGAGCGCGATTTCATCGAACCCGTAAGTGACACGAGCTTTACGATTGCGGCCAATCCACATTCCCATAGTCGTTAAGTCAAAAATCGTTATAAGGCGGAAGCGTAAAGAGTCGAATCGGCCAACCCTTCAAGCCTCCAACGGCGTCAGAATTTAATGGCTTCGTTCAAGGCGCCGCATTGCGGACACCGCGAGCGATCCACGTCCGCATCATCGGTATAGACAAACGCGCAATGATCGCATCGGAACACGTGATCTTCGCTCGGTGTCGGGCCGAAACGCTTCTGTCGCCGCTCATAATATAAGGCGATGACCAAAAGCGCCGCAAGCAAAACCACGACGTAACCGGTGAGAAGGACATCTGAGGGCATCAGGGCGCTAATAGTGTGTTGGTGCCCGGCACGGTGTGCCATTTGAACACCAGCTTGCCGCTCGCGATCAGGTCCGGCTCGCTCCGGCGGCCGCGCGCTGGCGGAGGACGGAAGCGGGCTTCCCGCACGATGCGTTCGGCGAGCTGGTCCGCTTCCGCCAGGCCGCATTTGGCCAGCACGCTGGCGCCGATGGCGTAACCGCTGGCGTCCACGACCGTCTGCACTACCGTATTCGACAACAGTTCTGTGTGCGGCCAGGAGGGCAATTCGATCGGGTAGTCCAATGTCCACGCCGCCAGTTCTCCCTGCACCCACAACTCGGACTGGGTCAACGACGGCGGGTTCCCGGCCGGAGTTTCGTGGCGCAATGCCCGCGGCAACGGCTGGTCCGCGAGCCGCAGCCAGAGGCTTTCGTTCGTGCCGATCAATTTGCCCAGAGTCAGTCCAAGTTCTGCCGGATTCAGCGCCAGCCATTGCGGCGGCTCGGTCCAATCGCTCAACCGAAATTCCGGCCGCTGAAATGAAAGCCAGGCGTCGCGCGAAAATCCGGTCAAAGTGGGAAGGGCGAATTCGGCCGCATCCGGCCATTGCTGGACCTTTGCTGCAGGCAGAGGGTCCGCAGCCACCTGGATGCCGGTCACGAAGGGAACTGGCGATACGGGAGGACGCTGACGTTCCCCCAAAATAAGGATCAAGATTGTCTGCCCGAGAAACAGAATGCCGATAACCGACAGCCATTTGCGGACGGACCAACGGACGAGATCGTATGCCGGGGCGTTCATTGGCCCGGAGGCGATTGCGGCACCGGCGTCGCCACGGGGCGGGTCGCCATAATCGCGTTTTTTATTCCGGCTTCCCGCGCCAGCAGGCTCAAGCGCACCAGCGTTTCGTAACGCGCCTTGCGGTCGGCATGAATAATCAGCGCCAGATCCGGCGTTTTAGAAGACGCCTCACGCAGCCTGTCCCTCAACGTGGCTTCGGGTGTAACCTGATTGTTGAAGTAAAACCGGCTGCTCTCGTCCACCGCCACGGCGATAGTGGGACGATCTGTCCCGGGAAGGTCGGGCGCGTCCGGCAGTTGGATGGGCACGCCAGGGGTGAACACGAAGGAGGAATTCACGAGCAGAAAAATGATCAGCAGAAAGAACACTCCGGCGTAGGGAGCCGCGTCAAGCTGCCCGCGGAATACTTTGTTGTTGCGCGGGAACCTCATGCGGGTTTGGGCAATTCGGTGACGATATTCACGATCTCGGTGGCGGCTTTCTCCATATCGAGCACGATGGCATTGACGCGGCTGACGAGATAATTGTACCCGGCATAACACGGAATGGCGACTGCCAGGCCTGCGGCGGTGCAGATCAGCGCTTCCCAGACGCCGCCGGAAAACTGTTGCACGGTCGCGAGAGTCCCTTGCCCTTCAAGTTGGCTGAACACCCGAATGAATCCAAGAGCGGTCCCGAGCAAGCCGAGCAGCGGGGCGATTTGCGCGATAGTTGCCAGCAGATTCAGTTTTTCCTCCAGCGGCGGCACTTCGACCAGCCCGGCTTCCTCCAGCGCTTCCCGCACGCCATCGCGTCCCCGGTCCCGGTTCAATATCGCCACCTTGACCAGCCGGGCCACCGGCCCCGGCGTGGCGTCGCAAATCGACAAGGCTTCCACGAGGTTTTCACGTTTCAACACATTGCGGACGCCATTGAGGAACTCCATCGAATTGATCTGCGCGCGATGATAGTGCAGCACCCGCTCGATGAACACCGCCACGGCCACCGCGCTGGCAAACAGGATCACCCAGATCATCGGCCCGCCGTGCGTTAAGAACTTTGGCAGCATCCAGCGATTGAAAATTGAATCGCTCAAAATGGAAATCGAAATCCATTCGCCCTGGTTTCACCGCACACGAGGTTTTTGGCGATTCTGTCAAAGTTCTCCTTTTCCGAACGGCGTGTCTGGCGTATTATGGCGCCATGTCCGCAGTGCAAGAGATTTCAAGGGCCACGTGCGATCCTGTGATGCCGCGGGACCGGGCCTGGTTCTGCCTTCGCTCGCAGCAAAAGCACGAGCATCTCGCCGCCCGGCAATTGGCGCTGATCGAAGAAGTCGAGGTGTTTAATCCGCGCATTCGCTTCCTCCGTTCCACGCGCCACGGGCCGGTTTGGATCACCGAATCGTTGTTTCCGAATTATCTTTTCGCCCGTTTCGACTGGAAGCAATGCCTGGCCCGCGTTCATTACGCTCCGGGTGTCAAACACATCGTGCACTTCGGCGTGAAATGGCCGACGGTGCCGGACGAAGACATTGCCGAGCTGCAGGCCAGCCTTGGCGCCGAGGAAGTGCACGTCATCCCTCGGGACCTCGAACCGGGCGAGTCCGTGCAAATCTCCGGGGGCATGTTCCACGGTTTGCAAGCGGTCGTCACGCGGGTCATGACAGGGAGCGAACGCGTGGGGGTGCTCATGGATTTTCTCGGCCGACAAACAATGGTGGAGGTCTCCCTGCACACGGTCGTGCGCGAGAATGCGCGCGCGTATAAATAGGCGCACGTCCCGCCCGCAGCACTCCGGCCGGGCAAGCCGCCCCTATTTTGCAAAACCGTGACAACTTCTCCGCGGTTTGGCATTAAGTTATGCTACGAATAAGGCCGGAATGCCGCGCTCCGGGAAAACAACACTCGCCTGGCAAGCGGGAATCATTCTCCTGCCCATCGTCGTTCTCGCTGGGTTGGGCGCCTTTTACCTGCGGCAGGATCGAATCCTGGTGCGGCACGAAGCCGAACAGCGAGCGCGAGCCCTGGCCGAAGAAATCGTGCGGAAGACGTGGGAAAACCTCACCAGCCGGGCCGGCACCACGGGGGAACACGCGTTTTGCGTTAATAACGAAGGCAGGCTGCTCTTTCCCGCGCCGCTTGAAATTACGCCAACTCCGCGTCCGCTCGATCTCGAAAAGCTGACACCGGAGCAGGCAGAGTTGTGGGGGCAGGTTCCCGATGGCTCAATTCTGTTAACGAGGTTCCTCGATACCGAGCTACCGCCGGAGTTTGAAGCCGCAGCCCTCTTTCAGCTCGGACTAGAGCTGGCGGCCGAAAACCAGCTCACCGACGCCGTGATTGCATTTCGGACCGTCTATCAAAAGTTTCCTCGCAGTGTCGGCGAGACTGGACTGCCACTCGCCCCGCTCGCTGGACTGAAGTCCCTGGAGCTGGGTCCGCAACGCGGGACGCAGACCTGGGCGCACCCTCTGAGTTGGGACATTCTCTGCCGCGACGCGATCGCGCAGCCGACAGCAGTGAGCGCGCTCGTGCTCGATCGCGCGACGGAACTTCTCGGCCCGGCTCAGACCGCCGAACATCACGCGCAGTGGCAGGCGCACGAAAACTTGCGGCGGCTTTATCGAGCGAGTCGCGATCAGCTTACGGCAGGCACTCCGCCGTTGTTTTGGATCCGCGCTGGCACCGACCGCTGGCTGGCCTCACGCGTCACCGAAAACGCGACCAACCAGTGGATCGTCGCTCGCGCTGTCGAATCTCGAATCGAAACGCGTGAAACAGTCAACTCAACTCCCGCAGGGCTCCGATCTTCCAACGAGTTTCGCAACGTGAATGCCGTCGCAAGTATTTATGGTCCGCCCGAAGCGGGTCGGCTCTCTCTTGCGTTCGCAAACGTGTCCGTGCCCGACTACTTCGGGATCAGCATCGAAGCAGCCGGCGAACCGTTTCTCGCGTTGAACATTGCGTCCGCAAGGCCCAGTGATTCCTCGTCGCGTTCGTCGCGCCCGAAGCCGCTTGCCAACGAAGTCCTTGCCACGGCCCGGCACGTGGAGAATGGACGCGAGTTGCTGGCGGTGTCGGTTCACCTGATCAGTCCGCAAAGCCTCTATGCGCAGCCGGGGCGCCGCGCGATGTGGTTTGGCATTCTCATCGCCGCCTCGACCATCGCGGCGGTCACCGCGCTGTTTTCACTGTGGCGCAGCGTCGAGCGGCAGCAGCGGCTGGCCGAGGCCAAGGACAACTTCGTCTCCAGCGTCTCCCACGAACTGCGCGCGCCCATCGCCTCAGTGCGCTTGATGGCCGAGGGCCTGGAACGCGGGACAGTGACCGAGCCGCAAAAGCAGCGTGAATACTTTCACTTTATCGTCCGCGAGTGCCAGCGACTTTCCGCCCTGATCCAGAACGTGCTCGATTTTTCGCGCATTGACCAGGGACGAAAGCAGTATGACTTCGAGCTGGCCGACGCGTCCCGGCTCGTTGAAGAAACCGTCAAGAGCATGGAACCCCCTGCCGCCGAACGAAATGTTCGATTGCGCGTTACAAGTGCGCAGCCGCCAATCCAGGCGCTCATCGATGCGCGCGCCCTCCAGCAGACGCTGGTCAATCTCATCGACAACGCCGTGAAACATTCGCCGCCGGAATCGGAAATTGAGATCGGCGTGCAAAACGTAGGCGGAGTTCTAACGTTTTGGGTCGAGGACCACGGGGAAGGAATTCCGGCATCGGAGCACGTGAAAATCTTCGAGCGCTTCTATCGTGTCGGGTCGGAATTGCGGCGTAAAACCCCCGGCGCGGGCATTGGACTGAGCATTGTTAAGCACATTGCCGAAGCGCACGGCGGTTGCGTGCGCGTGCAGAGCCGACTTGGCAAAGGCAGCCGCTTTACTATTGAAATACCGCTCAAGCAATGAAGCAGCGGATCCTGATTATTGAAGACGAGTTGCCGATGCGACGCGCGCTGGAGGATTGCCTTGGCGCGGAGGGCTACCGCGTCATCAGTGCAGCCGAAGGCGAGTCCGGCCTGCGCCGCGCGCTGGACGAGGAGCCGGACCTCATTTTGCTGGACGTGATGATGCCCAAACTCGACGGGTTCAGCGTCTGCGCGGAATTACGTCGCCTCGAAAACCGCGTGCCGGTT
>JAKEEH010000121.1 GCA_022616725.1 Limisphaerales bacterium | reverse complement strand
TTGGTGACCTTGTGCTGCTGTTTGCCCTTTGGGATAGTTGCGATTATATATTCAGCGCAGGTGAACTCGAAACTGGGCGCGGGCGATCTTCCAGGCGCCATGGCGGTGTCGCAGAAGGCGCGGATGTGGTGCTGGATTGCTGTCGCTGGAGGCGCCTTATGGGTCTCGGGCTGGCTCATCGTCCAGGGAATCACGGGCGGCTTGTCCCGATTATTGGGCGATCTTTAACGTGGAGTCCGGAAGACAGAAAATTGTCCTGATCGCGGGGGCGTCCGCCGCCATCGCAGTCGCGCTGGTCCTTTATTTCTTCGCCCCGTCTGAGTTCGGCTTCTATCCGCGCTGTATGTTGTATTCGTGGACGGGATTGGCGTGTCCGGGCTGCGGATCGCTGCGAGCACTCCACAGTTTGCTCCATGGCGAGGTCGCGACCGCATTCCGGCTGAACCCGCTGTTGCTAATCCTTATGCCGGTGCTTGGGACCTGTATCATTGCGCGGCGCAAGCTCTCGCTGTCTGACCTAAGCCCGTTCTGGGTCTGGCTTCTGCTCGGGGTCATGCTCCTCTTTGCAGTGGTGCGCAATTTGCCCTTCCTGCCCTTCGCATGGCTCAAGCCTTAGAGAACGATGCAGTTGACATGGGGAGCGCGACGAATGACGAAAGAAGCCCGAAACCCGAAGGACGAAATCCGGAGGAAGTCCCAAGCCCGAATGCCCAGGTCGGGCTTCGACATTCTGATTTCTTTCGAGCTTCGGATTTTGAATTTCGTCATTTGGGGCGCTTCCCATTTCTCTACTGGATCGTTCGGGCTTAGGAGAAGGGAGACCCTTGCAAGAGGAAACGAAGGAAATGAGGCTTCTTCGTTCCCCTGGTCCTCCCGTAAAACGCACAAATATCAAGAATTCGCGACTTTTGACCGTGCTGGTGTGTTTTTAGGGTAGCAACTTATGTATAAAATCATTGGCGGGGATGGGCAACAGTATGGGCCGGTTACCGAGTCACAAATTCGGGATTGGGTCGTCGCAGGACGGGCCAATGGGCAATCATTGGCGCAGGCGGAGGGCTCGCTGGAGTGGAAGCCGCTCAGCAGCTTTTCCGAGTTCTCCGATCTCGCTTCGCTGGCGATTGCGCCGCCGCTGATCGCTGCAACGGACCAGCGCAAGTCCAAGCTAGTCGCGGGTTTATTGGGCCTTCTTATCCCCTGGTCCGGTGTGCATCGGTTTTACCTCGGTTACGTTGCCATTGGCGTCGCGCAACTGCTCGTTTCCATCCTGACCTGCGGCCTCGGCTCGATTTGGGGTTTTATTGAAGGGATTCTCATTCTGGTGGGCAGCGGAATCACCACCGACGCCGACGGGCGGCCTTTGAAAGAACAGTGACGGCGCAGCGCGGGTTCGCTATTGCTGTGCCCCATGGCTGGACCGCGCCCTCCCAAAATCCTGACACGCTCGCGAGCGTGGGGCTGTGCCGCCGTCAATCAACTCGCTTTCCCGGGCCTGGGCACGGTTATGGCCGGGCGTTGGACCGGTTACCTGCAGGCTGCCCTGATGCTAGCGGGGTTCTGCCTGGCGATGGGCTTTATGTTCTGGTACTTTCTCTGCCTGGCGCGCTTCGTCACCGGTGCGCTGAACGACGAGGAATTCCGCTCCCATTACCGACAATGGTTGTGGGCACTTTGGTCGGGCGGCGGTCTGTGTGTGATTGCATGGTGTTGGTCTCTGGTCAGCAGCATTGCCATTGTGCGCAGGGCCGCCCAGTAACAACAAAGACACGAAGGCGCAAAGACAGAACCCAAGAGAGCTAACTGAACTTCGCGGATTCGCGGAGCGCACTCATGAAAGCCGCGTGAACGCGGTTCTATAAAACCTGCTACTTCAGTTCTGACTCGACCGCGCGCGAATCCGCGAAGGCGGCCTAAATCCCTTCTTGGCGTCTTTGCGTCTTCGTTGTTAATTCAAACATCCGGCAATTAACGGTTTAACGCTCACGCGCTCTCTGCTAAAAACGCGGTCATGGAACACGTGAAATTGCACATTCCCGGCCCGGTCGAGGTTAGCGACAAAACCTTTCGCGCGTTTCGCTCTCCGATGATTGGCCATCGCGGCCAGGGATTTAAAGATCTTTACGCGCGAATTCAGCCCGAACTCCAGGCTCTGCTTTACACGAAACAACTCGTTTATCTGAGCACCAGTTCGGCGTGGGGCGTGATGGAAGGGGCCATTCGCAACCTCGTTGCCAAACGGGTTCTCTGCTGCATGAATGGAGCGTTTTCGGACAAATGGCTTGACGTAGCCAGGCGGTGCGGCAAAGAAGCCGAAGCGTTGCAGGTCAACTGGGGCTCGCCCATCCTCGCCGAACAGATCGAGGCAAGGTTGTCGAGCGGCCAGTTCGATGCGCTCACTTTCATCCACAATGAGACGTCCACCGGCGTGATGAGCCCGGTGTATCGCGTCGCCGCCCTGAAGGAGAAGTTTCCTGACGTGATGTTCATCGTCGATGCCGTTAGCTCCATGAGCGCGTTGAAATTGGAGTTCGACGCCCTCCGCGTTGATGTGCTGCTCGCAGGCACACAGAAAGCGTTTGCGTTGCCGCCCGGGTTGACCGTCTTTGTCTGTTCGCCGGCCGCCCTGACAAAAGCTGCGACTGCCAAAGATCGCGGCTACTACTTCGACCTAGTGGAATTTCAAAAAAATGCCGAACAGAATATGACCCCAAGCACTCCCAGTATCGGCCACGTCTATGCGTTGGCTTCGAAACTGGAAGACATTTTCGCTGAAGGCCTCGAGGCCCGCTTCGCGCGACACGAGACCCTGGCGAAAATGACCCGGGATTGGGCCGCCCGCCACGGCTTTACCCTGTTCCCGGAGCCGGGATATGAATCGGTCACGCTTACTTGCATTAATAACGGCGCGAAGCCGGGCGGGCGCGTCATCGACGTTCCAAAGTGTCAAAAACTCGTCAAAGACCAAGGTTTCCTCATTGACGGCGGCTACGGCAAAATCAAGGGCACAACCTTCCGCATCTCCAACATGGGCGACGAAACCGAAAGCACCATGCAACAGCTTTACGCCGCTCTGGACAACGCGCTGGACCAAATGAAGAAGTGATTGGTCCGGGCGCGGACAGCCTGCCCGCCTGGCCGCTCCAGGCATTGTCATTCCGGGGTGAGTGGCGTAGGTTACAGGTCATTTCGGGGATTATGCCCAGTGTTTTCATTAAAACCTATGGTTGCCAGATGAACGAGCGGGACAGCGAAGCGGTCGCTGCTCAGCTCGTGGCCAAAGGTTACAGTCTCGCCGCTTCGGAAGCCGTTGCCGACGTCATTCTGCTGAACACGTGCAGCGTGCGAGACGGTGCGGAGCAGAAAGCGCTGGGAAAAATGACGGCGTTAGCCGGTGATCTGCGTCGCAAGCCCGGCGTGCTGCTCGGTTTTATGGGTTGCATGGCCCAAAGCCGTGGCCGGGAGTTAATCGATCGCCTGCCGGACGTGGATTTGGTTGTGGGCACCCAGAAGTTTCATCGCACTGCCGAGTATATCGACGAACTCCTGGCGGGACGCCGCGATAAAATCGTGGATGTGGCGGAAGAAGCCGGGAGTGAAGCCACAATTCGGGAGCATTTGCTCAACGGCAATGGCACCAAATCAGTCACCGCGTTCGTCAGCATCATGCAGGGCTGCAATCAATACTGTACATTCTGCATTGTTCCCTACACGCGCGGCGGAGAGCGCAGCCGCACAATCCCGGATATCGTTGCGGAATGCCGCCAGCTCGTCGAACGCGGTGTCAAGGAAATCACCTTGCTCGGCCAAATTGTTACGAGCTACGGCAAGCGTGACATTCCGGTCAGGGCGGGAAAATCGGCTTTCGTGCAACTCATCGAAGCAGTTCATGAGATCGACGGCCTCGAACGAATTCGGTTTACCTCGCCCCACCCCAAAGGTTACGGCGACGATCTGGTCGAGGCGTATGGCCGGCTGCCGAAGCTGGTCGAAAGTGCGCATCTCCCCGTGCAAAGCGGCAGCGATCGCATTTTGAAAGCGATGCATCGCGGCTATACGCGCGAGCGCTATCTGGAAATTATTCGCAAACTGCGACAAGTGCGCCCTGAAATGGGTATCACCACCGACATCATTGTGGGATTTCCGGGCGAAACTGAGACCGACTTCGAGGAAACGCTGTCGCTGGTGCGCGAGGCGGACTTTGATAATGCGTTCATTTTCAAGTATTCGCCCCGGCGCGACACGCCGGCCGCGACCATGCCGGATCAAGTGCCTCACGAGGTTCGGGAAGAACGAAACCGCCGGACTCTGGCGTCGATAAACGAGCACGGGGCGCGCAAATACGGGTCCTGCGTCGGGAGAATGGCCCAGATTCTCGTTGAAGGCCCCAGCAGGAAGAATCCCGCCCGCATGATGGGGCGCACGCGCACGAACCGGATCGTCGTTTTCGACGGCTCGGAGCGCCATCGCGGCCAGATCATGGATGTGAAGATCACCCGCGCCGGCTCATTTACCCTTTACGGCGATCCCGCGATTCTTAATCTGGACGGGCCATGCAACCAATGAAATTGTCGGTATTGGCGATCATCCTCGGTCTGCTCTTCGCTTTGCCGCACGTTTATGGTGTGGCCAAACCGGGAGCGTTTGCGGCGTGGGCGCGCCAATTTCCCCGGTATACCCCGCTGGGCTACGTGCTGATGATGATGGCAACACTGTGGTTTCTGGCGAATCTCAAACAGGAATCGATCTCCGATTTCGCTTCTTTCAAGCCAGCCTTGTATACCCTTTTTGCCGCGGTCGGAATCGGGGCTTGCCTGTTCGTGAAAGATTATCTGCCCGTGCGTGGGCTTGCGGTCCTCTGGTTGCTCCTGGCGAAGCTGATGGTCGACACCGCGCGCTGGGTCGAGACCGAATGGCGGCTGGTGATCACCACCTGGGCCTATGTTTGGGTGTTCTTCGGCATGTGGTTCACTATCTCCCCGTGGCGCTTGCGCGATTTGATCAATTGGGCGACGGCCAGCGAGAGGCGCACACGCCTGCTCAGCGGCATGCGCCTGGGATTCGGCATTTTCATAATAGTGCTGGGGTTGACAGTTTACAAGAGCGCCGAAAGCACGGCCGTGGCCGAGCCCGCGCCCGCGCCGCCGGCTCTGCAGACGCCGTCTCGGTAGTGGCGGGGATCCTTGTCATTCGCGGCGGGGCCATTGGTGATTTCATCCTGACACTACCCGCGCTGGCGGCGCTCCGGCGACAATTCCCGTCTGCGCGGCTTGAGCTATTGGCCTACCCGCACGTCGCGCAACTGGCGTTCGCCGCCGGGTTGGTCGATGACATCCGCTCGATTGACGGCCAGCCGCTGGCCGGTTTCTTCGCGCCCGACGCGCCGCTTGACTCCGGTTTGCAGGGTTACTTCGAGAGATTCTCGGTCGTTATCTCGTATCTTTACGATCCCGACGAAATCTTTCAGACGAATGTGCGCCAGAGTTGCCGCGGCCAGTTCATCGTTGGCCCGCATCGTCCCGACGAGCGCAAGCCGCTTCACGCGACCGAGGTCTTCCTCGCCCCGTTGCAACGGCTGGCGATCTTCGATCCCGATCCCGTCCCGCGCCTGGCGATAGCTCCTGAATCTACTGGCACCGCCGCCATTGCGCTCCATCCCGGAAGCGGAAGCGAACGCAAGAATTGGCCGCTGCAGAATTGGATCGCGCTCGCGAACGAGCTCGCGCGCCGGCCAGGAACACGACTGCTCCTGGTTGGAGGCGAAGCCGAGCGCGGGAAGCTCGAGGTCCTCGCGACGCGCCTGGCTGGAACTCGCTTTGAAGTTGCGGATCGGTTGCCGCTGACCCAGCTCGCCCCGCGGCTTGCTGCGTGCTCGGCCTTCGTTGGGCATGATTCAGGGATCACGCACCTCGCTGCGGCGCTTGGAATTCCAACCTTCGCGCTCTGGGCCGGGAGTATTCAATCGATTTGGGAGCCGCGCGGAAACAACGTAAAGATCATCCGTCACCCCGGCGGCATCGGCTGCCTCACACCCCAAGACGTGCTGGAGGAATGGGCCCGGCAGGCTTACTGATCGGGCTTTTCCAGCCTTCGCTCCAACTCCTTCACCCGAAGCAGCAATTCCGGCAATTTCTGCATTGCGATCCATTGGCGTTTCATCTCGCGGTCAGGCTGCGCCGGCGCGCCAATCCATTTCCCCTTGTCCGGAATGTCGTGCATGACCCCGGCCTGCGCCGCTACCGTCGCCTGGTCGCCAATCTTGAGGTGGCCCGCGATGCCGACTTGCCCCGCGAGAGTGACGCTTTTGCCGAGTTTCGTGCTGCCCGCAATACCCACTTGGGCAACGATGATCGAATGTTCGCCGATGATGACGTTGTGCCCGATCTGAACGAGGTTATCGATCTTCGTCCCTTTCCCGACGACCGTCGAGCCAAGCGCCCCGCGGTCAATCGTCACGTTGGCACCGATCTCGACATCGTCGTGAATCACCACATTGCCGACCTGCGGCACTTTGCGGTGGGCTCCCTCGTCAAGCACATAGCCAAATCCGTCCGAGCCGATCACCGTCCCGGCGTGAATTCGCACGCGCTTGCCAATAACGGTGCGCGGGTAAAGTGTCACGCCCGGAAACAGTCGCGTTGCTTCGCCGATTTCGACATCCGCGCCGACATCATCACGCCCGTCCAGCACGGCTTTCGGTCCGATTCGAGCGCGCTCGCCGATAACGCACAGCGGTCCAATGTGCGCGCTAGAGTCCACTCGCGCGGTCGGATGCACCACCGCAGTGGGATGCACTCCCGGCGCGAACACCGGCTCCGGAAAGAACAAAGGCAAAACTTTGGCGAACGCCACTCGCGCGTTCGCCACGCGTATCAACGTTTTGCTTGAGGATTTGAAGTCATAGGGCACGAGAATCGCCGCCGCGGCGCTTTGTTCGGCGCAGCTGAAGTATTTTTCACTTTCTGCGAACGTCAGGTCGCCCTCGCGCGCGGTGTCCGCCGGCGCGAATCCAGTCAGAGCCAGCGAAGAATCGCCGCTCACTGCCCCTCCGAGCTGCCGCGCGATTTCGGCCACCGTGAGCCGCGCGCCTTTAGATCCCTCGTTCATCGACGATTCGGTTCTGCTCGTCCAAAACGATCACGCGCGGCCGCCAGGACTTTGCCACGGACTCCTCGACCCACGTATAGCTCATAATCGTCAGACGGTCGCCTTGCCCACCCAGGTGAGCCGTCGCGCCGTTCAGGACGATCGCCCGCGACCCGCGCTCGCCTGGAATGACGTAGGTCTCAAAGCGGTTTCCGTTGGCGAGATTGCCGCAAAGGATCTTCTCGTAGGGATAAAGCCCGGCCCTTTGCATGAACTCCGTGTCGATGGTCAGGCTGCCTTCGTAATCGACGTTCGCGCCCGTGACCGTCGCTCGGTGAATCTTCGACTTTAAAATGTGTATCTGCATATGAACGTTGGAGCGCGGGGGCCTCGCCCGCAGTCACGTCACGTGGTCATCACGAGGTGCGGGCGAGGCCGCGCGCGCTCCAATCCGACAAGTCTCATTGACTTGATTTTAGCCGCTTACTATAAAGACCGCGTTACCGTATTCAATCTCTACTTTAACACATATGGCCAAAAGACCTTCCGGTCGGGAGTTGCGCGTTGGAATGATCGGCTACCGATTCATGGGCAAGGCCCATTCCAACGCCTGGCGGCAGGCGCCCCATTTCTTCCCCCTCAAAGCCGACGTTGAGATGCACACCGTGTGTGGTCGGGACCCCAAAGGGGTGGAAGCGGCTCGCGAGCAACTCGGTTGGAAACACGCCTCCACCAACTGGGAAGAGGTCGTCACCTCCCCGGAGATCGATATTGTCGATATCAACACCCCGAACGATTCCCACGCCCCTATCGCGATTGCAGCGGCAAAAGCCGGCAAGCACATCCTCTGCGAGAAGCCGCTCGCCCTCACGGTGGAGCAATGCCAGCAGATGCTCGACGCCGCCAAAAAGGCCGGGGTCGTTCATATGGTCTGCCATAACTACCGCCGCATCCCGGCGATCGCCCAGGCCTGCAAAATAATTGAGGAAGGCGCCATCGGCGACATTTTCCATTATTACGCGCGCTATTCGCAGGACTGGATCGTCGATCCAAATTTCCCGCTCGTCTGGCGCCTTCAGAAAGGCATCAGCGGCAGCGGCACGCATGGCGACATCAACGCGCATATCATCGACCTCGGGCGCTATCTTGTCGGCGAGTTCAGCGAGGTCTGCGGCCTGATGCACACCTTCATCAAGGAACGCCCGGTCATGGATGAATCCGGCAAGGGCCAGGGGCTCACCGCCAAATCCGCCAAAAAAATGGGCAAAGTGACCGTTGATGACGCCGCCATGTTCATCGGCCGCTTCAAAAACGGCGCGCTTGCCAATCTCGAAGCCACCCGATTCGCCTTAGGCCGCAAGAACCACATCGAGATCGAGATTAACGGTTCCAACGGCTCGCTTCATTTCGATTTTGAGGACATGAACCGCCTCAAATTCTTTGATAATGCCGATCCGCAGGATCGCCAGGGCTTCCGGGACATTTTAGTCACGCAACCGGGTGG
>JAKEEH010000564.1 GCA_022616725.1 Limisphaerales bacterium | reverse complement strand
CGAGCGACCGCTGTTCGTCACCAGGGAAGCGGTTATCGTGGAAATGAGCATCATGATGACCGGAGGTCATCCTGGGGGTCGGGAGGTCATCCTGGGGGTCGGTCCTGAACATTGTACACTTTTCCTTCCGGATTTTAGTCTGCCGGATGGGAAAAACTCTTCGGCGGCCACTCCGCTCCGGTGAGTTCCCTGGGCAATTGCTTCGGATCGACCGGATAAATGAATGACATATCAGTTTCGTCTTCGCGCCCGGCAAGAGCTCTGTTTCCTCCGGCGCGACCAACACGCTGCCATATGCCGTCCCAAGGCGTTAACTCACCTTGTAATCAAACAGCGGATGCGTGATCAACGAACTCATCCGCTGCCTCGTACATTTGGAAGAACCGTTTCCGTCAAACGCGCCTCGGTTGGAATCGGCTTCTCTTCGTTCAGGTATCGCGTTACCTGCCGCTCGTCGCGGGCTGGCAACCGGGAATCTGGAGTTCGTACCGTTTGGTCTGCACAGCCGACAAGGTCCTGCCGATGCGCTTGGCCACTTCCCCATCCGGCCGGGTGCCGAGCAGGCTTAGCTCCCATTTCTCCCAGGCGCGGTGCCGCGACTGGAAAATCGGGATGTGGAGATTTACCCTCCGCATCCGCACCGCGGCCACCGTTCGCCCCAACTTCTGCGCCGCTTCTTCATCGGGCATCTTCCCCAGCAGCTTGTCTTCCGAGCGATTCCAGCGGCGATTTGTTCCCGGTGGAATTGCGGCCGAACCCCGCTTGCATCTGACGGAGAAAACGCCGCGGTTTAGTTTTCGCGCCGCCTCGACATCAGTCATGGTTCCCAGCAGAGCAATTTCCCGCTCCGTCCAGGGCCGAAACCTCGAATACTGCGGCGCTATTCCCTTTTGGCGGCGGTGTATCGCCACGGAACGCACGGTTCGCCCGAGCCTTTTAGCGATGACCAAGTCTGTTTCGGTACCGAGCAATGCTTCCTCTGCGACCGTCCACTTGCGCTGGTTTTCCACGCGAAAGAACGACATGCCCAATTTGTGGCGGCGATGCTGAACGGCCTTCGGGGTGCGGCCCAACCGGCGCGCCGCTTCGGCGTCCGGAACTTTGCCGATAATGGCTTCCTCCTTGGATGTCCAAAAATGGCGCGAGGCCGACTCGATACCAAGCTTGCGCCGCTTGCCTTCTACCGACGACTCCGAACGTCCCAGGCACTTGGCTATGGCGCGATCAGTGCCCGTTCCAAGACGCTTAATTTCCCAGTCCCGCCACGGCTGCTGATTCGCGGGCGGACGCGCCCGAATATTCAGAAAAAGTCGGCGCGTCTGGATGCTTTGGAACGTGCGCCCCAGCACCTGGACGAGTTCGGCGGTAGTTAGTTTGGGCAGCAACTTCTCCTCCTCCGGAATCCAGGGGTCCGATTTCGTGGCTTTGGGAAAGCGGCCTGTCCTGCGATAGGCGGCGCGTCGGGCCAGGAATCTTTCCCGCCAGCCTTTGCGTATCCCCGCAAACAATCTCGCCTTGCGGGCTGGTGACAGAACTCGTCCGCGAGCCGCCTCTGAGATTTTCTTTCGGCTCTCCGGGAGTTTAGCCAATTCCACGGCCAGATCGACGAGCCTTTGTGCTCCTGGCGTGCGCTTGGCGCGCGTGCTCAACTCGAGAGCCCGTCTCCAGTTGCCGACCGTCGCACGGCTGACACCCCAGTGATGGCTGATCGCTGGAATGGATTCTTTCTTGAGCGCCCAGAGCAGGTCGCCGCATAAGACAATGCTTCCGCCGCTTCCATGTTTTCCCTGCCTTTTGGATTTCGGCCAGGGAATCAGCGCGTTGGTGAATGTCCCGAACCTGACCTTCCCGCGCACCGCATCCACCAGGAATCCGCCTTTCACCAAAGGCGGCTCATACGGGCCGTACAACAGCCGATATCTTTCCTCGTCACGCAGCAGCACGGGCCGTTTGCGTCTGAGGACGCGATGCTGATCCATGTTCCTCTTCATGGAATGTTCGAGCCGCTTCCAGCCGGCACGAACACGCCGAGGTCGGGAAAGCCGGTCGGCTGGAAACGCGTGCCGGCAATGGGTTTGAATTTGGCTCCCAGAGGGCGGCGCGGTTCATTGTTCAATGCATTCAGGTTCATGTGCTCAGACAGCTTCTTTTGTGGTTTTGGACCGAGTTCTTTGAGATGCGCGAAATCTGAAGCGCCGGACTGTTTCGCCGGCCCTTCCCCGTCAATCGGCACGAAGACGCCATAGCAGAAGGATCGCCTGATGAAGTCATGTATACCACAACAGAGAACATCAACAAGCAAAGGGTCGGAAAAAGGAACTCCTGAACATTGCACACTTTTCCTTCGCGGATTTTAGTGTGACGGATGGGAAAATTCTCCGGCGGCCACTCCACGGCGGCCAGTTCCCTGGGCAATTGCTTCGAATCGACCGGATAAATGAGTGACTTATCAGGTTTCGTCTTCGCGCCCGCCAACAGCTCCGTTTCTTCCACCGCGCCCACAATCGGCCACAGCACCTCGGCCTCCGTATCGTTGAACACCTGGCGTAGCTGCCCCATTCAACCTTTTTAACTTTTCACCGTTTTAACGCCACACCGCTGCAAACGATATAACGCTTCAAATGAATCACGATTCCGTCTCGCCTCAAGGGCGAAGGACCGCCCGGTAGATGCGCCGGACCGAGTTGGTGCCGTCGGTATCCAAAAAGGACAGTGGTGCATCGGGCATGACGAAATTGGTCAGCGGCTGCCACAAACTCCCAGGCACGAGTGCATCGCGGAAATCGACCCGGACGTTTTCACCGCTGGGCGCATTAACGGTCACAAAGGCAATACATTGGATATCGAGCGTCGGTTCCGGGCACGCGCGGCTGGTATAGAGCAATTGCACCTCCTCAGACGTCAGCGCGCGGGAGTAAAGCTTCAATTCGTCGATAAGGCCGTCGAAGGCAAAGCGTAATCCTGAGCCCTGCTGAGCGTTACCAATGCCGAGGCCCGAGCTTGCCGAGGCGAGATCGCCGATGGGCCGAACAGAAGTCGTGGTCAATGCCACCAGCGTGGCATTCAAGTACAATTTCATTGCACCCGAACTGTCATCGATCGTAGCGGCGAAATGCGTCCACCGATTCGTCACGACTTCTGCGTCTATGAAGGCGCTACGGCCATCGGGGGCATTAATACTGAAGCGAATCACCCCCGTATTCAAAACCACGACATAGAACGGATCCAAACCTGGCCTGTCATCCCCCCGAAACACAATCATGCCGGCGCCGAAAGAGTTTTGTGGCGAGGGCCAGCCCCGTATGTTGATCCATCCTTCAATGCTGAGCGAAGGGGTTAATTGCAGGCTCTGCGCGTCCGGAACCGCGATGCGGTCGTCAACGCCATCGAAACTGAAAGCATGGCCGATCCGGCCAGTGGCGAAGCCTGCTCCGTCGAGTGCTGTCCCGTGATTTGTGCCGAACGAATCCTCCGCCCCACCTTCAGCGCGCCACCAGCTCACCAGCCCTTCACGCACCGGCAGGCAATTGGTGCTCGGGACGGCCGCGCTGGCGTTTCCTGATAGCAAAGAGACAACGGCGAGGAAGGCGTAAGAGGGGGCTTTCATACGCACAACAAAATTCTTTTTTTCGCTCTGATTCAAGCAAAAAACCAGAGAGCGCATAGCCCGTTTCCCCCGGCGCGCCCACAATTAGCCACAACACCTCGGCTTCGTTGAACGCCTGGCACAACTGCTCCGGTCCGACCAGCACGCCGCCGTATTTCAGCACGGTCAACGTCTCTCCTCTTCTACGCGCATTCGGCTCCGATTCAACCCTTCAACCCTTCAACCCTTCAACCCTTCAACCCTTTTTAACGCTTTAACTGCCGCCAACGCAGTTGGCCAGATCTGTCAACCACGAGTCTTAACTTTTTTGGCACGTACTGGCGCATACTGGCGCATACTGGCATGTTAAACGGGCCCCATCCCCAAATGCGCCAAAAACCCATGGTATAATAGGCACGTGAAGACAGAGCTATATTTATTAT
>JAKEEH010000563.1 GCA_022616725.1 Limisphaerales bacterium | reverse complement strand
CAACGATTGAGGTCCATCTTTCGAACGTCTATGCTCGGGAGGAATTTCGGCATAAATCCCTGATTTCGGCCGTATGCCTGGGGCAAATCACCGGTTTCGGGATGAATTCCTATGTTTTGGCGCTGGAAGCCGCCGTTAACATTAACGTAACGTAGTTTGGGCCCTATTTTAGTGGTTTCGAGGCATTTTTTGACCGAATTTGCACTTGTTTTCATGCTTGACGGTGCAAAAGCGGCTGTTATTTTCGCCGTGCAATTGAAGAAAGGTAAGCAGTGTCGTAACCCGGCCACTGCTTTTTTGCTTAGTGAACTCGGTCTCTGAAATGATGGAAATGGTCGCATGGCGACGGGAAGGAACGGCGTGGATCTAAAGGATATCAAGGCCATTATCGACCTTATGAAAAAGAACTCCATTTCGGAGTTCGAGTTGGAGCGGCAGGATTTCAAGATTCGGCTCAAGCGCGGGGGTGTCAATCCGACGTCGGCTGTCGCCTACGAAGAACCCCAAGTGCAGACGTACATCCCCGGGGGCGTTCCGCTGACTCCCTCGGTCTCGGGCGCGCTGCCTGTGGTGCCGGTGGCAGGGGAAATGGAGATCAAGGCGCCAATGATCGGCACCTTCTATCGGGCGCCTTCCCCGGAGGCAGCCAACTATGTGGACGTGGGAACCGAGGTCAATCCCGATGCGGTCGTGTGCATCATCGAGGCCATGAAAGTAATGAATGAGATCAAGGCCGAGGTCAAAGGCGTTGTAACCCAGATTCTAGTTGAAAACGCCAAGCCGGTCGAGTTCGGGCAGCCAATGTTCAAGATTCGCCCAATCTGAGGCGGGCAAGACCGCCCGCGCTCAGTCAAAATTCACGGTATGTTTGAGAAGGTTCTTGTAGCCAATCGGGGGGAGATAGCCGTCCGGATTATTCGGGCGTGCAAGGAGTTAAATATCCGCACGGTCGCGGTCTATTCTGAAGCCGACGCCAACTCGATGCACGTCCAAATGGCGGACGAGGCGATCTGCATCGGAAAATCGCCCAGTAACGAAAGTTACCTGCGGATCGACCGCATCATCAGCGCGGCTGAAATCACGGACGTCGATGCGATTCATCCGGGCTACGGCTTCCTTTCGGAAAACGCCCATTTTGCCGACGTGTGTGAAAGCTGCAATATCCGCTTTATCGGCCCGAGCTCCCGCGCAATGAACGCCCTTGAGGACAAGGCCGTCAGCCGGGCTTTGGCCAAAAAAGCCGGTGTCCCGACGGCGCCGGGCTCTGAGGGCAACGTGGAGAATGAGCAGGATGCTCTGACTGCGGCCAAGCGCATCGGCTATCCGGTGATGATTAAGGCGATTGCCGGAGGCGGCGGGCGCGGCATGCGGGTGGCCCACAACGACATCTCGCTGATCAAGGGTTATCACACCGCGCGTTCCGAGGCAGAAAAGTCGTTTGGTAACTCGGGCGTTTACATCGAAAAATTCATCGAAAACCCGCATCATATCGAGTTTCAGATCCTTGGTGATACCCGCGGCAATATCATTCATCTGGGCGAACGGGATTGTTCGATCCAACGGCGCAATCAGAAAGTTGTTGAGGAAACGCCCTCCCCGCTTATTGAAAACAAATTCAAAGACCTAAGGAAGAAGATGGGCCGCGCGGCAGTCAAAATCGCCGAAGTCGCCAACTACACGAATGCCGGGACGGTTGAATTCATCGTGGATGAACAGGGAAATTTTTACTTTCTGGAGGTCAACAAGCGCATCCAGGTCGAGCATCCGATCACCGAGGAAGTTACCGGGATCGACCTTGTAAAGCAGCAGATCATGATCGCGATGGGTGAACCGTTGCGCATTGCCGAAAAAGATATTATTTTCCGCGGCCACGCCATCGAATGCCGCATCAACGCCGAAGATCCGTTCGATGAGTTTCGCCCGTGCCCGGGGCGGATTGAGATGTATTACGCGCCCGGTGGCCGCGGGGTGCGCATCGATAGCCATGCTTATGCCGGCTATACAATCCCGCCGCATTACGATTCGATGATTGGCAAGCTCGTGACCTATGGTAAAGATCGCCGCGACGCCATGGACAAAATGACTCGCGCACTTAGTGAGTATATGATCACCGGGGTAAAGACGACCATTCCGTTCGAGCAGGCCATTTTACAAGACCCGAATTTTCGCCGGGGCGTGTATTCGACGACCTTCATCGATCATCTCCTCGGCGGCGCGCGGCGAGAGCTGATTGAGCCGGCAGCGTAGGGGAAGCGCTGATTACCAATGACCAGGCACTAATGACCAGGGAAGCGTCCAAACTCAAACCCGGCTGGGTCAAAGGTTTGGGACATTCCCTGGTGATTGGACATTGGCCATTGGGGATATGAACTCGTGAAACTCCTCTCCGATTGCCAGCTTTACACCTTTATCGACACCGCTTATCTGCATGGCCGCGACCCTACGGTTATTGCGCGCGCACTGTGCGAAGGCGGTTCTGACGTGATCCAACTTCGCGCCAAGGACGTACCCGCGGATCGGGTGCGCGAAATGGCCCGGGCGATCCTCCCAATCACCCGCGCCGCGAATGTCGGGCTGGTGATAAACGATTTTCCCGAGATCGCCAAAGAGGTTGGCGCGGACCTCTGTCACCTCGGGCAGGAGGATTACTTTGAAGATGGCAAGCGCTCCAGCATTCCCTTTGGCCTTAGCTCGCACAGTCCGGACCAGGCCTTGCGAGCCATTGCAACGCGCCCGGCATACGTCGCGATTGGCCCGGTGTACGCCACTGCGACAAAGCCCGGCGCAAAACCCGTAACCCTGGACTACGTTCGCTGGGCCGCCGCGAACGTGACCTTGCCGTGGTTCGCCATCGGGGGCATTACGCTGCAAAATGTGGACGATGTTTTGAAAGCCGGCGCTCAGCGTATCTGCGTCGTGTCTGCAATCCTGAACCAGGCCGATGTCCGGCAGGCCTGTCAGGCGTTTCAGCAACACTTGCTTTCCGCCGCCCCAGATTAGATTAACGGTTTGTTTATGAGTGTATTGATTATCGGTTCCACCGCCCTTGATTCGATCCGGACGCCGCATTCGGAGAACCCGCGCTTGTTGGGTGGCTCGGCCAGCCATGCAGCCGTTGCGGCCAGTTTTTTCACCCCCGTGCGGCTGGTGGGGGTTGTTGGAGACGATTTTCCGAAGCGCTACATGAATCTTTATCAGCGCCATGGGATCGATTTGGCAGGGCTTCAGATTCTGCCGGGGAAAACGTTTCATTGGTCGGGCGAATACGAGCTCAACATGGACAATCGCCGCACACTGCTGACGGAGTTGGGCGTCTTCGAGACGTTTACGCCGACCTTGCCCAAGACGCACCAAAGCTCGCCCTACGTGCTGCTGGCGAATATTGCGCCCTCGCTCCAATCGCACGTGCTGGACCAGATGCGCCGCCCGAAGTTCGTCGTCGCGGACACGATGGACCTTTGGCTGAACATCGCGTTGCACGACGTGCTGGCGCTGCTCAAACGCGTCGATGCATTCGTCCTCAACGAAAGCGAAGCTCATCAATTGACCGAACGGTATAACATGCTTCACGCGGCGCGGGAGATTCACAAGCTCGGCCCGAGGTATGTCATCATCAAAAAAGGGCACAACGGCGCGATGTTGTCCGGGCCGTCGGGCGTGTTCCTCGCGCCCGCGTATCCACTGGATTGCGTGGTCGATCCAACGGGCGCCGGCGATTCGTTTGTCGGCGGGATGATGGGCTACCTGGCCGCCACTGGCGGCCCGGTAGAGAAAAAAATACGCCGCGCGACGATCTACGGCAGCGTCGTGGCGTCGTTTTGCTGTGAAGGCTTCGGCCTGACCCGGATTACGCGCGTGAAACGCCGCGACATCGACCGCCGGGTGCGGGAACTGGAAAGGCTGGTCCGTTGGTAGCGCGCCATTTTCGTAGCGTGAGGCTTCGCCCTGGTGTACCATTTGTTCATGTTTTCCCGGTTTCTGAGCGCATGGCTGATGTGTGTTTCGCTTGCGGCAACAGCCGATAGCGGGGACCTCGTGCGGATTGGAGATCTCTGGCGTTTCCAGAAACTGCCGGCAGCGGCGAGTCCGCCCGATCGCAATTGGGCCCAAAGGGAGTTTGACGACTCACGGTGGCGCTTTGCCGCTTCCGGCCTGCAAATCGTGGACGAAGACGTCGGATTGGCGCCCCGGGGAGCGCCGGGGTACATATTCCAGCGCCGCGCCTTTACGGTCAGGGATCCAGCCTCGATTCGCGCGCTGGTTTTGCGCGTGGAACACGAAGAGGGGTATGTCGCATATCTGAACGGTGTCGAAGTCGCCCGCCACCAGGGTCGCGGCATCCGTTATCCCACCCCCGAAGATATCGCGGCCGGAATGGAAGACCCATTGTTAACGTTGGGCGTGCACGACCTGTCGGAGGCACGGTCGCTCTTGATCGAGGGAGAGAACGTGCTGTCAGTCGAAGGGGCATACACCGGCGAAAGCGCCTCGCTGCTGTCGTTGGCGGCGACGCTGACCGCGAACTTCACCCGCGGCCCATTCATACAAAATTCGACAACTGGCAGTGTGCAAATCATTTGGCGCACGGCCACTCCGGCGAGCAGTGTTGTGCGCTACGGTTTGAGCCCTTCGTTATCGCAAACTGCGATGAGCAGCGAGTTGGTCACGGAACACGTCGTGACGCTGACCGGACTTGCACCGGACACAAAATATTTTTACCAGGTTTGCAGCACGAACAGCGATGATCCCGAGCCGATGTGTGGGAATGTCGAATGGTTCCGCACATTGAAATCCGCCGGGCCGATCACCTTTGCCGCGCTGGGCGACAGCGGGGACGGCAGCAGTGCGCAAAGTCAAATTGCGTCGGTGTTGCGCGGCCTGGGCGCCGAATTGGTCATACACGTGGGAGATTTGGTTTATGGCGGCTTCAGCGACGCCACGGCCGATACTCGCATCTTCAATTTCTATCAGCCCCACATGAAAAACACCCCTTTCTTCTGCACGCCGGGCAATCACGAGCACAACTGTTGCGGAGGTATCGACGATCGGGGGATCACGAATTATCAGAATGTGTTTTATCTACCGACGAACTCAGTAACAGGCACGGAGCATTTTTATTCCTTTGATCACGGCGACGCGCATTTCGTCTCGCTGTATAATCCGTGGTTTGCAAACTACGTTTTCACCAACGAGAGTCCGCAATTCATGTGGCTCACGAACGATCTCGCAATGAGCAATAAGAAATGGAAGTTTTTATTTTTCCATTCGCCGGCGGCGCATTCGGGGCTTCACGCTGGTCGAGATAACGATAACAACGGTGTTCCGGACCAGACCCAGGTCATAGAACTCTTGCTGCCGGCCGCGGTGACCTACGGTGTTCAGCTCATTTTTGCCGGGCACGACCACAATTTCGAGAAGTTCGCCCCCAGCAACGGAGT
>JAKEEH010000120.1 GCA_022616725.1 Limisphaerales bacterium | reverse complement strand
GGTGGCGAAGATGCATTTCCGGACAGCATTCCGCGCGCAGGGCCTGCCGGAGCCGCCCCGGGTGGAGTGGAACGGGAAGTGATCGCCGAGATCGTCAACACGGGGACGGAACTGATGCTGGGGCGGGTGTTGAACACGCACCAACAATGGCTTTGCCGGCAGTTGTCGGATTTGGGCTGGGTGGTGGAACGGCAGGTGTCGGTGGCGGATACGGCGCGGGAAATCCGCGACGCGGTGCGGGAGGCGCTGGGCCGGGCGGACCTGGTGATCACCACGGGCGGACTCGGGCCGACGAGCGATGACCTGACGCGTGAATTGCTCGCGGAGATGCTCCATCGAAAGCTCATCGTCAATGAAGAAGTGCGAGGGTTGATCCGGGATTTTTTTGTGTCGCGCGGACGGCCGCAGCCGGAGCGGACGGAGGTGCAGGCGCTGGTGCCCGAGGGGGCAACGGTATTCCTGAACCATTGCGGGACGGCGCCCGGGCTGGCGGTGGAAGTGCCGGCTGACATCTTCCGGGGCGCGGCGTCATGGCTGGTGATGCTGCCGGGACCGCCGCGGGAATTGCGGCCGATGTGGACGGAACAGGTGGTTCCGTTTTTGAAGCGAGTGTTTCCGGAACCGGGGAAGTTTGTTTGCCGCACGTTGAGGACGAGCGGGGTCGGGGAGTCGCGGGTCGAGGAAGTGATCGCGCGCCAACTCGCGCGCCTCGTCGAGGGCGGGTTGGAGATTGGTTATTGCGCCCGCGTGGGCCAGGTGGACGTGCGGTTCATCTGCCGGGGGCCTGACGCCAAGGACTGCGTTGCCGAGGCGGAGAAAATTACACGTCGGCTCTTGCGTGATCACGTCTTTGGGGTGGAGGACGAGGAATTCGAAGCCGTGGTCGTGCGCCTTCTGACGGAACGGAAGCAAACGCTGGCGCTGGCGGAATCGTGCACCGGGGGCCTGATTGCGAACCGGATTACGAACGTGCCTGGGGCGTCGGCGGTGCTGCTGGCCGGGGTGGTCGCGTACAGCAACGAAGCGAAGCAACAGTTGCTGGGCGTCAGCGCCGAAACGCTGGCAGCACATGGCGCGGTGAGCGAGCCGGTGGCGCGCGAGATGGCCCAGGGGGCACGGAAGCGGACGGGGGCGGATTACGCGGTTTCAGTGACTGGCATCGCAGGACCCAGCGGGGGCACGCCGGAGAAGCCGGTGGGGACAGTTTATATCGGCGTGGCGACCCCTCCCGGGACGAAGGTGGTTCACAATGTGAACGCCTACGACCGGGAGACGTTCAAGCAAGTGACGTCGCAACAAGCGCTGGAGCTGTTGCGAAATCGAGTGTTAAGCCAGCATTAAACTTCTGACCTTACGGCGACAGCAAATCGAATCCGCCGAAGACCTGAAAATCCGCTGGATTGGAAGTTAATAGACGGCGGACACCCGCGGTCCACAACGTAGCGGCCAATTGAGTATCGAGAATTCGTTTTCGGCCCAGCCGATAGCGCTTCATCCAATCAAGGAACAGTTTCGTCGATTCGGTCGTCGCAAAAACGTGCCGCACCTCAGCCGCTTCCCACCAAAAACTGGCCTTGGCTACGGCTTCATCGAGCGTTAATGGCCGTTGAAAGCGCCGTGGATCGGTCACCAAATGGGTAAACTCGGCCAATACTTGGAGGAACCAGAGCCAATTGGGCCTGCGCATCGATTATCTCTCGGCGCAATAATTCGTGCGCAGACCGGTGAGCCGGCAACTCTTGTACTTCGATTTGCACGAGGAACGTCGTATCAACGCCGATCATTTCGCCTCGAGCATTTCATTTAACAAATTATCATCCGGAAAGGGAAAGGGACGAAGGACGGCGCCGAGGGAAGAAGGTTTGAGATCGCGTAATGATGGCCGCGCGACCTGCATGAGCCGGGCGACCGGTTGATTGTGCTGAGTTATCAAAAACTCGCCCTCTTTAGGCAGGTTGCGAACCAGCTCCGGCAACTGCCGTTGCGCATCATCCAAACTCACCGTTTGCACGAGGGCACAATGCCATCAGCAGCCAGTTTTATCAAGGATGGCGACGTTCGGGCTGAAAGCAATAAGCCCGCAAGCCGTAACCTGCGGGCGCGAGGTCGATATTCCGGCTAGGCGCCGTTGTTGCCGATAGCCTCGACCGGGCAACCTTCCATGGCTTCTTTGCACTGGGCTTCTTCGTCGGGATTCTCCGGCTGCTTGAACACGTAGGAATAGCCGCCGTCGTCGTTGCGGGTGAAATTATTAGGGGCGGTTTCGCGGCAGAGGTCGCAATCAATGCATTGGTTGTCCACGTAAAACTTGCCCAGGACGTTCTCAGGGTAGCGATTCGCAATATCAGCCATAAAGTGTCCTAAATAATAAACTCGGCGGGGGATTGTGTGTGGGGCGGCTTTCAAAGATCAAGCCGAGATTTGCCGCGGCGGCGCATTGTGCCGCATTGTGCGCCTTGTGGATTTAACTTCTCACGATGTTCAGTTGCGTTATCGTGACTACGGATGAGGAAAACGAAAATTATTGCCACCCTCGGCCCGGCCACGGATTCGGCGGAAATGATCCGCCAGCTCATCGACGCGGGCATGAATATTGCGCGGTTGAACATGTCGCACGCCAGCCACGACTGGGTGCGGCGCGTCACCGGTGAATTGAGGGCGGCAGCCAAGGAGCGCGGCAGCGCGATCGGCATCCTCATGGACACACAGGGTCCGGCCATTCGCACGGGCGATCTTCCGGCGCCGCTGGATCTGCAGCGGGGGCAGAAATTTGTTTTGACGGTGCGCGGTGAAAGGAGCGCAGGTGAACATTCGGTCAACGTCAACTACGACAATTTTATCAATGACATCAGCGTGGGCGACGTGGTGCTGATCGACAACGGGCAGATCCACATGAAGGTGCTGGCCAAGCACGCGAACAAAGTGGAGTGCGAGGTGCTGACGCCGGGCAGGCTCGGCAGCCGACGGCATATCAATCTGCCGGGAGTGAAGGTCAGCTTGCCGCCATTGACCGAGAAGGACCGGGCGGATGTGCAGTGCGGTTTGGAAGCGGGGGTGGATTTCATTGCGCTATCGTTTGTGCGCGAGGCAAGCGATTTGCGAGAGCTGCGAAACATTTTTGGGGATGCGCGGGTCAAGCCGCGGGTCATCGCGAAGATCGAAGACCAGTCTGCGCTCAAGAACATCAACGACATCATCGCGGAGGCAGACGCGATTATGCTCGCACGGGGCGATCTGGGCATTGAAGTTCCCTACGAGGAGCTGCCGATCATACAGCGCAAGGTCGTGAAGGCGTGCCAACGGACGGGCCGGGCGGTGATCGTGGCGACGCACATGCTGGAGAGCATGATCCAGAATCCGCATCCGACGCGGGCGGAAATCACCGACGTCGCCAACGCTGTTTACGAGCAGGCCGACGCGATCATGCTCAGCGGCGAAACCAGCGTGGGCAAATACCCCGTCAAGTGCGTGGAAGTTTTCGACCGGGTGGCGCGGCGGATCGAGCGCAGTGGCGGGGCCGGTTATCACGAATACGCCGAACTGACGAGCCCGCGACAAAAGCTCGTGAAAAGCGCGGTGGTGATGGCCGATGAACTGAAGGCGGAGGCGGTTCTCGTTTTTACGGTGCGCGGGAGCATGGCGAGGAACACGGCATGGCTGCGGCCGCGCCATTCGCCAATTTACGCGTTTTGCGAACGGTGGCACATCGCAAATGAGCTCACGCTGCATCGCGGGGTGATACCATTCACGATTCCCCTGGATCATGAATCGCCGGAAAAGAACGTTGAACTGGCGATTGAAACGCTAAAGGAAAAAGGACTGTTGCACAAAGGAAACACAGCGGTGGTCATCGCATCGATGGACATAGGGAAGCAAATGGCGGACGCCGTACAAATGCGGATGATCGACTGAAGCTTGTGAATCGACCCCTGCGACAGGCGTCACGGCATGCGCAAGCGGAAAAAGCGCGGTGGCTGACCTGAAGCCGGAAGCACGACGGTCCACCGGCCATCGGCACTTGTCGGCATCTCGGTGACCGGCTGCCAATTGCCAATGCCGAGGTCGGAGCAGGATTGGAGAACGAAACCGGTGGAAGGAGCGGGCCAGGAGATCATCACGGTGGAGTTGGCGGGGACGTGAGCGATTTCCAGTCGCGGGCCTGCGCACATATTTAGCATCACAGAAACGCTGCCGTCTGTCATGTAATTGGCGACCGAAAGGTCGGGACGTGCGTCGCCGTTGAAATCTCCTGTGGCCAATGAGAATGGACTGAGCCCGGCGTTGAAGTTCATCGCGGCCTGGAACTGGCCGTTGCTGCCACCCAGGAGCATGCAAATCCCGCTATCATCGATAGCGGCCAGGTCAAGGAAACCGTCCTCGTTATAGTCGGCTGTCTCGAGCGACAATGGGTAGATTGCGGTGGCATGATTGGTGGCGGGACGAAAGTCGCCATCGCCGAGGCCGTAAAGGATGGAAATGGAGCCGGGTTCGGTGTCGTTGACCACGGCGATATCGGCGTGACCGTCCTTGTTGAAGTCACCCACCGTAACCGACTCCGCGTCCGGCCCGACAGGGAAGCTGTCGAAAAGTTGAAACGCGGCTTTGCCATTGCCGAGAAGAACGGTAGCCGTGCCCCCAATATTGTTCGCCACTGCGAGATCGGGATTGTTGTCACCATTAAAATCGCCGACGGCCAGAGACTCGGGGTATCTTCCGCCACCGTAGTTGGTTCGGGTATGAAACGTCCCATCGCCCTTGCCGGTCAGCACGGAGACAGTGCCTGAAGTGGCATTAATGTAATTGGCGACAGCCAAATCCGGTTTGTTGTCGCGATTAAAATCGCCGATGACCACCGACCCGGGAGTCGGTCCGGTCTCATAGGCGACCACAGCCTGAAAGGTGCCATTGCCATTGCCGAGCAAGACTGACACTGTGCCCGGGTCGGTTGAATTGGCGACTGCGAGATCAACGTTCATGTCATCATTGAAGTCACCTGCTGCGATCGATGTCGGGTAAGCGCCCCCCGGATAGTTCGATGCAGCCAGGAATGTGCCGTTGCCGTTCCCCAATAGAATCGATATGTCGTCAGAAAACTGATTCGCCGCGGCAAGGTCCAGCTTGCCATCACCATTAAAATCGGCGACCGCGATGGAGATCGGGCTTGCGCCGACCGGGAATTTATCTGGCGCGCTAAACTTTAGCGAAGGACAATCGCCGGCCCAGCCGGCTACACTGAACACGAGGCTTGCCAACGAGGCAGCCATAGGGACTGACATACTCATGGAATTTGTATATTGTTGCACACCTTCGAAAACTTGCAAGCGACGGCCGACCCGTTTTGTCATTTCACGACCCGTCAGGAAGGACCACGATTCGGTAGAATCGGCCGCCCGGCGATGAGGTCGCCGTGTCATTAACAGGCACTACCCCTCCTGTTCCGGCGACCGAATCGGCGACAGTGGTCCACACACCCCCATCCAGATTGCCAGTCCGTTGGACACGGTAACGCTGGCCGGCGACAGTGGTGAAGCTGAGGACCACCGTGTTGCCGTTCAATTCCAGCTTCGTAATGCGTGTGAACTTTGTGTCGTTATCAAGGGCGGTAGCGTTCAGGACTTCACTGTCGAAGCCTGAGCTGATGTCGAATGCGGCGGTCTCGTTCTGAGCATTTTCGTCTTCGGACGCGCTGATCGTTACACTTTGGGCGACGTTCCAGTTCCCGGGCGTAAACGTCAGGCTCGCACCCGCGCTGACGGCGAGGCTCGAGGCGCCGGAACTGCGGGTGACCGTGACCACGACGTTGCTCGGCGGGGCCACAGAGAGCCGAACGCCAACGTAGTTTGTGGCGCCCTCAGGGACAGTGACGGCATTCGTCGAGAGCAGTATCTGAATTGCGAGCGCCGCCTCCAGAATTGTTCCCACAGCCTGGGCATCGCTGAGGGTGGCATTTGTCGGGCTCGATAGATTAATAAAAAACGCCTCGTCGGCCTCGCCGGGCTGATCGACCGGAATATGCACAGTGATCATTTGCTCCGTGACACCGGAGTTGAAAGTGACGAGGCCGTTCGTTGGGACATAATCGACTCCCGCGACTGCTGTGCCGTTGCTCGTGGCGTATCGCACAGAGACCAACTGCCCTGAAACAGCCGAGAGCCGGACCGCAAAGTCGGCGACGCTGCCTTCGGAGACGGTAATATCCGTGATTGAGATCGCCGGCACTGGGTCATCGTTGGTAATTGTGCCCACGCCGCTGAAGTCGCTGATCACGCCGTTGGTTGAGCCGACCAAGTTTACGAAGAAGGTTTCGTTGCTCTCGTTCATCAGATCGCCGAAGACCCGCACGACAATCGTCTGCTCCGTCGCGCCGGGGCTGAAGTTTATGAGTCCATTGGTGGAGAGATAATCGCTGTTCGCGGTCGCTGTCCCGTCGCCGGTTGCATAACGCACGCTCACGAGCTGGCTGTGCGCCTCGTCAAGGCGGACGAAGAAAACCGCGCTGGTTGAGCCTGCGTTGCCTTCGACAAGATTCATGTCCGTTATTGACACTGATGGCAGGCCCTCATCATTCAGGATTGTGCCAAGTCCCTGGTTGTCATCGAGGGTCGCGTTGAATGGCGCACTCAGGTTGACGAAAAACGTTTCGTTGTTCTCATTCCGCGTATCGCCGTTGATGGAAACAAACAGGAGTTGGTTCGTCTCCCCGGGATCAAATCGCAGCGTGCCGCTGGCGGATTGGAGGTCGTTCGGTGCCGTGCTGTCGTGGGCCGTGGCGTAGTTGACCTGAACAGGTTGCCCGCTCGCCGCCGAGAGGCTTACGAGGAAAAGCACGTTCGTCGTGCCGGAGTTTCCTTCGTAGGCGGCTCCGTCGCTGATGCGGATTGACACGACGGGATCATCGTTGGCAATGGTTCCCATTCCCTGGTCGTCAGTAATTGTCGCGAGGGCGGGGGAGCTGAGATTTACGAAAAACGTCTCGTTTGATTCGTTCAGCAAATC
>JAKEEH010000562.1 GCA_022616725.1 Limisphaerales bacterium | reverse complement strand
GAACTCATGAAGCAGGGCAAGACCGCCCAACAGGCTCACGACCAGGCGTGGGAGATGACTCGCGAGAAATACATCCTGCTTCCGCCCGAAGAATAAGACGGGACGACCCGCCGAGAAATCTCAACAGCTACCGAATCACTGAGGCCGATCGGCTGGGCGACGGCGGACTCAAACAGAAATTCCAACAGAATCTTAAAGCTATTCGGACGCTCCGGGCGCTGGAAGGCGAGGCGCGTCCTGCCACAGCCGAAGACAAAGCGGCCTTGGTCAAATACGTAGGCTGGGGCGCGATGCCCCAAGTCTTCGACGACTACAACCGCGAGTGGGCCAGGGAAAGAAAGCAAATCCAGGACCTCCTCACCGAAGCCGAAATCACATCCGCCCGCTCGACGACGCTCAATGCTCATTACACCTCGCCCACGGTCATTGGCGCGATATACCGTGCGGCGGAACGGTTTGGCTTCCGCGGCGGTCGCGTTCTCGAACCCGCGTGTGGCATCGGCCATTTCATTGGCCTGATGCCGCAAGAGATGCTCCGCCGCTCGACCGTCACGGGCATTGAGATTGATCCGCTGACGGCCCGCATTGCCAAGGCCCTCTATCCCGATTCTGACATTCGCGCGCAAGCGTTCGAACAATCAAAACTCGCCGATGGATTCTACGACCTCGCACTTTCCAACGTGCCCTTTGGCGATTACACCGTCCACGATCCGCGTTGGAACAGTTACAAGCTTCCGATTCATGATTATTTCTTTGCCGCGGCGCTGGAGAAGGTTCGTCCCGGCGGTCTTATGATGTTCATCACGTCGCGCGGCACGATGGATAAGATGGATTCCACATTGCGCGAACTTCTCAGTGCCCGAGCGGAGTTCCTCGGCGCGGTCCGTCTGCCCAACGACGCGTTCAAACGCAATGCCGGCACGGAGGTGACCACGGATATTGTGATGCTCCGCAAACTTCGCACAGGAGAAACGTCCACTGGCCCATCGTGGAAAGAAGCAGCCGATTTCAGGAACGACCTCGGCGAGACCTTCACCATCAACGAATACTTCGCCGTTCGGCCGGAAATGATGCTCGGACGCATGTGTATGTCCGGGCGGATGTACCGGGATAACGAACCGACGCTCGAACCAGACAAACGCGATCTGGGCGAAGCACTGGCGCAGGCCATCGAGAAACTTCCTGAAAACATCTACCAGTCCCAGTCCCACCAGGTTGCCGAACCGACGCTCGAACAAACCATCCCGGCACCCGATTACGTCAAGCCCAACGCCTACTGTCTGCACGATGGAATGGTCTGTATCCGGGAGGACGACGTTCTTCGTCCGCTGAATGATTTGCCCTCCGAGACGCGCTCACGAATTCGCGGGCTGATTCAGGTCCGTGACGCGGTTCGCTCCTGTCTGCGCTCGCAACTCGACGGCAGCGCCGAGGAACGGGTTGCCGACGCGCGCTTTCAACTGAACCTCGCCTATGACCGGTTCGTTTCCCGGCTTGGTCCCATCAATCTGCGGGCCAACCAACGGGCCTTCGACGGCGATCCCGACCTCCCGTTGCTCTTGTCGCTGGAGAATTACGACGACGAAACCAAAACTGCGAAGAAGGCTGCGATTTTTCGGGAACGCACGATTCATCATCGCAAACCTGTCGAGTCTGTCGGTGAACCAAAGGAGGCGTTGCTGGTTTCATTGAACGAACGGGGACGTGTGGATCTCGACCACATGACCGGCCTCCTGAACAAGTCTGTCGAGGAATTCCTTCCGGACTTGAAGGGCATCATTTTCCTGAACCCACAGACCAAGGAGTGGGAAACGGATGACCAATATCTCTCTGGCAACGTGCGCGAGAAACTGGCTGTCGCGGATGCCGCCGCCGTAACCGACCCGCGCTTCCACGAGAACGTCGAGGCATTGAAAGCCATCCAGCCTGCCGACCTGTCCGCGACGGAGATTGATGTTCGGCTCGGGGCTTCCTGGTTGCCTCCGGAAGACGTAAAGCGGTTCACCGAAGAACTGCTAAATCTCTCTCACGGCGTTGAAATTAACCATGTTCACGCGCTCGGCACCTGGCACGTAAATGCGGAGTGGACCGCCAAAGGAGCGACTGGGAACACGACCGATTGGGGCACGGATCGCTATACCGCCCTCGAACTCATCGAGGACGCGCTCAATCTCAAGACCCCCACGGTGTACGATCTCGACGCCGACAAGAAGCCCGTGGTAAACGCTCAGGCCACCGAAGCCGCGCGGGAGAAGCAGGAGCGCATCAAGGAACGGTTCAAGGAATGGGTTTGGTCGGACGACTCGCGCCGGGAACGGCTCTGCCGCCTCTACAACGACACGTTCAATCACACGCGCATCCGAACATTCAACGGCGAGCATCTGACCTTGCCGGGCGCGAGTTCGGCCATCCAATTGCACTTGCACCAAAAGGCCGGCATCTGGCGCATCCTGCAAACGCCCAATACGCTGCTGGCGCACGTGGTTGGAGCGGGCAAGACCTACACGATGGTTGCAGCCACGATGGAATTGAAACGGCTTGGCTTTGCGCGCAAGCCGATGTTCACCGTTCCCAATCACATGCTCGGACAGTTTTCGAGCGAACTGCTTACACTGTATCCCGGCGCGAACATCCTGGTCGCGGGCAAAGAGGATTTCGAGGGGAAGAACCGCAAGAAGCTATTCAGCCGCATTGCCACCGGCAATTGGGACGCTGTCATCGTCACCCACTCCGGCTTCGAGCGCATTCCGCTGTCTCACGATACTCAGAAGCGATTCTTCGAGGAACAAATACACGAATTGGAAGAGATCAGATTGCAGAACCAGGATACGAGCAATCGCCGGCTCGTGAAAGAACTGGAGCGCGCCAAAAAGCGCCTTGAGGCCCGCCTGCAAGCTCTCGCCGCCGACCAGAAGAAGGACAACACGCTGACTTTCGAAGAACTGGGCGTGGATCGCCTGTTCGTGGACGAGGCGCATTACTTCAAGAATCTCTTCTATCTGACCAAGATGACGCGCATCGCCGGTCTGCCACAAACCGCCAGCGAACGCGCCTTCGATATGTATTTGAAGGTCCGGCACGTTCAGTCGCTCAATGGTGGAGGAGGCGTGGTGTTCGCCACCGGGACACCAATCGCAAACAGCATGGCTGAAATGTTCACCATGCAGCGGTATCTCCAGCCCGACGAATTGAAGAAGCACAATCTGCATCACTTCGATTCGTGGGCTGCCACCTTCGGCGAGCCGGTCACGGCAATGGAACTGTCGCCGGACGGCGCGGGCTACCGGCTCAACACCCGATTTGCGCGCTTCATCAACGTGCCGGAGCTGATGCAGATGTTTCGCCAGTCCGCCGACGTGCAGACCGCCTCCATGCTGGATCTCCCGCGCCCGAAGCTGGATGGAGAAAAGCCCGGCATCCGCAACGCGCCCGCCACGCCGCAGCTCAAGGAATTTGTCCAGGAACTTGCGGCACGAGCCGAAAGGATGAAAGCCGGTCGCGTCGATCCACGCGTGGACAACATGCTCAAAGTTACCTCTGAGGGACGGAAGGCGGCGTTGGATCTGCGGCTGATGATCCCGTCGTCCCGGGACGAGCCGCAGGCCAAGGTCAATCAGGCCGTCGAAAACATTCATCGCGTCTGGCTGGCAACATGGAAAGAACGTGCGACCCAACTCGTCTTTTGCGACCTCTCCACGCCGAAGGATAGGGGATTCTCGGTTTATCGAGATATGGCGGACAAACTAAAGAGCCTGGGGGTGCCGGAACAGGAAATTGCATTCATTCAGGACTACGACTCGGACGCCTCGAAGCTCGCGCTTTTCCGGGACGTGCGAGCGGGGAAGGTCCGTATCCTGTTCGGCAGTACGCAGAAGATGGGCTCGGGCACGAATGTCCAGGAACGCCTGATTGCGCTGCACCATCTCGACGCTCCGTGGCGGCCCGCCGACGTGGAACAACGCGAGGGGCGGATTCTGCGGCAGGGCAACAAGAACTCGACCGTCCAGATTTTCCGCTATGTCACCGAAGGCAGTTTCGACGCCTACATGTGGCAAACCCTGGAGACGAAGGCCAAGTTCATTGCCCAGGTAATGAGCGGTGACATGACCATTCGCCGTCTGGAAGACCTGGACTCGGCCGCGCTGACCTATGCCGAGGTCAAAGCCATCGCGTCGGGCAACCCGCTCGTGATCGAGAAGGCCCAGGTGGATGCCGAATTGATGCGACTCACCAGACTCAGATCGGCCCACGCCGAGGAACAATACCGGATTCGCAGGAATCTTCTCCAATCCCGCGAGGACGCCGAGGCTTTCACGATGCGGCTGGCGAACTTGCGGGAGGACATCGCCATGCGCCAGAACATCTCCGGTGATTTCTTCCGCATCGAACTCGACGGCCAGACGCTCGACAATCGGGGCGTTGCCGGAGAGTTGATTCTTCGTCGTGCCGAGAAGATGAAAAACCGCTTCGGCGATGAAGTTCGGATCGGGCGCTTTGCGGGCTTCGATTTGTCTCTGCGTCCGAGCTTCAACGACATCGCCGAGGTCGTTGTGCGCGGCAAAAACAGTTACACCGCAAGAGTCACTGATACCGCGCAGGGCACCATCCGCTCATTGGAAGCCACGGTTCAAGGCTTCGAGGAACGAGCTGCCAGGCTGGAAGCCGATATCGCCGACGCCCAAAAGCGCGGCCAGGAGCTTGAAACCAAGGTCGGCGCACCCTTCGAGAAAGAGGAGCGTTATCAGCAGTTGAGCCGCCGCCAGAGCGAGATCAAGGAGAAACTCGACCTTACCAAGAACCAGGCCCCAAGCCAGGTCGAGGCGAATTCCACCGAAGAAGAGGTGCGCATTTCTGAAAACCAGAAACCCGCCGAGACCGGACGCCGTCAGCGACCCGCAAGGGTTCGCGTCTGAATAGGAGGGCATCAGTCGCGATGATCTGTGTAGCGGCTACACCAGGGAAATCACGATCGGTGGTATTGAATCGTGAAACTTGAGCTGATGAATACAACAATGATTCCAGAGTGCCAGACCTTCGACGTGAAAGACAGCGCAAGCGAACTGGGTGTGTGTGAAGAAACGGTCCGTCGCCTTGTTCGTCGCAAGGTACTTCGGAAGCTCCCAGGAATTCGCCACATCCTTATTCCCAAAGGCGAACTCCAGCGGTATTTGAACGAACGATAACTGACAGGAAATCCGCCTCTCCCCAAAAAGCTTACAATTCCCCCGTTCTACCGTTTCCTCCTTTTCAGCTTCGCGGTATTCGCTCCACCGACTGAGCGATCTCCCAAAGCATGGCTCGCAAACGTGATCCACGGAAGACATGCGCATCCCCAAACGCCGCGTTCTTCATTCTGTGATGCGAGAACGAGAGTCTGAAAATTGGCCAAGAATTGGCCAAGCACGTTTCAGAGGTTTTCGTCAGCTCCTCGGTCTGGCGGTGGAAATCATTGACATCCCGTTAGTTAGGATGGTGCCCCGGCCAGGACTTGAACCTGGAACCAATTGATTAAGAGTCAACTGCTCTGCCATTGAGCTACCGAGGCAACAACCGTCAAAAGTAACGGCAT
>JAKEEH010000119.1 GCA_022616725.1 Limisphaerales bacterium | reverse complement strand
GTCCAGAGATTGTTGGCGATGTGGGCGTTCAGTTGGATGGTTTTGGGGAAGGTGTCGCCGACAATTTTCGCCACTTCCTTGAGCAAGTGGCGGGTCTGCAGGAGCACGCGTTCGCCATCGACACCTCGGGCGAAGGTTAAGACCTGTTTGACCATGTCGGCGCCACGCTTGGCGCTGGTCTCCAGGATCGAAAGCATCCGGCGGCTTTGGTCGTCCGTGAACTTATCCTTTAGAAGTTGGACGGACATGAGAATTGGCGCGAGGGCGTTGTTCAAATCGTGCGCGATGCCGCCCGCCAGCGTGCCGATGCTTTCCATCCGCTGGTTGCGCAGCAGTTGGGCCTCGATCTTCTTTCGCTCCGTGAGATCAGTGTTGACGATCAGAATGGATTTAGGCTGGCCTTCGCTGTCCGGCACAAGGGTCCACTGGCTCTCAACAATGACCGAGGCGTCGCCGCTGTTGACGTGGCAACATTCGCCCTTCCATTCGCCGAATTCGAGTGTGGCCGCCCTGGCGCGATCAAACCAGGTGCTGTCGCGATAAAGTAGCTGATCGGCTTTCTTGCCCGTAACTTCCTGCGCGTCCCAACCGTAAAGCCGCTCCGCACTTTTATTCCAATAATTGATCCGGTGCTCGAGATCGATGACGATAATGGCATCCTGGGCTTTGTCGAGGAGGGCGGCCTGCTCGGAGACCTTTTCTTCGGCGCGTTTGCGGAGGATGCCCTGGCCGATGAGGTCCGCAATCGCGCCGAGAACCTCGATCGTGTCGGGCGGCAAGCGATTGCGGGAGAAGAGCGCCATCGCGCCGACCAGCCGTCCTTCGACGAGCAAGGGATAGCCCGCGAACGCGTTGATGCCTTCGCGCCGGGCCCATTCCTTGTTTTCGAGAGCGGGGTCAGTGAGGAGATCGTTGGTCATTTGCGGCAGGCCCTCTTTCGCGAGCGTGCCCACCTTCAACATGCCCACGGGAATGCGGCTGTGCTGGCCGTCGAGGTGCGTGTAAAGGCCGGCGCTGGCTTGCAGCTCGAGGAAATTATCGTCCGGGTTTAACGTCCAAATGCGCGCGAAGGCCGCATCCAGGTGCTTGACAATGGATTGCGCGCATTTCTGCATGACGCTGCTGAGCGGCTCGCCGGTCCCCAGTGCGAAGGCGACGTCCGCCCGGATGGCGGCCTTGCGCGCCTGGTTGAATCGAACCGTTTCACTTTGCCGACGGGCCGTGATGTCGCGGAAAAGCAGCACGGTCCCAAGTGAATTTTGGCCTTCGCGAATGGTTGAACTCGTGTACTCGACGGGAAAGGTCGCGCCGCCTTTCTCCCGAAAAGTATCGCCTTCGCCGATCTGCACCGTTCCGTCCTGGAGCGCCGCCGCAGCGAAATTATCATCGTTGGCCCCACCGGAGGTGGCTTGTTTGAGGGGACGGATCTGGTGGACAATTGTGCTGATGGGCTTGCCGAGGAGCGCGTTTGCTTCCCAGCCGGTCATCCGGGCGGCGGCGGCATTGACGTAGATGATGCTGCCCTGGAGATCCAAACCCACGACCCCATCGCCGGCCGAGGCGAGGAGCAACTCGTTGCGATGATGGAGCCGGGCCAATTCATCTTCAGCGCGCTTGCGAGCCGTGACGTCGAAGCCAACGCCGACGAAATTGCGCAGGCGCTCGGATTTGTCAAAGACTGGCGTGAAATTCATTGACAACCAGTAGCGATGCCCACTTTTGTGCGAACAGAGCAGGTCCACGGCAAAGGGTTTGCCGGAATTCATCCCGTCCCGGATCTTTTGCACCGCGCGGGCGTTGTGCTGTGGTCCCAGAAGCACCGCGGCGGGGGACTTGCCGAAAGCCTCCGCTAATTTGTGGCCGGTCACGCGAGAGAAGCCGTCGTTGACCCACTCGATCATCCCTTCGTGATTGGTGATCAGCAGGGCGTTATCGGTCTTGTGGGCGACGAGAGACAGGTGAGACGAGACGTCAGGTGCCTGCTGGGCAGCTTCGGGTGCGGCGGTTGGGCGAAGAAGATACCAGGCCATTGGCGCTGCAAGCACCAAAAGCACGAGCCCCCATATGAAGACGGAGTCCATGGGTGACTATGTTGGCTCCAAAACCACGGCCTACAGGTATTTCGGACAATTTGAGGCTCGACTTCAGTCCGAAAGCGGAGCCTGCCGCTCGGTGTCAGCATGATTCTGCTGGAAAAGACGAGTCCTCGCCGGTAGGGAGTGCTTTGGCAGTCCGTAATTCGGTCACGGCACGTAAAATATTCAAAAAGCTCCGAATGCCATTGCGAGTCGAACCTGTTCGGTCATTAGACGCCGCTGAACTAGCGCCGTATCGCACGATGCGGCGGCAATTGGAACACCGTCAGCAGCGCATCTTCGTCGCCGAAGGGGACAAGGTCGTCCAGCGCTTGCTGGAAAGCGATTTGCCAGTCGTTTCGCTGCTGCTGCCGCCGGAATGGCTGGAACACTTTCGCCCATTGCTGGAAAAGCGGACGGCGCACGAGGAAATCGTCGCCTATACGGCCGACAAGGGCCTGCT
>JAKEEH010000561.1 GCA_022616725.1 Limisphaerales bacterium | reverse complement strand
GCCCAACGGCTTAATCTGAACCAGCAGGATGCTTGGTATGTAATCGACTTGGATGCCTGGCCTCTCGCGAGCGACTGGATTCAGCAGTATTGGATGAAGGGTCAAAACTATGGGCTTCGTGTGAGGCGGTGGCAGCATTATGTTAACAACAACACTTACAACGATTCTCCTTATCAGTTTGCATCAAAAGACGAGCCCGACGCATCAAGACACCCATTTCTTCGCGTGAGGTATTTGGGAAGACGGCCTGTCCCCATAATTGCGACCGACAAAACGCAAATCACTGTTCGCACTTCCAAGGGGCAGGCTCCAACAAATGAGGTCCTTCTCATCCGAAACATCGGCGAAAGCACGCTGAATTTCTCGGCCTCTGAGGATGCACCCTGGCTGGATTTGTCTGGCGCAACAACGGGCACGAGCACGAATGAAAACCAACAGCTCCTGCTCGCCTTTGATACGACCAGTCTCACTCCAGGAGCCTATCAGGCCACCATCACCATCACGGACACAAACGCGAGCAATAGCCCATTCGTCGTTCCGGTGCTTCTGACGGTTCTCGGTCCCGCGATCAGCGTCTCGACAACCGGCATCGCAGCAACGGCAGCGGAAGGCGCTAACCCAACAGCGACGACTCTGGAAATTTGGAACAGTGGCTACGGAACTCTGGACTTCTCCATTCTCAAGAGCGCCGCTTGGCTCGTTGCGACCCCAGCGAGCGGAACATCCACTGGAGAGGTTCGACAAATCGCAGTCCAATTTGCTAGTGCGGGCCTCAATGCCGGAAACTACCAGGACACGCTGACAGTCACGAACACGACAGGCGAAGCTCCGTCGGTGTCAATTCCGGTAACGCTGACCGTCTTGGGCGTCGTCGCCACACCGACGTTCAACCCTTTTGGAAACACGGCATACCCGACCAACGTGTCTGTTTCGATCTACTGCACAACGCCCGGAGCAACCGTCCGCTACACGCTGGATGGTTCCTCGCCAACGGAGTCGTCTCCGCAATACACTGGCACGCCGATACTCGTCACGACCACGACGGTCCTCAGAGCGAAGGCCTGGAAGGACGGAATGCTCCCGAGCTCGGAACAAATCAGCACCTACACGATTCTGGCACTTCCGCCAACACTTGGCTTCTCGCGGCAGGGCAGCAGCTTGATATTCAATTGGCCGACCGCCGCGGCAGGTTTCGCCCTCGAATACGCCACTAATTTGCCGACGACAAATTGGAGACCGGCTTTGCCAGCACCATCCGTTGTTGGCGAGCTGAACATCGTCACGAACACAATGACAGGTGGAACAAGATTCTACCGGCTCAAAAAACCATAGTCGGCTTACTCTTCAATGCGGATGTATTTAGTGGTCGGTTGGAATACCACTCCATCAATCCGTTGTTCCGGCAATTGCACGGGGTAAAGACGGACGCTGCCGATCTGGTTGCGTTGGCGCTGCATGGAAACGTAAAGCCAATACTGCTGCTTCACGGCGTCGCTCTTGCCCTTGTTGTAACCTGCGACATACGCCTTCTCGGCCTGTTTCTTCGCGGCGTAGTGGAGCGTTTCGCTCACGATGACTCCGCCCGCGGCGCCAGCGGCGGTCGCGAGTGGGTCGCCGTTCGAGAGCTCGTGCCCGAGATACGCTCCTCCCGCGCCAAGGGCGGTGTCGCTGATGGGGCGGGTTACGGCGCAGCCGGCAAACAGGCCGGCGACGAGGACAACTGAGATCGTTTTCGGTGCGTTAGGGATGAATTTCGTTTTCATACGTGCTGATGGTTGACGGATTCGCCGCTACGGAGATTGGCGTGTTGAATGATGCCTTCGACGATATTCGGACTCTGACGAAGTTCGCGGGCGCGCTTGTCGAAGTGCTCGCCGCTTGAGCTGGAGCAATAAAGCATTTCCCGCGAAGCAACGTTGTGGACCGTGCCGCAAAGGTTGCGAGCGGAATCCGTGTGGAAATAGGTGAACGGTGAGTACTTCTGGCCGGACTGATGGTCTGGCAGCGGATAGTTCATGATCGCGTGCTGGGTGACATCCGGCAGCGCGATGTCCTTGCCCATGTCGTCCAGATCCGCGCGGTCGTTCTGGCGCATGATGAAGAACTGGCGGCTGTTGCCGAACACGGCCGAACGGATGCGGCTCTGCTTGAACCGCGCATACTGCTGCACGATGGAGATGTTCCAGCAATTGAACTTCCGAAGTTGCGCGTACGATTCCTGAACGATTTCCTGGCCGCCGGGAATATCGAGAAAGCGAGCGACTTCCTCATAGACGTTCCGCTTCCGAATCGCGCGCGGCAACGTCATGATGTGTTTGCGCGCGTGATTCGTGATGAGGAAGCCGGCCGCTGATTTGAGTTCCCTCGCGGACTCGGGGATGTAACCCAGCTCGAAGTGCGCAATCTTTCCGGTCAGCGAAAGATTGCTCGTGCCGTCGAAGAGGCAACCGTAGTTTCCGTCGCGACACCACGGAAGAATCAGGGTCGCAATCTCGATGATCTGATCGCGCTCGGCGCCGATCGGATCGAGCATCATCAACTCCTGCAGCATGCGGTGTGTCGGGAACTCGTCCGGAGTGAAGTAAGCGAAAGCGAGATTGCGAACTTCCTTGCTGGTCCTGGGGTCTTTGATGAACTTCAGCGCGGCCGCTTCGTCGAATTGATCGAGATAGGCTCTGCCCCATTCGTTCCACCGGTTGTCCTGCGCCGAAGGCGCATTGGGTTGAGGCTTTGCCTCATCGCGGAAGTCCGCAAAGGTTTCGAGGCTGGTCGCGCCCGGCGGCATGCGTTCGGCGCGAAACTTTTGCAAAGCCAGCCCGTGCCGGGCAATGTCGAGCAACTGGTCGCCTCGCTTCTTCTGCCAGTCCTGGAACGCATCCTCGTAAAGCAGGTTGATGTACTTGGCAATCTGCGCCTGCCGGAGCATCTGTTTGTCCTCCTGCGCGGACGTGCCGATCATGCGCGCAACGAGTGCGGTCGCGGCGGACAAATGGTCCGGCGTGAGCGGCAGTCCTTTCGTGTCCAGATAATTGATGGTGAGATCGCCATCCGGGTGGATAATGATGGGCCGCGCGCCTTCTTCCACAGTCGCCGTGTAAATTCCGTAGCTCAGTCCTTCTTCGATGATTACCGTGTAACCGAAGTATCCCTCAGTCTGCGTGAGTAGGTCGCAAACGGTAACCGACTTGCCTGCCCCAGACATACCGAGCAAGACCGCATGCTGGGGCGTCTTGTTGTCAGCCGAGCCGGAGAACGTCTCGATGCCGACGAGATTATCGTGTGGGCCGTCGTAGATGGCTTCGGCGCTCGCAAGGTGTCCCGTGAACGAGTTGGTCACTGGCAGCATGTCCGCCAGAAAGCGATGTTCCGCGTAGAGCTTGCGATGTTCGTAACGCCCCCAGGCCCAGCCCGGCCAGGTCTGGAAAAACAAATTCTTCGACGTGGCTGGCAGGTTGCTTTCGAAGTACTGGGCGGCGTTCATCGAATTGATGGCATTCTTGATCGCTCCGGCCTTGGCGTTCAGGCCATCCCGGGTCTTGTCCCAAACGCGGATCGTGAACATGGCATGGAACGGGATGGTCTGTCCCTGCATCAGGGCGTGAATCTTCTTCTGCTTCTTCTCCATTACCGTCAGCAGTGAGATTTTCTTCTCGCTCGCGTAATCGCCGGCGACGCGGTCGTGTTCCTTTTCCTCCTTGCTGATCTCGCGGGTGATGGGGAGCGGGTCAATGTTGACCGTGATGGTGTAGTCCAGGAGCCGAAGATTGGTGAGACGCTGAATGATCCCTGGATATGTCGTGCGCGGCCAGCGGGTCAGCACGATTAGGGAGTGATAGTGTCCATCAAGGAAGAACCCGAAGTCCGATTGTCCGTTGCCTTCGCTGTGCCAGCAGTTCTCTTGAATCGAGAGATCGGATGCGAATTCCTCTGCGGGATCGTAATCGAAACGGTCGTTGAGGGACGGATTGAGAAACCGTTTGTAATGCCGGAAATGGTCGAGGTCAGTCATGGCCGATACCCTCGTCCCGCCTGAGCCGAAGATCTCGAGCAGCAGTCGGTGAATATGTTCGAATTCAACTTCGAGTTGGTCGAGCAGCGCCGCGTAGTAATCGCGCCGGGAAGCAGCGGTTTGAAACGAGCTGGGCGAGTTCTCCAACGAGCGCGAGATGTAGAGTATGACGCGCTGCCGGCGGAGCTTGCGCTCCGACATTGCCTGCCAGTAACGCGAGAAACGTTCGTTGCGCGCGCGTCTGGTCCAAACGTTGGAAAAGCGTTCCGTCTCCTGTTGGTAGCGCAAGAGTTCCCCCTTGTAGTCGGAATCGGAGAAGTATTGCACCTGCAGACGTTGATGTTCGTGGAGTGACGCCAGCAGGAGACAGAGTTGATCCTGAAATTCGTT
>JAKEEH010000118.1 GCA_022616725.1 Limisphaerales bacterium | reverse complement strand
GTTCGTCTTTTTCGTTTTTCATGATTTTCTCTTGTTTTGTTGTGTTACCGGCTTAAACGCTGCGGAGATGATGAGCCGAGCCGGTCCGTGCGGTTCATCCACCCGGGTAGGCCCTTGATTCCCCCCGGACTGGGAACGGTCAGTTGCCCAATCCGGGAGGAATTCAGGGCTGGCAGTTTAATTCACCGGTTCGCGACGAATCGCGAAGCCGGTCAGAGCCTAATTGCCATGCGAGTCGGCAGTGTTGTTCCCGGGCTGCGGCTTGTGGCCATTGGAAACCTCGTTACCAGGGTTTCCATTGCTCTCGCCGGGCACGCCGTTGACGCTGTCGGGCGCGATGCGCTCTTCCAGTTCCTCCACTTGGAGTATTATGGGTTCTTTCATACATTTCCCTTTGTGTTTCACCGGCCTTTTGGCAAGAATGGACCAACCTGGCCGGCACTCAATTGCTGATCCATCTACGCCGCTCTCCAAGGTTGTTAGACATCACTGCGAGGACGCCAACGAACCTGAAGAACGCGATTTCTTGTTCATGCAGATTTTCGAACTCACGAACCGGTCGATACCTTGCCGCCCGTGCCTTCGTTTCCGGGGTTGTTCGTGTTGTTTTGTGGAGGATTGTTATTGCCGGGATTGCCGAGCGCGCTCCGGCGCGATCCGTTCCTCCAGTTCTTCCACTTCGAGCTGAATGGGATCCTGATCTTTCATCGTCTTCACCTCCTTTCGTGATTGATTTTGCGCGTGGCAGCTTTGGCCACCCGTCTTTGTGATGTGCGTTCCCGTTCCCGCGATCTCTGATTAGCGAAAAGTGTCGAGTCCTTCTGAGTCTGTTCAATTCGGGGTGTCAATCCATGTCACAAATACCCGCCCGAGAAATACCACCGGGATTCTGAGAAATTTAACGCGGTGCTCCGTACTTACAATAGGGTGTTTACCTACACTGACCTACTACGGATACCTGCCCAACCTCGGAACGCCAGAAGCGGGGCCTGCTTGTTGAAGCCAAATGCTTCGAGAGTTAGAATTCTCCTCGCTCCTTCGGTTCAGGGAACACAGCTTTGGCGAGCCGTCTCAAGGCGGCGGCCCACGCGACTCGGCGGTTTCTCGGAATGCAAGAGCGTTGCCGTGGCGTCACTTGTTCCAGCCGGCAAATTGCCCTTTTGACCGTGTGGTCTGCCGTTAAGCTCATAAGCTTTGCCGCCCTGGATACGGAAAGATCGGATCGAATTATACCCGCCGCTCGAAGACGAACCACAGCACTTCCCCCGAGCAGAGCAATTTCATAAAGCACATTCCATTGGCTTAGCAGCCGGGAGGAAATCTGGTTGTCACAATCCGCCAGCTCACGGCCTAGCGCGGCGAGCAACTCGCCCCGGCGTTTTGGAAATCGGATCTGCCCACTCCTCCACATTGCATCCCATTCTGCCTCACCCAACTCCTTTCGCCCTTCGTGCATCGCCCGCGCCAGCGCGACTACACTGATGCGCTCGGATTTCACGAGCGCACGGATCTTTGAAATCCAATAATTGCGAGAAACGTTCTGTCGAAATCCCCCACTGTCGCTCGCTGGCAGCATCTCAAGATAAGTCATGCACCGGCTGTTGGAATTTGCTCGCTCCGGAACCAAATCGATAACCAAAGTTTGTGGCTTGGTCTGTAGCTTCGAAGCTCAGTCTTATAGTTCTTTCATGGTGACGAGCGAATGGGCAAAATACCCCACAAATGGCGGGGCAAAACCCTGCTGGGCGGTTGCCGGAGTGAAACGTCTTTTCGAACGCTAATTTCAGTCTTGGACTTCGACTGTCGTCGGCGCAGAGTGAGGCGATAGGCTATGCCAAAGCTTGTTTTCCTCAGCGAACAGTTTACGGGCCGATCGTATGACCTGGTCCTCGAAAAGACGACCGTCGGCCGAGGCGAACAAAACACGCTGACCATTCACGACCCTTCTCTCTCCTCCACGCACTGCGAAATCCTCGTCAATGGCCCAGAAGTGATCGTTCGCGACCTGAACTCAAGCAATGGCACTTACGTTGACGGGGCGGAGCTCCGCAATCAGCAGTGCCAGGTCAAAGCCGGGCAGACGATCCGTTTCGGCTCCGTGGAGGCGCGGCTGGAGCTTGATCCCGAACAGGATGAGAGATTCGACGAACATACCGCGATTTATGCGCACAGCCGGGCGGTGCGCGAACAGCGACGCGCCCGGAAAAACCCTCAAGTGGCGAATCCGGCGATGACCCTGGAACCTTCCGACGACGCGGCCGTAGGCGGGCACACCGTGTTGATTCCGCGGTCGCAGATCTCTGAAGGTTTCGCCACCACAGCCTCTCCCCCGTCCGACGGAGGAGCACAGGGTGACAGTGGTGAGGGCAGGCCGAAAGCTGCAGCCGGAAAGTGGATTGCGATCGCGATTGTCGTTATCGCAGTGCTGGTTGCGGTTTGGTTGATTTGGAACCGCAAGTAAGGGTTTGCAGACCCGGCTTAGTGCGTGTCTGCGATCTCATACCAATCGCCGGGCTTGAGGACGACACTCTGGGGCACTTTCTCGCCTTTCGCCGCCGCTTCCCGCAAGTGCATGTGAAATTCACCGACCTCATCGCAATCCGGGTCGATGAAGTGACACGGAAATACCGTCTCCAATCGCAGCCAGCGGGCCGCAAGCGCGCCCTCTTTCGGGCTCATTTCGGCCGTGATCATCTGGCCGGGCATGGGGAACCGGTGCAGAATCTCAAGCGGGTTGGCAATGCCGATGCAGCCAATGGTGGGCGCGTACAATTCGGCTTGCAGTTTTAAATCCGAGAAGATCGCCGTGTCGCCGTAATGGTAAAAGCGGACCCCCGGATCCGCATAGACAATGAACGCCATCGGCACGCCCGAGGCAAAGGTCCCGTCCGGCATTCGGATCTGCGACCAGTGATGGCACTCGACCGGTTGCACGCGAATCCCGGCGACTTCGACGGCGATGCCCCAGGTCGTGGCCCGAATTTGTTCGGCGGGAACGCCCTTGGCCATCAGGTAGGCCTTGACTTCCCCGCCGCAGATCACCGGCGCGCCGGTGCGGCGCGCCAGAGCTTCAGTGTCGCCCAGGTGGTCCAGCGCGGCATGCGATACGAGGATCAGATCGACGCGATCGAGATCTTTTTCCTTGACTGGACTGCCAGGGTTCTCGTCCAGAAACGGGTCCAGCAGAATGTGCTTCCCCTGGCTGGTGACAATCTGGTAGGCAGCAACGCCAAAGAACCGAATCCGCGTCATACCGCAAGGAAATCCTAAATCCTAATGACGAATCCCTAATTAGGATTTCGTCATTAGGGCTTAGTCATTTTGAAGGTGCGGACGATCAGCGCCGTTCGCGGAAGTCGCGCCGGTCCCGCCCGCCCCGATAACCGCCACCGCCACCGCCACCGCGCGGGCCATGTGACGGGCGATCTTCACGCGGACGCGCTTCGTTCACTGTCAAGGCGCGGCCTTGAAACTCTTTCTGATGAAACTCGGCGATCGCCTTCTCTGCTTCCGCCTGGGAGGACATCTCCACAAAACCAAAGCCACGAGATTTCCCCGTGAACTTATCCTGGATGATGTTGACGGAGACGACCGTTCCAGCGCCGGCAAAGTGATCCTGGAGATCGTTTTCGGTAGCGGTATGATTGATGTTTCCGACGAATAATCTGGTTGCCATAGGTTCTTTTTAGTGCCCTTGAGCTGGGCGTCGCAGCCGTTGGCGTGGTCAATGCGCACGGAAGGGACACACGATCCAACGTACTTCGCTTTGTGCTTGCGGGTCGGCTGTATCTTCATGATCCAAATCCAAAATTCAAGAAGATTTTTCACCTTGCCCGCGGTCGAATCGGGACACTTCCGGTTGATCCATTTGCGCTGAGTTCGTTTCTGCTTGCCATGGAGCGAAATGCGATTATTCTTTGGACAGGTTTCCTCCTTTGAAAATGTCGTTGCAAGATTGGCGATGGGCCGGGCTGTTTTCTGCGATATTTTTCTGGCGCACGATCCTTCCTGCAAAAGGGGCTGATCTTTCGCTTTTGATGACGAATTCGCGCCCGGCCGCGAGCATCGGGCAGAACTTTTCGTTCGTTGTCACAGTTTTGAATCCGGGCGCGGAGGGGGCGATTGACATCGTTTTGACCAACCGGCTTCCTCCGAACGCGGCGTTTATTGGGGCGAGCGCCAGCCAGGGAAGTTGGATGCAGTCTGCCGACATGGTGACCTGCCACTTGGGCGGGTTGCCGGCGGGCGGGGCAGCCCGAGTGACGATTGAGTTGCAGGCAACGCAGGCGGGCTGGCAGACGAATTCCGCATCGGTGTCGGCGAGCCCGCCGGACCCGAACGGCACGAACAACACGGCCTTTGCGGCTACGCTGGTCACCACAGCACGGTTTTTTGCGGTGGCCCGAATGAACGTGGGTCACGCGTTCCACACCGCGACGATGTTGAGCAACGACACGGTGTTCGTGGTGGGGAATGCTTTTTCGCGGGTGACAGATATTTATGACCCGCAAACACGCACATTCATCGACGGCGCCGACATGCCGTACCCATGGTGGAATCATGGGGCTGCACGGCTGCTGGATGGGACGGTGCTGATCACGAGCGGTGGTGGTTCGGCGGGCACATTCCCGGCGGGATTGGTTTACGATCCGTTTACTGGGACGTTTCGCCGGACGTTGGGCGATCCTTCGAATTTCCGGACGCCCCCCACGACGATCCTGTTGCCGGACGGGAGAGTGTTACTATATGGCGGCAACTTCAGTGAACCGCGCGGGGAGCTTTATGATCCAGCGACGGAACAGTTTACGTTGACGGGTCCGCCGGAAGGCATGGGCGGCGTGGGAGTCCTGTTGGCCAATGGCAAAGTGTTGCTGGCTCAGCCCGGCGCCGGTGCGTCGCGGATTTATGATCCGGCTACGGGAAACCTGTCGCCGACCGGCGATATGCCAGAGCCGCACTCGCAGGCGACGCGGCTCTCGGACGGCAGGGTTTTGCTGACCGGAGGAGGCGCGACCGCGGAGCTATATGATCCGGCGAGCGGAATGTTCACCTTTACTGGCCCGCCGCTGGCCTTCCGCTACAACCCCGCGACAGTGTTGCTGCCGAACGGCAAGGTGCTGATCGCGGGCGGCGCGTCGGGCGGCTTTCTGTCGAGCGCGGAGCTTTATGATCCGGCCACGGGCACCTTTTCCTGGACGGCGAGCCTGAACACGCCGCGGGAGAGTCCGACGGCGACCTTGCTGCCGGACGGCACTGTCCTGATCGCGGGCGGGCTGATCGGTTATTACGTCGAGCTGGACAATGCGGAGATCTACGACCCGACCGGCGCCGTCCAGATGCCCGGAATCCGGGTTAATGACGCAAGCGCGATAGAAGGGAATTCCGGGACGAACTTCCTGACGTTCACCCTTTCGCTAACGCGAACATCCGCCGTGCCAGTGTCCGCGAAGTATGAGACGGCCGATATAACGGCCAGGCGCTTTTTCTTCCCGCCATGGGAGCGCGACTACGTTTCAGCCTCGGGCTTGGTGACGTTCGATCCTGGTGTCACTAATCAGACAGTGCTGGTGGCGATCCACGGCGACACCTTTCACGAGAAGGACGAAACATTTCAGATTACTTTGGCGCAGCCGGTCTCGGCATTTCTGGCGGACGAGACCGCCATCGGCACGATCCTGAATGACGACGCCGCGCCATCGGTCGCTATCAGCCCCGCAGCCGTGTCCGTAGGCGAACGCGATACGGGTCTATCGAACCTCGTGTTCTCAATCACGCTGGCGCCGCCCAGTGGCATTCCGGCATCCGTGGCTTACTCCACCGCCAACCAAAGCGCGCTCGCCGGGAGCGACTATGTTGCGGTCAGTGGTTCGCTCAGCTTTCTGCCGAGCGAGACTACCAAGATGGTGTCGGTGCCTGTCCTTGGTGATCTGGAAGTCGAGCCTGACGAAACTTTCAGGCTGTATCTTACAAACGCGGAGAACGCCGTCGCCAGCGGCGGGCAGGCCACCTGCACAATTCTAAACGACGACGGATTGCCGGGACGCGTGCATCACTTTGCGTTTGCGCCTGTGCCCCAATCGCAACTTCAAGGAGTGCCCTTCCCAGTCATCATTACGGCGCAGGACGTCAATGGCAATGTAGTGACAAACATTAGCGGGCCGTTGCGCCTGGCTGCACAGACAACCAACGTCGTGGCGGCGAACCTGGATTTCGAGAGCGCCTTTCTTGCGCCATGGCAGCCGCTCAATGGCAGTGAGTTGCCGGGACCATACGAGATTGTGAGCTTTGACGTCGATGGCGACGGGCAATCGGCGGCGGCCTTTCGGACCGTGGTGGGCGCGGGTAAAGATGGGGTCGCGCAAGACGTTTGGTTGAAAGGCGGGATCGCCTATACGTTCAGCGCAAATGTAGCCGTTCGGGAAGAAGTGGAAGGATGCTGGGCGGGCAGCGGCTGGGCACGACTTGAAATCGGCGAGACGAATGGAAGATGGTTTTTGCCCGATTTGTGCCAGGGTACGGCGATCCGGCAGAAGGTTTCTGTCACTTACACGCCTCCGACGAATGGCGTCTATCCGTTGCAGATCACGTTCGAGCGGGGCTACTCCGCGGATCAATACGCCGCTTACGTGGACGACGTACAGATCAGCTACCCGGTTATCACGCCGACAGTTGCGTCAAACAATTTCATCAATGGCGCCTGGAGCGGCTCGGTGACAGCCTTGCAGGCGGGACTGAACGTGAGCCTGTTGGCCGACGACGGGAACGGCCACAAAGGCGAGAGCAATCCATTTGATATCGCGCCGACGACCGACTTGGCGTTAAGCGGCTCGTCCCGAATTCAGCGCCCGCCGCCCGAGCCGTTGCGGACCGGAGTCGATGTTGTGTTCACAATCGTGGTGACGAATCGCGGACCATCGGCGGCGGAAGACGTCATATTGACCCACGAAGTGCCGGCGAGTTTTAGCTTCGTGTCGGCGAGCTCATCGCAGGGCGCGTGTTCGCATGCGGCGGGGATTGTCTCATGCGCCCTGGGGACCCTTTCAAATATTTCGACCGCCGGCGTTAGCATCGTCCTCCGAGCTCTCCTGCCCGGGGCGGTAAGCAATGTGTTTTCGGTGGCGACTTCGACAGCGGAACCAAATAGCGCCAACAATAGTGTCACGCTCACCAACACGATCCTTCCTCCGGTGATATACCTTGCGGACGCAAGCACAAGCGCCGTGGAAGCCAGTGCCGCCAGCACTGGCATCGTCTTCAACGTTTTACTGTCAGGCCCCAGCGGGCAAACCATTACGGTCGGTTATTTCACCGCCGATGCGACCGCCTTCGGCGGTGTTGACTATGTCGCGACCAACGGCACGTTGACGATCCCGTCGGGCGTGACCAATGCGCTCATTCACGTCCTTCCCATCGACGACGACCTCGACGAGCCGACACGAGTTTTTCACCTCTCGCTGACCAACGCGGTGAATGCCGTGATCATCAATCCGCCTGCGGTGGGGGCCATCCTGGACGATGATCCGCCGCCCGTTATCTCGATTTCAGATGCCGTTGTGGTCGAGGGCGACACGGGAACCACTAACGCCATTTTTGAGCTCACAATGTCGAAAGTGGCGATTGAGAATGCTACTCTTGTGTACTCCATCAGCAATGGGACGGCGGACAGTACGAATGACTTTGTGTCTGCCGGCGGCACGCGCGTGTTCCCGGCAGGAACAACCAATCAGACCATCACTGTTGCCGTGCGCGGCAACACGGTGAATGAGCCGGATGAAACATTCTATGTGAACATCTACCCCCCGCTAAATGCCACCCTGGAGAGGACTCGGGCGACCGGCACCATTCTCAACGATGACGCGGTGACGGGCCGGCTTGATCATTTCGCATGGGATCCGGTCCCGTCCCCAAGCTACAGAGACTTGCCAACACTGGTGACAGTGCGGGCCCTGGATTACGCGGGCAACCCGGCCAGCAACGGCATCGGCGCTGTACGTGTAACGGCGCGCACCGATAGCGGAGTTGCCGAACAGTTGTTCGAGGATTTTGAAGATGGGAACACCAACGGGTGGATAAACTTCAACGCCAACTTTGTCGCGACCGTGACGAACGATCCTGTCGCGGCGGGCAACTACAGCTTGCGACTGACCGGCGGCACGAGCTTTTTTCCGTATGGCCTGCGCCGAAACATCACCAACAGCCGGCCCAATCGGATTTCGTTTTACGTTCGCGCCAGCCGAACTAACGCGATCAGTGGCCGCTTTATCGCGTGGGGCGGCGCGTTTTATCGCGCGGCCCAGTTTTATATGAACAACAATGGCCGGATGGGTTTGGTGGATGCGGGCCAGGTCTTTCGCGGCGTGCCATATGAAAGCAATCGCTGGTATCACGTCGCGCTGGACTTGAATTGGATGACGCGGAGAGTGGATTGCCGGATCGACGGCTCAACGGTGTTGACGAACATTGCCTTTCCTGACGACCCGTATTCCGGCTTGGATTGGGTCGTCCTGGCCAATCAGGACAACACCACGAGTTGGTGGGACGACATCCGCATTCACAATGATAACCTTTCCTACGCGCTCTTTGTCACGCCGAGCAATTTTACCGGCTTTGTACAGGGGGTGAAGAGCGAGGAGATCCGGATCGGGGGCACGGGCACGAATGTGTTTCTGACGGCCAACGATGGCCTGGAGCACGTGGGCCAAAGCGGTTTCTTTGACGTGCTGCAGGCTGGCGTCCGCGTGCTGACGCCGCCGGCGCTCACTGAAGGCGCAGGCCCGGTTGCTGCGCAGGTCGTCCTCGCGATTCCATTGGCGCAGGATGCGGTCGTGACGCTGACTTCCAGCGATACCAATGAATTAACTGTCCCGAACTCTGTGATAATTTCAGCGGGCCAGACGAACGCCACATTTAACATCACGGTCGTCAACGACTCGCTCCTCGATGGAGCGCAGCCGGTGACCATTTCGGCGAGCACGGCCGGGCTTGCGGCCGGCAGCACCGAGGTTTGGGTGCAGGACGACGAAACCGCGACGCTCACGCTTATCGCGCCGGCGAGCGTGCCCGAGAACATCGGTTCGGTCCAAGCGCGCGTTCGCGTGAACATGATCCCGGCAAAAAATGTGCCCGTGGAGCTTTCGTCCAGTGATACAAATGCGGCGCAACTTCCGCCGAGCGTTGTCATTCCCGCAGGGCAGACCTCAGTCGTGTTCAATATTACGATTGTTAATGACAGGAGAATCGATGGCTCGCAGGCCACGACGCTGACCGCCCACGTGGCCAATTGGACCGACGGGACAGCGCAGGTCACGGTCATTGATGATGAAAATACAAATCTTCTATTGACAGGATCTTCGTCGTTGACTGAGGGGTCGGGCGCGACGTCGTTTGTCGCGCGAATTTCCGGGACGATCGAAACCAACCTGACGGTCACCCTGAACTCGAGCGATACGTCCGAAGTGACCATTTCACCGAGCGTGCTGATTTTGGCCGGGCAAACCTCGGCAGTTGTGAACGTTACGATTGTCAACGACTCGGAGTTTGACGGAACTCAGGCCACGGTGCTGTCGGCGAGCGCGCCGGGTTTTGCCGCCGCGATGATTACTGTCAACGTGCTCGACAATGAATTGCATCATTTCGAGTTTGCGCCGATCACCGGCACGCGGACGAGCACAGTGCCATTTGCGGTCACAATTTATGCGCGGTCGATTAGCGGGGAAACGATCCCGAACTTTATGGGCGTCGTGACCGTGCGCGCGACGAATTCGGCAGGCGCCGTGGCCATTCAGCCGCCGTTCGTGGCCACCTCCGGCGTTGCCTTGATCGGCGGTGTGTGGACTGGCCCTCTGACACTGTTCACTCTGGAATCAATGGTGACGTTGCACGCGGCCGACGCAGGAGGCCGGACGGCGGTGAGCAACCCGTTCCAGGTGGTTCAGCCGGTAATTTACCTGGCCAACGTTCCGGCGGGCGATGTTGTGTATAGCCCTGCATCTGCCCGGCTCTGGGCCATTGGCAACGACACGGACCCGCTTGGCAATGTCACTCCGATAGACCCAATGACAGGCTTGATCGAATCTGCTGTTTCCATTGGGGCAGGAGCCACGCGGCTCGTAACTTCAGGCGATGGGCAGTACGTGCACGCGGTCAGGAATTCCGGAACGCCGACCATCTACCAATTCAACACGATGTCGCGCGCGGTCGAACGATCCTGGAGCAATCAGAATTTCCGAGTCGAAGACATTGCTGGAGTGCCCGGCAACTCCGCGGCAGTGGCGGTGTCCTGGATGGTGCCGAATCGCAGTCCGCGTTTCGCCGGGGTGTACATTTATGATAATGGCGTTGCGCGCTCGAACATCTTTACTGCGCACACTGGCGCAAACGTGATTGAGTTTTCAGATTCACCGTTCAAGCCGACTCGGCTCTACGGCTACGACAACGAAGTCACCTCATTCGAATTCCTCTACATGACCGTCGATGCGGGCGGGGTGAAGGTGGACAGGGCGGGCGGTCTTATGACCGGTTTCGGTGTCGATTTCATCTGTGCGGGCGATTTGATCTTTGCCACCACCGGGGCCGTGTGGGAACCAGACCGTGGGGTCGTGCGCGGCGGCGCTTCCGCGGCAGTGCTGTTGGTTGGAGACATTGGCGCGGGCCGGTACTATCAATGGCAATCCAGCCCGTCGCGGATCGTGGGGTTCGATCTGCATACGCTGCTTCCGGTCGGCTCCATGCTGACGCCGACTATCAACAACGCGGCCGGCAGAATGGTTCGTTTTGGCACAGATGGCCTGGCCTTCCGCGCCAATGGCAATTACGTCGCGCTCGTGCGCACGCCGTTGCTGGCGTCGGGTCCGCCTGCCGACCTCGTCCTGTCCGCCACCTACGCCGGGCTGCCGATCCTCGCCGGAGACCCGTTCAGTTGCACGCTCATCGTTTCAAACCGCGGACCTTCGACGGCGCAGAACGTCGTGGTGGCGCAGACGTTGTTCTCTGACGCGACGCTGCTTGCTACTTCGTCGAGTGTTGGGTCGGTGACTCAGGTGTTCGGTGGAGCGGTCTGTCCACTGATGCCGCTGGCCAGTGGCGCCACCGCCAATGTCACCCTCACCTATCGAGCTCTGAAGCCAGGCCTCTTAACCGCGCGAGCCAGCGTGACCAGTGACACGGTTGATCCCAACATGTCCAATAACATCGTCGCGTTGCGGGCGCCGGCCAAATACCTGATTGCGCGCGATACCGTTGCTGAGATGAGCCAGGCGACCACGGATCTGGCGTACGATCCTGTCGGCGGACGCATTTATGCGAGCGCTCCAAACGCGCACCTGGAATTGGGGAATTCCGTTCTGCCGCTGGACCCGCTTTCGGGTGTGTTTGAGCATCCGATTCCCGTGAGCCTCGAACCGACGAAGCTCGCCGTTGCCGCCGATGGACAATATCTGTACGCCGGGCTTGGGACGGAAGCGGCTATCCAGCGAGTGAACCTGCCGAGCCGGGTTGCGGACCTGAAATTCCCGACCGGATTTGGCGGTGTCTTCGACCTCGCGGTTGCCCCAGACAATGCCGACGTTGTCGCCGCTACTGTACACACAACCGTGGCTGTGTATGACCACGGCGTCCTCCGTCCGAATACGGTCGGACCAACGGAATATAATTGGCCCTACTACCTGGAATTCTCGACATCCCCATCCCGGCTCTACGCCACGTTTCCATGGGGATTACGGCGCATCGCCGTCGATTCGAGTGGCGCAACACTGCTCGAGGATATCCGCAATACGCTGATCAACACCTTCGATCGTGACATTGAATTTGATGCGGGACGGCTTTTCGTTTCGACTGGTCGCGTCATCGATCCCGAAGCGAAAGCCGTCCTCGGGGACATCCCATATTCCGGTCTCGTCATCCCGGATGCGGGCGCCGGCCGCGTTTTTTATCTCAGTGGAAGCGGCGCCAACTGGCGTTTGCGGGCGTTTCACATCACAAACCTGACGGAAATGGGGGCCGTGCAGATGCCCGACGTGATCGGCACACCCACGAGCCTCATTCGCTGGGGCCGGGACGGGCTGGCCTTCCGCACGAGCGGCGGACAGATTTTCATCATTCGCACGACGCTGGCCGATGATCTGGACGCCGATGGGATGGCGGATTCCTGGGAAGCGGAGTTTTTCGGAGGAACCAGCATGCCCGGCGGCGGTGCTGGCGAGGATTACGACGGAGATCGCGTATCAAATGGAAACGAGTTCGTCGCGCAGACTAATCCCAACGATCCGGACAGTTTTTTGCATATCGGCTCGCTCTCGGTCGGAGCCGGGGTGCTGCGAATCGCGTTCCCCACAATATCGGGTAAACGGTATCGTGTCGAACGGGCGGGCACTCTACCACCGCCGTTTTGGAGCATTGTCGCCGACGTTCTCGGCACGGGGGAGGTCGTCGAACTGACCGATCCCTCGCCCGGAAGCCAGACGAGCAAATTCTATCGGCTCCAGGTATTGCCGTAGATTTGTTTGTCAGCGCGCCGTGCCGAGCACCTCAAGCGCGCAAAAAGTGGCGGCGTGTCGCGATTCAACCCCGATTTTCTCAAAGATGTGCTCAAGATGTTTCTTTACCGTGCCTTCGCTCATGCCGAGAATAACCGCAACGTCAGGGTTCGTCTTGCCCTGCGCCACCCAACAGAGGACTTCCGCCTCGCGCGGCGTCAGGCCGAGGCGTTGCAAGGGCGCCGGGGACTCAAAATTGGGCCTGAACTTCTGGTTCCACTGCGCATATTCCTCCTGGTCCTGTTGGCGCTGAAGGCGCGCCGAAATGGCCGCCAGCAAATCTTCGGTCATGCACGGCTTGGCCAGGTAATCGTCGGCCCCGAGGTTCATGCCGGCGCGGAAGTCTTTCTTCTCGCCTTTGGCGGTGAGGAAAATAAACGGCACCGTCGCAGTCTGCTTCTCGTCGCGCAGTTGCTCAAGGACGCCATAACCGTCGAGTTCAGGCATCATCACATCGCAAAGTATAAGGTCGGGCCTGGCGGTTTTGGCCTGCTCGACGCCCAATCGGCCATTTTCGGCGCTGCTGACGCGGAAGCCCTCGAGTTCGAGTATCGTGCAGATATTTTTGCGCATCTGCGGTTCGTCTTC
>JAKEEH010000560.1 GCA_022616725.1 Limisphaerales bacterium | reverse complement strand
TTAGGGTCTAATGCACTTTGGTTTGGCTGGCACAGTCGTCAGTGATCTTCAAAACCAGCCGTTTGCCACTGAGGCATTCTCCCGCTCTAACAGCAGCCGCTTCCATTTTAACCCTGCGGAAAAGCCACCGAGCTTTCCGTTCGCAGCGAGGACGCGGTGGCATGGGACGAGCACGGGTATCGGATTGGCGCCACAAGCCGCTCCGACGGCGCGCGCCGCATGCGGCGCGCCGATCGCCGCCGCCAGCTCGCCATAGGTTCGAGTCTCGCCGCAGGGAATTTTCAAGAGAGCCTTCCAAACCTCTCGCTGAAACGGCGTGCCGCGTGACGTATCCAGCGGAGGCAGTTTTGCCGGCGGTTTGCCTCTGAGTGCGGCCGCTAAGGCGGCAGCGGTGTCGCGCTTCCATGTCTCGGGGATTTCGTCCTGATATGAGTGACGTCGCCCGTGCGGTGGAAAGGAAGTTGAACAGGAGGAAACGGAGGGGACAGAGGAATTGACTTTCACCTCTGTTATCTCTGTTTGCCCCTGTTGGGCTTCTGTCACTCGGTGACGCCGGGCGCGATCGGGAAAAAAGATTTCCGCCAGGCCCTTGTCGTTGAACACCGCCTCGAAATCGCCGACATCGGTTGTGAGTGTAACACGCGACGTCATTCATCACCTCCGCGCCAAAAGAAAAAAAGGAAGATGACACCCAGGAGCACCGCAATGCCAACAATCATGATCCAGGAAACTGCCATCTGTCAGCCGGTGCGCTTTAGCAATACCGCGAGCAGTCCCCACAATACCAGCGCCAGCGCAATGGCGAACAGCAGGAACCGATTGCGCGCCACCCGCTTCTCATACCGCAATGGCCGCAGCCCCTGGATGCTGCCAGCGGCAAGATAATTGACGAGTTTGGGGTTGGAGGTGGGAGGCCGGCGGAAACTGCTTTTGATCCGGTCCCAGACGGACGGCGGGTCATTGCGCACACCGAGTTCGTCGTGAGCCGTAACCGGTCCTGTTTCCAGTTGGGAATGAAATGGATTGACATCCTCGAAAACCGGTTCGCGCGGAGCCTGGCTCTCTGGCTTCTGCGGCGCGGCCAGGACCGAGCCGGCATGACCATGCGGCAGCGTCGTGGAACGCAACCGCGGTTGCGGTGAGACGGTCTTATTGTCCGCCTCCGAATGCGAGTTCTGCTGGGCGCTGAGCCTTTCGATCTCAGCTTCGAGCGCGGCGATCTGTTGATTCAGCGCGCGCTCCCGCTCGGAAATGGGATCCGTTTTCTTTCTAAAGAATCCCATACGGAAATCCGCGCTAGCGGAGGAGAAGCACGACGAAGATGGCGAGCCCCGTCAAAGCAATCGGCCAAGTGAGCGCAAGGCCCATTTTGCACAGCTCGGCATAGCTCTGCGGCTTTGGGAATGCCGCAGGCGCCTCTGCCGAGTGCGGTGCCGGCGCGTCCACGGTGCGAGGGCCGTCAAGAATGTGAAACTTCAAACGCGCCGAATTCCATTCCATGCGCGCGTTTTCAATAATCGTGTTGGCGCGTGAAAGCTCGACGTTCAGGTTGTCCCGCGCCCAGCTTTCCTCGTGAATCGACTGGATCTTCGCGAGCGCATCGCGGAACTCGGCCAGGGTTTTGGCCATCTGTTCGGCATCCCGGCGGGCGGCGAACTCGGCTTCTTCCAGCAGGCCGATGCCACGCGTCACATTTTCAAGCATCTCCTGGCGGCCCGTTGTGAACTCATTCTGCCGCCGGCGAATCTCCTCCAACGAAGCGCGTTCCCGTTCCAGCTCCTGTTGGGCGCGTTTGAGTTCGGCGAGTTTCTGCTGCATTTCGCCGACCTTTGAATCGACTTCTTCCCGGCTTGGCGCTCGATGGTCGCCGGGCACATTCACAGGCGAAGCGACCGTCGCGGCCGTCTTGCGCGCGGTGTGAAAATCGTCATCCACGAACTCTGAGGCATCAAATTCAGCAGCCATGAAAAGCAATCTAGTCCTGCGTCCAACCAGTGTAAAGGATTGACGAATGACGAATGCCCAATGACTAATGATTCCTGCGGAATGACTAAGCACTAATGACGAATGACTAATGAATGCCTAAGCACGAATGACTTAGGATTTCGTCATTCCCCAGGCTTAGTCATTCTTTAGGATTTCATGACGGAACAAATAGCTATTCTTGATTTCGGCGCTCAATACACGCAGGTCATCGCCCGGCGCGTCCGGGAATCCAATGTGTATTGCACGATCCTGAAGTACGATACGCCGGCGCGGGAAATCGCGCGGCTCGCGCCCAGAGGCCTCGTGCTGTCGGGCGGGCCCTCCAGCGTGTATGCGGAGGACGCGCCACTGCCGGACAAGGAGATCTTCTCGCTCGATATCCCGGTGCTCGGCATCTGCTATGGCATTCAGATCCTTGCCACCTACATGGGCGGCAAAGTCGAGCCGGGGCAGAAGCGCGAATACGGCAAGGGCCGGCTCGAAATCAAAGACCCTTCCTGCCCGCTCTTCGTCACGCTGCCCGCGAAAATGCAGGTGTGGAACTCCCATGGCGACAAGCTCACGAAGATGCCGCCGGGCTTTAAGACCGTCGCGGTGACCGAAAATTCCGATTACGCCGCCATCGAACATCGCTCCAAGCGATTCTTTGGCCTGCAGTTTCATCCCGAGGTCGTCCATACGCCGCGCGGTGCGGAAATCATCAGGAATTTCGTCCATCACATCTGCGGCTGCGGCAGCGATTGGACAATGCACAACTATATCGATCAGGCTGTGGAAGACATCCGGCGGCAGGTCGGCAGCGAGCGGGTGATTCTCGGGTTAAGCGGCGGGGTTGACTCGAGCGTCGCGGCGGCACTCATCCATAAAGCGATTGGCGACCAACTCACCTGCATCTTCGTAAATAATGGCGTGCTGCGCGGGCGCGAAGCCGAAATCGTGCAGGAAGTTTTCGGCCGCAATTTTAAAATCAAATTGCACTACGAAAATGCCTCGGCGCTGTTCCTGAAGCGGCTCAAAGGCGTGATCGACCCGGAGCGCAAACGCAAAATCATTGGGCGCACGTTCATCGAGGTCTTTCAAGCAGCCACGAAAAAGGTCGGTCAAGCTAAATTCCTTGCTCAAGGCACGTTATATCCCGACGTGATCGAATCTGTCCCGATCGCCGGCAATCCGGCGGCGATGATCAAAAGTCATCACAACGTGGGCGGCCTGCCGAAAAAGATGAGATTTCAGCTCCTCGAGCCGATCAAGTGCCTCTTCAAAGATGAGGTGCGCCAGCTCGGGCTCGAACTCGGCCTGCCAAGAGAAGTCGTGTTTCGACAGCCTTTTCCCGGCCCTGGCCTCGCCGTGCGCATCCTGGGCGAAGTCACTCCCCGACGCTGCGCGATCCTCCGCGAAGCCGATAGTATCGTAGTCGAAGAGATGAAGGCCAGTGGCTGGTATCAAAAGATCTGGCAAAGCTTTGCCGTGCTGCTGCCCGTCCGCAGCGTCGGCGTGATGGGCGATGAACGCACTTACGATTACACAATCGCCATTCGTGCCGTCGAATCCCAGGATGGCATGACCGCCGACTGGGTCAAATTGCCTTACGAAATTCTGGAAAAACTCTCCACCCGTATCACCAACGAAGTCAAAGGGGTCAACCGCGTCTGTTTCGACATTTCCAGCAAGCCGCCCGCGACGATCGAGTGGGAGTAGAAGCGCCAACGACCAAACGACAAACACCAGAGCAACTCCAAACCGCCGGGTGAAGCGTGGTCATTCCTTCGGTGCGGGGTTTGCGACGGGTGGTGAGTTGGTTTTGGGTTCACCGCTCGGCTTCTTCGCCCCTGCGGCGGCTTTCTTTTCGGGTGGAGGGTCGGACTTGATTTTCGCACGGCCAAGGATGTCATTCCAGGTGAACGCTTTGCGCTCAACCAGGCCTTCGGCAGCACGGTAGATTTCAAGCGCGAGCGAAGGCGGTTGCGCGCGCGTGTCGATATCGAGAACGCAATAGAATTTCCCTTTATCATGCCTGGTCCACATCTCCGAGTGGAGCTTGGCCTCGGCGTTGCTGCTGCCGATCGGGCCGGATGACACTTCAAGCCATTTTCCCTTGACTTGATAAGCGGCGGTGAAGTGGCGGTCGCCGGAAAAAAACACAATTCCTTCGATTCGATTCGATTCGATGAAGCCGAAGAGGTCATCGCGCTCCCGGGCGAAGCTTTTCCAGGAATCGGCCGTGCCATTCGTCTGCCACTCGCTGCCGCTGGCGAGGATTTTCACGGGGGCCTTTGAGGCGAGGAGCCCCTGCTTCAGCCACGCCAGTTGACGGTCGCCCAGCATGGTTTTGTGCGGAAGATTCGTCGCGACATTGGGGTCGCGATAATAGCGCACATCGAGCATGAAAAAGTCGATGCTGCCGCGCGTGAACTTGAAATAGACGCCGGGATTGTCCGCCTCGCCGTAGCTCGGGTTCGCCCAATGTTCCCGGAACACCTGGAGAGAGTGTTCTTTGCCTTTCAATGTCGCGTCGCTGTTGTCCGGTCCGTAATCGTGGTCATCCCAAATCCCGTAGGTGGGAATGCGCGATGTCAGTTCCCGGTAACCGGCGGCATTGCGCATCTCGTGATAAAACGAACGCTGCTTCACTGGATCAGACGTGTTGGCGTAGTGATTGTCGCCCAGGAGGAGGACCAGATCGATGTTCGTGCGGGTCGCGATGTCCGCCCATCCCGCCGCGGAGTCCGATTCGCGAAACCCTACGCAGGAAGTGAAAGCGCAGCGGACCCGCACCGCCTGGGCCGCGGGCGGCCCAGTGATAAACGATGGGTACGGCCGGAGCATTGCAGGCTTTCCGTCAAGGAAGATACAATAGTAATACCTTGAAGCCGGCTTGAGGCCGCCGATCCACACGTTGGTCATGAAGCCCGCCGATTCCACCAGCGGCGGACCTTTGATCAGGTTGCCGTCCGAAAGGTCTTCCTGCGAGCCAATCAGAACACTCAAACGCGCGGCCCCCGAAGCTTTGGCCCAGATGCGAGCCTCCGTATCGCTCACGTGGCCGATCATGGGGCCGAGGAGGAGATAAGGGGCCTCCGCCGCGTGAATGTGATGGGCGAAAATGAAAAGCAAAGATGTCTGTAGCAGATGACGTAAAGAGGCTCTATATAAAGTCGCCACTGAAAAACAACTTACGGCCTCACGTCGGCCGGGACAAAGGTTGTGCATGGCGCCTATGATTGGAGAATTGTGCAGACCGGCGCAAGGCGCTTGCGTCGAATCGCGCGATTGTTACGATGGGTGCGGAAATAACACTGCGGAAGGATGCGTCTATGCTGATCAGCAAAAAAATGAATGAAGCGATCAACCGGCAGATTTGCTACGAGTTCAGTGCCATGCTGCAATACGTCGCGATTGCGTCGCATTTCGTCGGGGAGAGCCTGCACGAACTGGCGGCACATTTCTATCGCCAGGCGGAGGAGGAGCGCGATCACGCCATGCGATTTGTCAAATACATTCTCGACGCCGGCGGACATGTTCAAATCGGTGACATCCCCGCGCCGCGTGATCGGTTCAAGAATGTCGAGGAAGCGATCCAACTTTCACTCGACCAGGAGAAGAAAGTGACCGAGCAGATCAGCCAACTGGTCGAGCTGGCGATCAAGGAAAGTGATCACATCACGCAGACCTCGCTCAACTGGTTCGTGAACGAGCAACTCGAAGAAGTCTCCAGCATGGACAGTCTGCTCAAGGTCGTTCAGCGGGCGGGAGAGGCGAACATGCTTTACGTCGAGGACTATGTTTCCCGGCACAAAACGAAAAGCGGCGTGCCGATGGCTGGAACCACCTGATCCGTTTTCAAAACTTTCTTTTTCGCGCCAATGAGTTGTGCCAGACTCGCGCCTCGTGGGCATCAGCGCGCAGCAATTCCAACAGCTTCGGGAGCGCATCCAGACGCGCCGCCGCGTGCCGCAGGCAGTGCTTGACCCGGCGCTGTCGCTGCGCGCGCGCCATAATGTCATCCTCGGAATTGACCCGTCGCTCCGCGGCACCGGTTACGGAGTGATACGCTGCCGGGGAGCAAGCGCGGAGCTGGTCACCGACGGAACAATTAAATGCGCAGCAGCCTGGGAACGCTCCCGGTGCCTCGCTCATATCGCCGAAGTTTTGCGGGAAATAGTTCGCAAGTGGCGGCCTTCCGTCTGCGTCGTGGAAGGATTATTTTACGCCCAGAACTTGCAGACCGCATTAATCATGGGCGAGGCGCGTGGGGCCAGCCTGGTGGCGGTTGCTGAGGCAGGGTTGGAGGTATATGAGATTGCCCCGCGGAAGGTCAAACAAGCCATTGTTGGTTATGGCGCGGCGCAGAAACTCGCGGTCGCCAAAATGGTCCAGCGCTTGTTGCGCCTCAAAGACCCTCCGGCGCCGGACGCCGCCGATGCGCTCGCGCTTGCTCTCAGTTACGCGCAGGAAAACCGCTCTCCCATCGCGCGCATTTCCAAAAGGATCTGATGATTAGTTTTCTCCACGGCAAGTTGGTCGATGTCCTTCCGACGCAGGTCACGGTCGATGTTCAAGGCGTCGGCTACGAAGTCCTGATCCCGCTCTCGTCCTTCGACAAATTGCCCGCTCCCGGCAACGACGTGAAATTGCTCACGCATCTGGCGGTGCGCGAGGATGCTCACGTGCTCTATGGTTTCATGAGTTCGGCCGAACGCGAAATGTTTCGCCTGCTGATCAACACCGTCAGCGGCATCGGTCCCAAACTCGCCTTGAATGTGCTGAGCGGAATGAACGTGACCGCTTTGCGCGGGGCCGTCGCGAGTGGCGATGTCAAGGCGCTCTCGCAGATTTCCGGCGTAGGAAAAAAGACCGCCGAACGGATCGTCGTAGAACTGCGGGACAAAATTGGCGCAGCCGGCGCCTGGGAAGCGCGGAGCGCCGAACGCGCACTGACCGGCGAGGAACAAAAGGCGAGCGACGCGGTACTTGCCCTGATGGCGCTTGGGTTCAAGCAGCAGGAAGCGCACGAGTCCGTGCGCGCGACGATGGCGTTGCTGGGAGAAAAGGCCACCGTGGAAGACCTCGTGCGCGCCTGCCTGAAGAAGAGCGGTTGATGCGTTCGCCAGCCTCCGAGCCTATGACGCGTCCACGTCGCTCCAGCGGGATTGTGGTGCCGCATCAGCCGCGCTGGCACCAACGGTTGCTGGCCTGGCTCATTTTCCGTGGAATCAAGGCACTGGCCGGCTCGGTGCGGTGCGACTGGCATGACGAATCGGGTCTGCACAACGGGCAGAGTACTCAGCCGGCGATCTATTGCATCTGGCACAATCGGCTCGCGCTCTCGATGCGGTTCTATTTCGGCTTCATTAAGCCGCGAAAAAACTCCACTGGCCTCGCCGCCATGGTCAGCGCGAGCAAAGACGGCGGCTTGCTGGCGCGGATTCTCGAGGACTTTGGCGTGCAACCCGTGCGCGGTTCCAGCAGCCGGCGCGGGCCGCAAGCCTTGCTCGAGCTGACCACGTGGGCTGAGCGCGGCTATGACCTGGCCATCACACCGGACGGGCCTCGAGGTCCGCGCAACGTCGTGCAGGAAGGCGTCACCTCGCTGGCGCAAGTGACCGGCTTGCCGATTGTTCCTGTATCGTGCCATCTGCAGCCCAAAATCACGCTGAAGAGCTGGGATCGATTTCAGATTCCTCTGCCCCTGGCAAAATGCATTGTTCGCTTCGGCGAGCCGCTGCGCGTGCCGCGGGAAGCGACCGACGACGAACGCGAGGTGTTGCGAAAGCAGCTCGAGCAGCGGCTGCGTGAATTGACGACCGATTAGAGTGGTAAAGTTTCGGTTAAGAAACGGTAAACCACCCCTGGAACTGGTAAAGAAACGGTAAAGTTTTGGTAAAGTCACCCGGGAACCGTTGAAGGGTTGAAGCGTGAAGTGGTGAGCCGCGATTTGTGGCCTAGAAATGGCATAGTTTTGGCTCGGTTTTACGTTAAAGGCTGGTCTTGCGATGGGATTTTTGAGGGCTCCATAGCCGACGGGGTTTGCGGTGTTTCGGGGGCCTGCTGGTACGCCGGAGGGTCGGGTTCGTTGAGGTATTTGTCCAGGGCGTGACGAGCCGTCACCATCATGCGGAAAACGGATTCGGTGGCGGAATACTTCAGTTCGCGGCGGCCAAACTCCTGATCGAGGCGATTGAAGTGAGCGACCTGGCGTTCGAGCCAATCGTGGAAGTTGCCGAGGAGCTTCTCTTTGACCGCTTCGCGATGGGCGGCCTGGAGGTCCTGGATTACCGGAGCCAATTCGCGTGCCCACTGGATGAGCGTGGGTTTGGAAACGCCGAGCTGCTCGGAAATGCGTTCGTAGGGGACGCGGCGGGAGCGGAGTTCGATGAATTTGGTTTTGGTTTCGTCGGTGTGCATGGGTGTTGAAGCAGTTAAAAGAGTTAAATAGTTAAAAAGTTAAATGGTTGAGTCGTTGCATCGTTACAGCGTTGCGTCGTTAACTGTTGGTGGCGTCAGCAGGCGAAGCTGACGCCAAGGCAGGAGATTGTTCGGGCTCCTGCCCTGGTCGGGAAATTTTCCCGACATAAACATTATAGGGCACGATTTTTGGGCCAAACTGGCGGTGTCGGCTCTTGTCGGGTCTAGTCGCGACAAGAGCCGACAAGAGCCGACAAAAGAGGGCTTGCCTGGGATTTGCGGGTTTGGTGCGCGTTTCGCGTTTCATACTATCTTTCATTCTGTTTGCCGCGCCGGACAGCGGTGCGGACCACGAAACCTAGCACGTGTTTTTGGCGGAGGTTTCTGATTGTACACCGTTGCATGCAATTGCATGCAAGAGAGTGCAACTTCAGGCGAAATGAATTTTTGACAGAATCGCATTTTGGCGGTTTCTCGCCCCGCTGGAGCGGCCGTCGGAAGTTTCTCCGACATAAACAGTGTAGGGCAGTATATTCGGGGAGAACGATACGTCGTGAGACATCCATGACCCGAACAGGCCCGAGGACGTGTTAAAGGTCGATGCCGACGAAGAAGGCATGGGGGGCGATGACGCGGCAGATGCAATGCGGAATCTCGTCGCGACGAAAGCGCGAGTCATCAACCGGCGGAACCGGTGACGCCTCTGGGTCAATTGGTTTTCTTCAGTCAATTTCTGGGTGCGGCCGACTTCTTCGGCGACTGGGTGCGGACGTGTCCGCTGAATACAGCAGCCCAATGCGCCCGAGGTGCTCGGCGTTACGCTTACGAAGCGCAGGAAAAAGTGTACATTGTTCAGGACCGACCCTGGACGCGACCCTGGACGACCCCTGGACGACCCCTGGACGACCCCCGCGTCGCGTGGCCCACACCATCATTGAACGCCATATCAAGGTCAAAGGAGAGGCCAACCCGTTTGACCCTCGATACACCGAGTATTTTGAGCGACGCCGCTCTTTTGCGTGGCGGACCTACCC
>JAKEEH010000559.1 GCA_022616725.1 Limisphaerales bacterium | reverse complement strand
CCGCTCGAAGAGAGTCAACCTCAAAAGGTTCTGGTTGTGCTGCGTGACTTCCTCACGCAACTCCACCAGGACAATGTCACTCCTGCGAAAGAGCGCGAGCAACTCCTGGAAATCGTGCAGGCCAAGGTCAAGAGCCTGCGCGCTGTGTCGCGCGAAGGCCTGCCCGACGGCAAACCGGAATCTCCGAGAATCTACAAGGATTATCTCGAACGCGAAGCTCTCAGCGCGGGCAATCATCGGGGCATGCCGCGCTCCTACCTCACCATGGGCGGCGAGCCCGCCAACTTCTACTTCTCCAACGGTTACCAGGCGGCAGGCATTCTGCACAAAGTCGGCGCCGCCGAAATCACCTGCACCGTACGCGACAAAACTGCTCGCTACGCAAGTACGCAGGTGCCCGCCATTCAAGTGAGCGGCGGCGTCTACCTTTATGACCGCGGCTACGAGACCCATTTCTTTGCGAGTTACGCGCAAATCGCGCCGTTGTTGCCGAAAAACGGCGGCATTCAGCCGGCGGTTTGGGAGGACAGCGGCAACGGCGTCGGCCCAGCTGCGACCTACCACCCCAAGAACGGCGGCAGTGGCGCCTCCAGCCGTTACTGGAGCGGGCTGAAACTGTTGTTGGCCGCTTATGCCGACGCCGGACCAGCCGGTCCGCGGCGAGTGCGTGATGTCGCCTTCGAAAGCGCGGCGCGCTCGGTAGTCGCCACCGTGGCCAAGGACGCAAAAAATGCCGAGCTGCTCAACCGGCTGCTGCGCCGCGCCGTCAACCTGGCGTTGGACGGCTACTTCAATGAAGGCGGAGTCGACTCGTTGCGCGAGGACCAATTCACCAATAACGTCACGAAATGGCTGCAGCGCGAAACGCCCGGACTGGGACAAATCGAATCGGATCGCTTGGCCGAGTTCGTGCTTGGTTATTTCCCCATCGAGCGCGAAAGGCGTCTGAAGAGCGCTGTGACGCAATAATCTCGTGCATGGCGCTGCTTGATGTCAGAGCCGCGCCCGCAAGGAAGCGGGTGCTGCCCGTATCCCGCTTCCTCACGGGCGCGGCTCTGACGCGCATTCCAACGTTAAGGCACCTTGAGGTGATTGAAAATCCGTTGCAGCAGGTTTTCCGAAGTTATCTCTTCCGCCTCCGCCTCGTAGGAAATGCTGAGGCGATGACGCAGCACATCGTAGCCGATGGTTTTGACGTCGTGCGGCGTGACATAAGCCCGGCCTTCCAGAAACGCATGAGCGCGGGCGCCGCGCGTTAGGAAGATCGTGGCCCGCGGACTGGCGCCGTATTGGATATATGGCCCCAAGTCGAGGCCGTACTCCGACGGTTGCCGGGTGGCGTGCACCACGTCGACGATATAGCGTTTGATCTTGTCATCCACGTAAATGCTGTCGATGACCTTGCGCAGCTCGAAGATGTCTTGCGCCGACAGTACCGCCTCGATGCCCAGATCGGGATCAATCCACGCCATGCGTTCCAGGATTGCCAGCTCTTCTTCTTTGCTCGGATAGTTGAGCTTCAGCTTGAGCATGAAGCGATCGACCTGCGCTTCCGGCAAGGGATAGGTCCCTTCCTGCTCGATGGGGTTTTGCGTCGCCAGCACGAGAAAGGGCTGCTCCAGAGGATAACTCGCATCGCCGATGGTGACTTGTTTTTCCTGCATGGCTTCCAGCAAGGCGCTTTGCACCTTGGCGGGGGCGCGGTTGATTTCGTCAGCGAGGACAAAGTGGGCGAAGATCGGGCCTCTCTTGATGCTGAACTCGCCGCTGCGCGGGTTATAGATTTGCGTGCCGATCACGTCGGCGGGCAAAAGGTCCGGCGTAAACTGGATGCGGCTGAAACCCAGGTGCAGACCGCGCGCCACCGTGCGCACGGCCAACGTCTTCGCCAGCCCGGGCACGCCTTCGATGAGGATGTGACCCCCAGTCAGCAAGCCGATCAGAATGCGCTCGACCATCTCGCGCTGGCCGACGATGACGCGGCCCACCTGCTGATAGAGCGGCTCGATCCGGCCCCGTGCGTCCTGCACCTTCTGATTCATCGCGGCGACTTCAGACATATCTGCTGACTCCTGACCTCTGACTCCTGACCTCTGACTCCTGACCTCTGACTCCTGACCTCTGACTCCTGACCTCTGACTCCTGACCTCTGCTACAGACTCTTGACACGTCGCGTCTTTGGGCTGATTCTATAATATCGGTTCGTTTATATCACCTGTTTCCATGCAAGGGAGACGTGCCATGAACGATGCACCGCGCGATTCTCAGGATGCCCCACCCCGGGACAATGAGTACCAGGACCCGCAGTACCATGACGAAGACTTGGAGATTCAAAACGACGAACAACCCCATAGCGCCCACCGCCATTTACCCAAACGCAAGACGCGCTGGCCGCAACCCAAGCGAAGATACGTGGAGGATTAGCTACCAATGATTCGTTTCACGCTCGCTGAATCGAGAAACCGAGGCCTATGAGACCAAACGCCGTCAAAAAACTCTTAAAAGAAGGAAAGCCCGCGGTCGGCACCTGGCTGTCGCTTGGCAGCATCACTGCCGCCCGCTTCATGGCCCGCGCCGGCTTCCACTGGCTCACCGTGGACATGGAGCACAGCCTGGTCGACTGGGAGACCGCGACGCACATGTTCGCTTCTATCGCCGACGCCGGCTGCACCGCGCTGGCGCGCGTGCCCTCCAACCGCCACGACCACATCAAGCGCGTCCTCGACAACGGCGGCCACGGCATCGTCGTCCCCATGGTCAACAGCCGGCATGAAGCCGAGCAAGCCGTCGCCGCTTGCCTCTATCCACCAAGGGGCAACCGCTCGGTCGGCGGCAGCGTCCATGCCCTTAACTTCGGCTGCTCGGCGAACGAGTATTACGCCCACGCCAACGAGCAAATCGCCATCATCCTGCAGTGCGAACACATCCAATCTGTTGAAAACGCCGACGCGATTTTCTCCGTTCCAGGCATCGACGCCATCTTCGTCGGCCCGAACGATTTGGCGGCCAGCATGCGCGGTAAAGACGGCAGACCGCCCAGCGGCGAAGCCACGAAAATGGCTCTCGACCACGTGCTCGCCACGTGCAAGAAATACGGCGTGGCCGCCGGCTATCACTGCGGCTCGGCCGACGAGGTCAATGCCCGCATCGCCGATGGCTGGCAGTTCTTGGCCATCACCAGCGAGCTCAAGATGATGCTCAACGGCGCGGCCCAGGAAGTGAACAAACTCGGCGTCGGCGGAGCGAAGGTGGAGATGGCGAAGTACTAGACCGGCGATTCTTCACTCAATCACAGAATCCGTTTGCAATTCTGCGTAGTCGCCGTTAAATTACTCACTTGCACGGCGGTTCCATTTCATTCGGTGGATCCCTACAGACAATGTTAGCCACGGGAACGTACATAGGCCCTTACGAGATTCTTGCGCCGCTTGGGGCAGGCGGCATGGGGGAAGTCTATCGGGCGCGAGACGGTCGCTTGAGGCGGGAAGTGGCCGTCAAAGTATTGCCGCATCACCTGGCGAAGAATCCCGAGGCCTTGGCGCGTTTTGAGCGTGAAGCAAGAACTGTCGCAGCTCTGGCGCATCCCAACATTCTCGTGCTCTTCGATTTCGGCATGGAGCTCCGCATGGCTCGTTTTCCGGGTCGCGAGTTGCGGGACCGCTCGGGCTGCGGTAGCCTGAGGAGTGATTGCTGGCTCCAAAGAAAACACTCCAAGAAACGCTGCTGCCGCGAAAACGATGATGTTCCCGGATCCGCGTGCTCCTTGCATAGTCCATCCACTGCCACCAGCGCCGTGTTTCGTCGGCCGCAACGCGCAGTTGGCGCAGTTGCATGAGCGCTGGAAGTTCGGCCTGCGCGGCGTCGTGGCGCTGGTGGGACTGGGCGGCGCGGGCAAGACGGCCGTTGCGGCTCGCTTTCTAGAGGACTTGCTGAATGCCAACGTCCAGCCGAGGCCGCGCGGCTTGTTCGTGTGGAGCTTCTATCAAGAACCGGACGCGGGTCGGTTCCTGCAGCGGCTCTACGAGTATGTGGCCGCCGATCGTGCGCCCGACGAGAGTGCCAGAGGCATGGGCCTGTTGCATCTGATATGCGCCGCGCTCAGCCCGCCGCCTCACGAACGGATCGTAACCGCAAGTCCACCGCAGGCTTCTTCACCCGCAAGCATCGGTCCCCAATTGCTCGTGCTCGACGGTTTGGAACGCGTCCAGAAAACGAGCAGTAGCGGCTTCAGCTTTGGACAGGTCGAAGACCCTTTGCTTCGCGCGCTCCTCATACGCATTGCCGAAGGCGTCGTCGGCAATACGGCCGCGCTGGTCACCAGCCGATTTCCGCTTACGGACTTGCAAGGGCTCCAATCCCCTCTCCCTCCAGGGCGCGGTGAGTTGGCTCCAGGTTGTTGGCAAATCGAAATCGGCGGGCTCGATCAAGACGCGGCCATGTCCCTTTTGCGGCAACGAGATGTGAAGGGCAATGAGTCCGCGCTGTTCAAACTGGTTGAGTCCTATGGCGCACACGCCTTGACGCTGGATCATCTCGGCGGTCTCATCGGCGCCTTTCTGGATGGAGACCCCGGACGCGCTCCCGAGGTTGGCGCGCTGGCAGCGCCCGAAGGCGACCAGCAAGCGCTCCGGTTGACGCGCTTGCTGCGCGCCTATGAAAAGCACTTGCCGCCGGCTGAACTCGCGCTGTTGTGCCGGCTTTGCCTCGTGCGTCGCAGCACGAGTGTCGAACAGATCGAGCAATTGTTTCTCTGCACTCCCGTCCTGCATGCGCGCTTTGTCCGGGAGATTCCCGACATCCTGCGCCGCGCTTTAGGAGTGGAAGAACAGCTCGGAGCCGAAGAGACGCTGGAATTGAATAATTCGATTCGGGACACCGTCGAGCAAGCGTTGTCCGAATCACCGCTGGCAGGACCGGAGAGTGCATTCCGCCGGGAACTCGTCGCCATCGTTGAGGATGTCGTTGATCAGGTGAAGAAAAACGTGGCGATCGACTTTGGCGAGTTGGCTCGCTTCTATGCCGACAAAGACCTCGATAGTCCCACGGACCTGCTGCCTCTTTGCGGGCCGGACCGCGCCGGCTTGCGCGCATTCTACACTCGATTCGCAGAACTCTCTGAACACCCTTTGATGCCGTGCCCGGACATTGACCCGGCTCTTGAGAAGGCGTTTGCGACGCTCGGTTACAGCTCGAAGCCTCGCGCACAGCCAACTCAGGTCGCCGGTGAGCTGCAAACGCACGATGTGTTGCAGTCATTCCAGTCGGTTCAACGCCGGTTGCGTTATTTAGCGGGCAAGCATAGCGCATTGCGGCGCGTGCGCGAGCTGTGCCGCCGCGCGCAACGCAAATGGGCCCTGTCGGGTCCACTCGCCGAGCTGGAAGCCGGCGAGTTGCGCCGTGCGCTGGACTCGCTGGTCGCCCGGCACTTAGTGCTGCGTGAGGCGGATGGCGCTTTCAACGTCCATCCAGCGGTGCGCGATCATTTCTACCGAGTCGCGACGATGGTGCAAGCGGAATCCTGGCACGATTTGCTCCGCGAACAGTTGGTCAGCTTGGCGCAACGCCCGGGAGTGCGCTGTCCAGAAGACGGGCCTACTCTCGATCTGGTCGAGGAGGCCGTTTATTACGCGCTGCAAGCGGGCCGCACAGAAGAAGCGTGGCGGCTTTACAACGATTTGTTGGGCGGGGTCCGTCAGCTGGCGTGGAAGCTCGGCGAAGCAGCCCGCGGCTTGCGCATCCTGAAGGAGTTCGATCCCTGTCCGGATCGCTGGGCACTCGGCTGGTTTTTGCGTGCTTTGGGTGATTTGGAAGAGGCGTATCAGCAAAACACGCTGGCGTATTTCCGCGCGGACATTCGCCTTCTGCAAGGGCGCTTGCCGCAAGTTGCCGCGGAAGGTGATGACGCGCGCACCGCCATTGCGGAGTTTCTCATGGGTCGGATGAAGGGCGTCCCTCCCGATCCCCTCGGCTGCACGGTGCCGCGTGCGCAGCTCTTACTGTACTTGCGGCGTTCCGCGCCTGGACAGGGCGCCTCCCGGGAGCAGCTCTATCACGACATCGGCTGGGAAGGCTATCGCGCGCGCATCCTGTTGTTCTTGGCCGAAGCCGCCCGGCGGGGAGGTGATGAGCGCCTGTCACGCCAGCACCTTCAGGATGCTTCCCGCTGGATTCTGCACTCCGGCTCGGTCGAACATCTGTGCGTATACCATTTGATGCGTGCGCGCCTGCTACGGACACGGTTCGATTTCGAGTCAGCGCAACGTGCGCTCAGCGAAGGAATACCGTCGCGCGCCAGTTCGGTCTGGGGTTGTATCACATCGAGTTGCTGTCGGAACAGGCCGAGCTGATGCTGGCCGAGGGCGATGCCGCTGCTGCCGAGCAGCCGGCGCGCGAGGCGCTCGAACGTGCCAGCGCTTGGAATTGCGATTTCGTATGGGGTTGCGCCGAAGCGGGTCATCTTCTGGGACAGGCGCTGATTGCGCTCAAGCGCTTGCCGGAGGCGAAAGCGATCTTGTCGGACACATTGACCTTGCGCCGACGGATTGACCGAACACTTGCTCGCGCGGCTGACACGCTAGGTCAAGTGTCGTCTTCCGTCATCATTAATTCCCAAAGCTCATTCTGGTGTAGCCAAATGGGATCGGCGTTTCTGGCGATGAACTCGTCGACGGGCAAACCCTCAATCAGCTCTGGGCGCAGTACCCGCTTTTGCTTGCCGTTCACGAAGATCATCATGTACTTTTTCTTGCGCTCGCGCCGCGCCCACTTTTCGGCGGCGGTCCGTTTGCGTTTCCATTTTTTCATGCGCATGCCTCACGCGTGAGTTGCGCCTCGGCAGGCAGCCGCGATTTGCGCGATGGGATAGCCGTGTATTACGACGACTCTGCCCGAGCGCTCGCTCACCACGAACGCATCGTTGTCGATGGAAAAATCTGCGGTCCACTCGATGGCAAACGTTTCGGGAGCGTCCACGATCCGGTACGATTGCTGCTCCCCTTGCCGGCACAGGCGCAGGGCAAAACTGTCGTCGGCATCCAGGAGCCAGGCATCCCGAGACTCGGTTGAGAACAATACCAGGGTGCCGAGGGTCACGATGCGCGCGTCCGCCGCTTGAGCGCGTTGGATGATGTATTGGACTTCACCGTGAATATCGGGTCTAACGAAACGCGCACTGACTTGCGCTTGTCGCGGACGCTGGCGCTCGCGTTTCCCTTGTCGCCGTCGCAGCTCCTGCTTAGGCTCTTCGCGTCCTTTCTTCGAGGTTGACATCGGGTTCCCTTCATGCTTGTCGCTATTCGCCGGCGCTGGCTGCGTTTGCTGCATTCGGTCTTACCCACCGCGGAATCTCGTCCTCGGCGACGAGCACGCGGATCGAGCGCGGCTGGCCGGGTTGACGCAGAATCAATTCCTTCTTTTCCAGCATCTTCACCATCTGATTCACCGAAGCGGAGATCGCGGCGGCCCTGTCAGTTTCGCCGCCATCGGCGGGCGGATAGCCGTGCACCGTGGTGTAGGCGTGAATGTACGCCAGATAGCGGCCTTGCGTCGGCGTGAAGACTGCCATGAGAGTCCTTTCTTGAAAGGGACTTTCTCGGATACTATACGCTTGCGACGCCGGCGCGTCCTTACCACAGTTCCGAGCTGTTTATGCGTCCATCGTCGCGCGGTTCCCAAGATGACTTGAAGCGGATGAGGTTGTCATTCGGCAAATTCTGCAGGCCGTTCAGCATGGCGCGGCTCAAACGCGCCTTGCCGCGGCGGACGATCGCTACATCGAAAAGTTGTTGCCGGTGGGACAGGTCCGTTCCGGTTCGACCGCGAGGACTACTTGGATTGGGGTGGAATTGCAACGTGGCTGGCCAGAACAATGCGTTCCCGCCAGCGGAGGTGAAAGTCTGGATCGAGCAGGTGAAGATTCATGTCCTTCTTGCAAATGTGAACGCCCTCTCGAAACACCCAAACTTCAGAATGAGGGTAGTTTTTGGCTAGAGGAACATGCCTTGGCTCCAGAGTGAACGCAATTATTCCAGCCTGAATGATTTCTCGATCAGGCGGGATATCCCTCACAACGAAGTAGATCACTCCCCAGCCCCGGTGATCTTCGTGAAGAAGCAGCCACTCGGGCCTCCCATACTTGCCTCGCCCAACCGACATGTCGGGGAGTTCCACAGCAGCGACCGACGGTTCATCTCCATCAAATGATTCGGGCGGGACCCTTCGATAAAGCCTTTCCTGGTTTTCAAACTCATTATCCGCCACTCTTTCGAGCGCCATCATTTCAGGAGGAATCTCTGCCATTGAGATAGTCCTTGGCTTTCGTTATTAGTCGTCGGAAGTCCTCAACACTTGGCGCAACGGGCATGGTCTGCATTTTTCCCGAACGGTCGGCGAACAGACTGTGCACCGTTTCGTTGTTGTAAAATTCTAAGTATACTTTTCGGTTTCCCTGGCGATGTGTTATGCCCACTCCGCCCATTACGGATGGTTCGACGCGCTTCGGTTCAAAACTCTCACGCTCGGCAATTTGCAAATACCGTCGCGCTGCGCCAATTGCTGCCTGGCTGGGTGTCGGCGCGTCGTAGCCGTTCCAGCCTTCTTTAAGCGTCTCAAACTTATTTAGTTCGAATTCCCATTTGCCCGGGGCCCACACTATGTCGTTTGTGTCCGGCTGTCCAAATCCCGCACTCTCGCCCTCGCAAGGAATTTCGGCCGCGATCGGGTCCCTGAGCCGCGATACAAGCTCCATGGATGCCGCGCTGATACCCTGGAGCACAATTAAGACTCTTCGTCCCGGCCGCTTGTTGTTCATGGACTATCTCCGCATTCGGCAGTTTCGACATTGTCTCCGTGTTCAGCAATATCGATGCCGAGTAATGCCAACTCCTTGAATAAGCGAGGAATAGAATCGCGCGGCAAGATTCCAGTTCTCTCCGGCGCGGTGTTGATGTCCAATTCGAGGGCGGCGTAGCAGCGGTCGGGCCACGTGAAGGTCTTTCCCGTTTCATTCACGATTGCAACATTCATTCTCGACCAGGTCGACAGTCGATTGATGGGCAAACCGTCAACAATGTCCGAGTTTTCCTTCCGCCTGTTGATTTGCAAAAGAAAATCATTTGGAGGCGGGTCCAGAGTCACCATCGGAAGGTGAGCGGCCAACACTCGATAGGCATCTTTCGCCGTCGCAGCAGGTTGAAGCAGTTTTGCGGAAAAGGCAAGGCGGAGAAGCGGTGGGCACGATGTCTTCAGCCAGGGGTCGAGCAGGGCTGCGAACCACTCAAGTTTGTCTCGAATCGGCCCATCGAATGTTGGAAAATTCCCCGACTCGTCCACGACTGCCGGCGGTCGGGCTTCCCAAATAACTCGCTGGAAATCGACGCTCAGTGTGAGCCAGGCGCCCTGAAAGCCGCCCCGGTCGTCGCGACGATCTTTCTTGCGAACACAATCTTCTGGTTCGTCGCCCGTCAGGTCCTTCCACCAGGTCTGGTCACGCAAAACCGCCGGACTGTCCGGAAAGGCGATGAGGCGAACAAACTCGACCCGCCAAGCGGAAGCTTCCGGCAACGGATTTTTCTTGGGCGCGTTCATGTCTTTCTTCCGCGAGCAAGCCCATTGAGATCTATCTGCACAGTCCGCGCAGGACGACTTGTGAGTCGTGCGGATGATTGGATTATATCGCGAGTCGCAGCGATTGTGGGCATCGATGCGAAAAACGCGAGACTCCGCTCGCGGCAACATGCCCTGCAGGGTCGGGCCGGCCTGATTGCGGCTGTTCACTTACTGCTCGGGTCAGCTCTTTAGCGTCCAGTCGTCGAACGGCTTGAAGCGGATGAGTTTTGGTTCGCCGAATCCTGCAAGCCGTGCGGCATCGCGCGGCTCAACGCGTCGTCCCTTTGGCCGGCGATTGCCACGACGAGTAGTTGTTGGCGGTGAGGTCGCGAAGTATTCAGCAGTGCGGAAGCTCGCATACTTCTTCGGCAGCGCCACGTTCTGCGAATAGCGCGATTGCCTCGCCACGTTCGAGTTGCGTGTAGAGTTCTGGCTCTGCCATTTGTTTTGGGTTATCTTTTTGTCGACGTATCGAATGCTTCAGAACGTTCTATTTCTTAACGGTTACCCTTACCTTACCATTCCCGGCGACTGCATTCCACTTTGGCATTACATCTGCCCAACCCACTCACGCACAATTCGCTCCAGCGCCTTCCGCTTCGTTTTCACCTCCTTGCCGTCGGCGAACGTCACCAGGCAGCGGTCCTTGGCGAGCCACTCGACGAGGATCACGCCACGAGGCTTGACTGACCGAAGGTCGCTGCTAGGATTCATCTAAGTCAATGGAGTTTTGGGCCATGACGATTAACGGCCATATTCGCAACGGTGTTGTGGTCTTGGATGAAGCGACGCCGCTTCCCGATGGAACGCCGGTGCGGGTTGAAGTGATGGATACGGCTCAAGAAAAGGTCCAACAGGCTGCGCGGCGTCAGGGCGGGCAATTCGCCGGACTAATCTGGATGGCGCCCGATTTTGATGAATGGCCCGAGGATTTGCAGGAAGCGTTCGGGATGAAGCCATGAAGCTTCTTCTTCTCTGGTGCCTTTCCGATCCCAAAATCTTCACGCCGCCAGCATGCATCTCAGCCCGGTTCACCGGGCTTTCGCGCAGCGTCTAGGCCCGCCGTTGACGGCGGGGGCACGTGCTGGAATAATCCCTTCAGCCCCGTTCACGGGGCTTCTCGGTGTTCGGCTTCAGCCTCTTCCTCACGCGCGATACGCTCCAATTGATCCACGGTCTTGCCGACGCGGTGATGCTCCTTTTGATTCTGAATAAGCTGTTTAACCCACGGCAAATCCTTCGTGCCGAAACTGACCACGCCATAGCCCGCTTGCCATTCCAGGATCTTGCGTTGACCGCCGAGCTTCTGATTCACCTCGTGCGACGAGGCGCCTTTGATTTTCCAGATGAAATCGCTGATCAGGATCGTGGGCGCGATGCTGACGGCCATGCCAATTCAGCTCCCCTCGCCCTCAGGGAGAGGGGCTGGGGGTGAGGGTGTCGCCGATTTCGTGAATGTACCCGCCCGGCCAGTTGATGATCTTGCCGCGAATGTAGTGGAAGACGACGGCCTCGACCTGAGCGGTCAGGAGCGGGCGGCTGTCCTTGACGTGCCAGACGAAATGAAGGTTGATCTCGCTGTAGTAATTCTGCGCCATGATGACCCCGAAGACGATGGCTGAAGCCGAACACCGAGAAGCCCCGTGAACGGGGCTGGAGGGATTTTCCCGGCACGAAAACCCGCCGTCAACGGCGGGCCTAGACGCTGCGCGAAAGCCCGGTGAACCGGGCTGCAAACCGCTGCATCACAGGTCGCGTCGAAAGAGGCGGATTCCTGCTTCGTCCTCCAAGGCGCGACAAATGTCGCGCGTTCGCTGTTTGAGGAAACGGTTGAATCCTCGCCTGACGTTTCGCACCCACATGCCACTGTCCTCTTGAATCGCGAGCAAATGTCTTGCCATTTTGCGCTTAAAATACGTGCCGGACTCGCGGACCTCCCCAAGATACGACCGGGGGCGACGCGCGCCGATCATTTGATTCTCATCGGCGGTCAGGAGGCAAATGTTGCAAATACTGTTGTAAAGATTCGCTGGGATGCCCACGCCAATCAGGACGGCACGAGGGAACACGTGATGCCGGTCTTTGCGATTGGCGCTGGTAGCGTAATGGTCGAGTGGGATTTCATTCAGACCGTTGTCGAGAATGCTCACCGGCCTTCGACGGAGCAACATGCAGTAGAATGCCGATGTTATCCCCGTCCGGGAAGCGAATTGCGCTTTGCGGATGTCGACTTCGTCCACCTCGGGTGTGTACGAAAACCGGGCGTTCGCCTTTCGTGCCAATCGGCCAAAAAACCGCAGATCGTCGGGCAAACACCGCAAGAAGTTGCGGCCGGAGTATCGACCGCCCACGGTAGTTGCCCAAAACCACTTGCGAATCTGTTCCTTTTGCTTGGCACTCGGGCCCCGACGCTTGTTCCAGAAATAAAAGCAAGCCAACATCGCTATCATATAGTCCGAGTAAAGATAGTCGCGGCTCAGCACTTTGAAGTTATCGCGCAAGTGGTCAATTGCCTTGCCAAAGCAGACGCCCAGCCGATGCCAGTCTTTCGCAAGCGCCTTCCGTAGACGGTGGTTGCTCTTGGTTTCACGTTGCAATTGTTGCATCTTCTGCTGAAGTGCGCGACCTCGTGCCTCCTTGCCGCCACGCACAGCCACCATCGCGAAGACGATGGGCATTTCGGGAATATGCCCGAAACCGGCGTCAACATGTTGTCGGACTTCGTCTCGGATATCGCGAAGGTCCAAATCCTCGGCCTTCGTGAAGATTGCGTCGGCCGTCGTGATTTTCATTCCCTGAGTGTTGATCCTCAGAAACGATTCGCGGATCGCGTTAAGCTTCGCCTGAACGAACATGAGATGCACGGGAAAGTCTAATACGCGCTGACGGCACTTGCGTACTCGTTCCCGAAAACGTGGTCCTAAGTGACTGAGCCGGCTCTTCCATTGTGGGTGCAGAATGTCCGCCATGGACTCATATCGGTTCAACAGCGGCCTGCGGTAGCGAATCTGTTGGCCGTCTTCCTCCTTCTCCAAGGACAGAACTACCCGTCTGAAGTCAATGTCCTTGCCGCGAGCATTCGGAAGTGTGCCACCTTCACGAAGGTGGTGAAGCACTGAGACGCGCTGTTGGCCGTCAATGAGAAACCAGACCTTACCATTGCGCGCGTTGTAAGGTGGGAGGACGTGATATCGCTGGCGCAGATAGAGTCGCTGGCTACGGGTTGTTTGCCATACCATGACGACGCCAACCGGCATGTGATCGTTGATGCTATCGAGCAGCTTCGCGGCTTTGGGACCGTCCCACACGAATGCACGCTGTAGCTTAGGGATCGCGAATCGGCCTTCGCTCACACATTGAAGAAGTTGCGAAACGGTCTTTTTGACGATGTTAATCTTGTTACGACACATACGGAACCTCTGCGCAGGCCGGATGACGCATGTCCCGCTCTTCGCTGGAATTGATTGGGAGCAGCTTACGTCCAGCTTACGCGCTGGCGACTTCCATTTCAATTCGACTGAGTGGCGCTAGCAAGAACAGTAGCCGTGCGCTTGAATGCCAGGCGCCTGGATGGGCGGCGCCTTCCGCAAGAGCCTCGGCGCCGAACACGCCGATGTCATGCGTGGCCTCCATCCAGCGGCGCGATACTGCGAGTCGGCCCTAGACTCATCAAATCGGGTATTTCCGTGCCCTTCGGCAGTACTTGACCGCCAAATGCAAGAAGAAGTAGCTGTTTCCCAGTCGCTTTCGTCGGCAACTCGCCACCGTAATCGTCCCAAACCGTCATGTCTGTTTCGACGGCAGTGCTGATGAGCGGTGATCCGCCTGGAACCTGGATCGCGTTCGTTTCCCAATCGAAGTATGCGTCACCTGTCCAACTGACCCACTTGCGTTTTTTCTTTTCGACCAAGGTCCCAACGCACGCAAGCTCCGTCACCGTGTATTCAATGCCATTCAATTCGATGGTGGTCCCACCAGGAAATCTGAGCGAGAGATAATAGCTCCCAGGCTCGCGATCACAAGAGTGCGTGTTGAACAACTCGTTGAGAAACCAATTCACGATTTTTTTCTTTTGCCACAGCAGATTCTCATACGACCATTCCCCCAAAATCGGATTCGGAGGGGAGAATCGAAGCACCAAGCGAACGTCAGTCCAACGGCGAATCATCCCGTACCAAAACTGCCCGACCATGAGGCCTTGATTTGCATCATTTGGAAGCAGTGAAAGGCAGGAAATGAATTCGTGCTTGGCCACGACGAGAGCTTGCGGCGTGAAGCCCATTTTCGATACCATCATCCGAAGATTGGCACCAAGGTGCTCTGTCTTCTTCGCGAAGGCTTCAACGTCGCTCGGCCCTTTTCTGCGGTTGTGATCCCGCACCTCAACAATCCCCAACATCGGCTTCCCACCAAACGTCCCACGAATCACCACGTCATACTGACGGACGTTTCCGAGCCGATCGGATAACTTCTCGTCGTGAGTCACAACAGAGTCCTTGTCCATCATTTGCTGGACACGCGCAACCGCCTTCTCCAGGCGAAGACCTGGCAGTTCTTTTTTCGCCCACTTTTCCCGAGCTGGTTTCTTCTTGGCCATGAGAATCAAACGTGCCTAATCGACTCGCGCACAATCCTCTCCAGTGCCGCCCGCTTGGCCTTGCTCTCCTTCCGGTCGGCGAACATCACGAGGCAGCGGTCTTTGGCGAGCCACTGGAGCAATCCCTCCGGATCGGCGATCTCGATTTCTTTTTCCTTGGCCTTGGCGCCGCGGTGGAGGATGAGCCAGACGCGGTCTTTGCCGTCCTTGGCGCGCAGGTTGACGGTTGCGACCAGCGCTAGCGCACAACGTGGTGGGCTACGACCCAGTATTCTTCTTGCTGTTTCCCTGTGAACTCGCCATACGCCCCACGGATTTCCTCTTTGAGTTCCGCAACAATTCGCGTTAATGCGGGATCGTTAAAGTTGACTTTGTAATCCACAAAGCAAAGGACGACCTTTTCGCGCATCCACTTGCGGCGAGACGCGGACCACCATGTGCCAAAGTGGCTCGGAGGGCGGGCAGCGCTGTGCGTGTAACCTTTGACGCCCAGCGGCTTCGTCCGCAATCCTTCAAGGTAGGTGAAGACGGCGTCAACGGCGAGGTGCTCATTGGCGTCGTTGAGCGGCAAGTGGCAGACGATGCGAGTTCGTTCCTCGTGGCCGCT
>JAKEEH010000558.1 GCA_022616725.1 Limisphaerales bacterium | reverse complement strand
CGGTACGCCTGCTCCGATTTCTCCGAATGGTCCCTGGGTTCGGGAATCATTCCGATCTCGTTCTCCACCTGCACCATGATGACGGTGCGCTTCTCGGAGTCGTACTCCCTGGTCCATCGCATCAGCGCAGCGAACGCGCGGGCGTCTGCCTCGTTAGCCGCTGCGCTCGCAGGGCTGATGATTTCCACCGTCTCGCCCGAGCGTAGCTTCACCCGTTCAAAGCGTGCCGTATCCCGTTTCACCCAGCTCGGCGCATAACACGACATACTATTCTTCCAGGTTCCAAACCACAGAAAGACAAGCCGCAAGTCGCGCGCTCTCGCCCGATCGATCGCGCCTTGCACCAGCGTGAAATCGAATTTCCCCTCTTCCGGCTCGGTGAGATCCCAGTAGACCGGAAGCATAATCGTATTGAGGTTCATCCGCTGGCACTTATCGAGTGCTGCATCGAGAACAGCGAGATCCGATGCTGTCGAGTTCCCCAACTCACCGCCCAATGCGAGAAACGCTTTTCCGCCCACGTACAACTGCGTGATGCGACCTACTTTGCGTAATTCTGGACGCGGGGCCGTATCCGCTTTCAGCTCTTGTGCGGACCCAACCGGGCAAAATGCCAGCCGAATCGCAAAAACTGCGGTGATGATGCATCTAGCACCGATGCTCGATCTCGCATCACGCATGTCGCGACGTACTCCTCGATCACCTGGCGGAGGGATCTCCGGTGGGCGGCGGCGCCTCGTCGGTTTGAGCGGGTGGCCCCAACAACTCGGTGAGGATTGGTTTCAGACCGTCGGCCCACACTTGATAACCCTTGACAGTCGGGTGCAACTTGTCGCCCATCATGCCCTCGAATAACTTACCGTCTTCGTCGGCCAACTGACGATTGACGTTTAAGTACCGCACTTTTTCCCCGTCCGCAAGCTTCGCGATTCGCTCATTGATTTGGTTTATTGCGGGCATGACGGCCATGTTATCGTTGCGAGGAAAAATCGCCGTCACGATGATCACCGCGTTGCGAGCCTTCTTTTGGCAAATGTCGATGATCGCCTGGATGCCTCGGGCAATGTCCTCTACTTTCGCCTCGTTAGCCGGCTCCGTGCCGACATTATTTGTCCCCGCCAGGATGATGATCACTTTCGGATTGACGCCATCGAGCTCGCCGTTCTCGAGCCGCCACAAGATATTTTGAACGGTGTCGCCGCCCCAGCCGAAGTTGGCCGCGTTCCAGCCGAAAAAATTCTTGTTCCAGTTCGCCAGCATGTCCCGGTACTGCCGATCGCTCGTGCCCCAGCGCCGCGTAATCGAGTCCCCGACGAAATACACATCGATGCGGCCTTGCTTGGCCTTTTGCACCAACTGCGCATGCGCCAGTTGGGAATTGGCGTCGGTGCGTGGAGCCGGTTCGTAGGCCGCAGCGGAAGCGCCGCCTTCCTCAGCTCGGAGCCACTGTCCAGGCATCGCCAGCACAAACCAAGACAAACTGGCGCTCATCGCGCGCCGGACTGCCGTGAAGGAAATGGGCTGTGAAGTCTTCATGCGGAACTGTCTGTACTTGGCGAGAAGTTGAGTGCGCACAAAAAAGCTGTGCCGGATCCCCACTTGAGATCGCGGCACAGCACCTGCCCTTTTTGTTACTTCCCAGTTAGCTCAAGCGCCGCCGCCCGGCAAACGCCACCCCGAGGATGCCGAGGACGAACATCGCGAACGATGTCGGCTCAGGAGCAACACCGAGTTCGAAGCCGTTCAGGAGCGTGGCGGTCTGAGTGCCACTGAAGCTGTCCGGATCGGCCCAAGTGTACAGCTCGAGGGTTCCAGCGCCATCAGCCGCGACGCGGAAAGTGTGCGCGTACGCATACGGATCGGTGGAATCTGGACCCGATGTCGGTTGACGACTCAGTGGGCCATCTCCATTTAATGAGGGAATCGGATTATTGACGCCACCGGGCGCCGGCTGATACAGCGATCCCGCGCCAAAGTTGGCGTCCATGTAGGCGCCAGGCCCGTCCAACCCGCCGAGTGTGCTCCGGTCGGTCCAACGCTGGAAGCTGCCGGCGGGGGGGAGAGAGCCGTTAAATTGCTCGCGCGTATAACCAGTAAACTCGTAGAGTTGGCCCGGCATCAATCCGGACAACGTGAGTTTGATATGGTGCTGTCCGAAACCATCGACGCCGCGTTGAGCGAACACGAAATCCGTCTCCACCGCGATCGACGGGGCCGTACTCGCACCCACGCCGCGGTGCCGCGCACCGCGAAATGAATTGGGAACGATGCCGATCATGTTCGCCGTGACGTTTCCTTCCGACGTCGCGAAGACTTTTGTAAGTCCCGCGGCGCCGCTGTTGCCCCAATCGATGAGCGGGTCTAGGAACAACCCTTCCGCTGCCTCCCACCCTTGGAAACCGGCCTGCGTGGGGCCGACGGCCTGACCACCGCCGGCATTGTACCCGTTGACATCAACGGAAAGAAAAGGAGTGAACATTGGCGCTGCCATCGCCTGCGTGGCAGCCACCAGCGCGCCTGCCACAACCAGGCAGGCGTACAGCTTCAACTTCATAAGACTCCTCCACCTCAGTCTCCAGCTCGGGGCTGAAGAACGAGAAACAAGTTGCCGTACACATGTACAGAAAAGAAAGTATCTCCGCTAATTTCCTTTTAACCTCATCTACCGACATGTCAACGCCTGGCCGCAATATTCATATTTTTTTGCGGCAATCCCAAATTTTTGTCCGTCGCTAGCGTGCCGACTCTTCCACGGTCTCCCCGACAGTCAATAAGCCGATCCGTCGTATTGTGCACCGCGACTAAGCATACCGAATCGCCGTATCAAAGATGCGGTTCCATCACCCGCAGTGAGTTTTATCGTCCTAAATACACCGCGATACGCTCGTCGACCCAGCGGTCCGGTGTCTAGTTTAATTGCCAAGGACAAATCCGGCCACGGCCGATGAGAACGCTATTCTGCGTTCAATTCGCCGTTTCGCGAAGACGAAATTTTTTTGCGTAAACGTGAGATGTGGAGATTGTAATCGAAAGTACAATGAACCCTCGGGCGGATGGCGGCTTGTCGAGTTTCAGTAGGCGTCTCTCACACGCTTCTGTTTGGTGGGGTGCGCAGAGGCGGGAGGCGGTTTCGCACGCCAGGTTTGGCGTCCACCGCGCTCCCAAGGTTGATGGCGGTGATGATCGTGCTCGAATCAGGCGAGAGCAGCGCAGGGACCGACGACGGTCACGGCTCCTTGCCAGGATCTTGCGCCGTGGGAGGCCGTCAGTCAACGCGGTTCCCGGCAGCCAATGTGACGAGTGACACGAGTGAACATCTGGATGGAGAGTTCCAATGACTAGCAAGTTTTGTCGGTTTGTTTGCTGCGGAAGTTTTTGTCTCGCGCTGGGCATTGGTTGCCTTCCGCAGTCGGCCGCCGCTCTGGATACGCCGAATGTGCTCATGACCATCGACGGCATGACCCTAATGCATTCGGGGCTTTTCCGGAACAATACTCCTAATGACGGATTCGGCACATTTCAATTCGGCCCGACCGCGGAGGCGGTGGGCAGCTTAAACAGGTTTAAATCGGTCTATTTTGTCAAGACCGGCGCCGGCGATGGCGGTAGAAGCCACAACTCCCGGATGCATAGCGACTCGCCGGAAATTTGGACCGGTTCCGCTTTCACTCCCTACAGCTCCACACTCATTGGTCTCGACAGCGATGTGTTTCCGATTATCGACCGCGCAACCGGTGGGCAGCTCTTCGATCCCGCTGAGTACCAGATCGAAGTCAAATTCAAGCCGAATATGGGCGTGGCCGGCGTGCCAAACAATACGGCGCCCCTGTTCACGATCGGGTTAGATCAAGTGGACGGCATGGTCTGGGACGCAGAGGCCGGGCGTTACAAGCGCGGCAACGACGCATTTACCTATAACATCGGTAGCGGCGGAGGTGACTTCAACAGCGATGGCAATGTCGACGCGGCCGACTACGTCGTGTGGCGGAAGAACGACGTAGCCAACGCCCCGCTTCCCAACGACGCCGGACTGACGACGCAGGGAGGACGCTACGGCCTGTGGCGGAGCAATTTCGGCAAACAGACCATTAACGTGTGGTACGAGAACGCGCCGAAGGACGCCGATGGTTTTGCCACTTGGACCGTACCCGTAACCTCACCCAATTTCGTTCAGAGAGGCTTTTATTATAATTTCTTCAATGGCGGTGAGACCGACCGCCAAGCGGAAGCGATCACCGGTAATGGGAGAGTGTTTAATGACACAACTATGGTGTGGGGAGATGTGAACGATGGTCTTGACACCCTTTCGTTTGGCGGCGGCGCCGTCGACCCAGGCAACCCTGGCGGTCAGCTTAGGCTCCCCAATGGAGTTCCCCTCATGTCGATTGGAGCCCCAAACGCGGAAGCCGGGCTCAGCATCGAACTCAAGTACGCCGCGCTCAAGCGAATCACGCCGGGACCGATCGTGGCCCGCATCGATGAGAATAGCGGTATTTCGTATCGCTTCGGCAGCGCGCTGACGTATGGTCCGAACCTGCCGCCAATCACCGTTGATGGAGTGGCCGTTAGTCCGAACGCCACGGACCAGATCAGCCGGTTCGACGACAGCGGCATGACGAACCTGGTCATCAATGCGCGGGAGCCGGATGTGGGCGAAGGCCCCTTCAGAGGCTACCAGTACCGGTTCAACGTTCGTACAGCGCCCAGCGCTGAGTCGTTCGATGGCTCCGATCCGAACGTGATGATGAACATTCGGGCCAAGCTGCTGCCGACAAACACGGCCACGTCCATGACCATCACGGCCAAGGACCTCGATGGCAGCGATTGCTCGCTAGTGAATTTGGCGTTCGGTTGCCGGGCCGTGGACACCGTAGGTGCGGACGAGTACACGTACGCCCTCGACCTGAGTCAGTTTAACAGTTCGACGTTTACGACCGTTTCCGTTCCACTAAACAGTTTCACGTTGTCGATGTTTACTCCGCCGACCACCACAAACCCGGCTGACCCACTACACAAAGACTCCTTAGGCCCATTTGGCTTCGCGCATCCGGGCGACGGGTTGCTGAGTGATTTCAATTTGTACGAGTTTGGCGCAGGTGTTGTCGCTGGCGCCGGACTATTGCGGATGGAGATCGATTTCATGGAGATTCGCCTCCCGGACAGCGCAGGGAGCATCGCTGGGGTCGTGCCTGAGCCGGCTGCGTGGTTGATGATGTCGATCGCCGCGGCCTGGTTCGGGCTTGGCCGCCGACGAGTCCATTAGCACGGTTATCAAAAAATGTAATGAGGTTTGCAATTCGCGCGAATCCCAAAGGGATTCAATCATTCAGCCCAGGGTTGCGGCGTAGCCGCTACCCTGGGTAGAGGGGCAAGACATTCAAGCACAACTCTGAAAGAGTTGCATCGCATCTGGAACGTGATGCAACGCCTTCGGCGTAGAAGGGCATGATTCGGTACGACAACCCAGGGTAGTCCGCCGGCGGCGGACGGGCACCACGGTCGCCGTGGTCCTGGGCTGAACGATAGAATCCCTTCGGGATAATCGGGTTGCTCGCATTCACTTCATTCATGTGATCTTCGATGGATAGAAATTTGAGGGAGCTTCTCAAACCAGGGGTCAACTCTATGAATCGGCGCCGAAAAATCGCCGGCTTTAGCTATGTAGGGGCCTGTCAAGTGTTGATGGGTCTTTACATTCTTTTCTCTCGTGGTCTGAGTCGGCTCGTTCGCTCCGCGCGTTCCCTTCTCT
>JAKEEH010000557.1 GCA_022616725.1 Limisphaerales bacterium | reverse complement strand
CGCCAAACCGGACATTTCCGGACGGAAAAGGGGGAGGGGTGTCCGGAAAACTGACTAAAACTGACCAGAACTGACCGAAAATGCCAGGGGCCACTGTACAACTGAGCGCGGACCTGAACATGGGGAGCGCGACCGTCTCGGTCGCCACAGCCGGCGTCCCGCCGACTGTCACTGGGCATCCTTCGGGACGAGATGGCGCAAAAAATGATACAAAAGTGATACAAAACTGCTACGCAAATGGGGGGTGGGTGTATCATACCAATCACCATTCACCAATCACTGGCCCCGCCCGCCCTCGGCCGCCCTCGGCCCGCACCGGGCAATTTGCCCTTCAAAATCCAGCAAGGACTGCTATGGTGATGTGGAGTTGACGATGAATTAGGTATGAATTTGCGGACGATTTCGACGCTTTTGCTGGCGCTGAACCTCGCGTTCATCGCCGCGATCGCGTATTTGGCTTTCCTGCTCAATTTCCGGCCGGCTCCGTTGCGACCCGCGGCCAACGAACGGGTGGTCACCAATACAGTGCGTCAGATTGCCGTCCGCAAGATCAACGCGACGAACCTGCTCGCCGCGCTGGCCAATCGCCCCGTGAACTGGGCCGCCCTGGAATCATCCAATTACGTCACTTACATCAACAATCTGCGCAACTTCGGCTGTCCCGAGGAGACGGTGCGCGACATTATCGTGACCGACATTGCGAAGAGTTACGGCCGCCGGCGGGCCCAGATTCGCGCCCAGAGCGGCGCCTATCAGTTCTGGAAGACCAGCGACACGGGTGAAATTGGCGATACGTCCGATCCCAAGGTGCAGGCTCAGTTGAACGAGCTGGATCGGGAGCAGACCGCCCTCATCCAGGAGTTGCTCGGCATTGATTACCGCGCCGAGCTGGCCAAATACAGCGCCGACCAGGATTACGAGGAGCGCGCCTATGGCTTCCTGTCCCAGGAAAAGCGCGAGCAGGTCATCGACCTGCAGGCCAAATACGACGACCTGGAACGGCAGATCTACGACCGCAGCAAAGGTTTCCTGCTTGAGGCCGACCAGGAAGCGCTCCGGCGGTTGCAAGGGCAGCGGGACGCCCAGTTGGCCCAGCTCATGAGCCCGGAGGAATACCAGGAGTACCAGTTGCGCAATTCGCCGACGGCGGTAAACCTGCGGGCGCAATTGCACGGGTTCAACCCGAACGAGCTGGAATTTCGAAGGATATTTCAGTTACAAAAGGCCTACGACGATCAGATCAGTAATTTGAACCTGGCCGATCCCGCCCAGGCCGAAGCCCATGCCGCCGCCCAGGCGGACGCGCAGCAAGCCCTCGACCAGGAACTGGCGAAGGTCCTCGGCCCGGACCGCTTCAAGGAGTATCAGCGGGCGCAGGACGCGGATTACAAGGCGCTGTTGCAGTTCAGCCAGCGATTCGAGACGTCGCCCGCCCTGGCCGCCCGTGTTTACGACATGAAAGTCGCGGCAGAACGCCAGAAGCTCCGGCTGGAAACCGATCCCGCGTTGCGGCCCGAGCAGCGCGCTCAAGCCCTGGCCGCGATTGCGGAGGAAACCGAGCGCTCGGTGGCGCAACTCATGGGCGGGCAAAACAGCCAGCTTTGGGTCGCCTACCAGAGTATTGGCAACCAGTGGATCCAGAACCTGGGTGAGAGCGACTTTGAAATGGAACCCGAGGTGCCCGAAGAAGCGCAGGTCGCGCCGGCGCCCCGGCTCTTTCCCTTCCTGCCGCAACCGCCGCCGCTGCCGGTTCCCCGCTAGTAGAACAACCGGCGGCAGCGCGAGCACCGCCATCGCCGCAGTTGGTCAAACCGCCGGGGTCATTTCCAGCACCCACAAGACCGAACTCAAGAGCATTTTGATCTCTGTGGCGCGGGGACTCGGGACGTCTTCATGTCGCGCTCCTTCTCGCTGAGCGAGTTCGAGGCAGCGGTTCAATTCGGCTGCCGCAACACGCACATGAGGTTCGTCGAGAATGCTCTCATGCGCGCCCGGGATGATTTTTACGGTCACGCCGCCGCGAGCAAATTCGCTCCAGCCAAAGGAGGGATCGAAGGAACTGAAGAACGGATGCGTGCGGGTGCGAAACACTGTGACGTTGCCGGGGTAAGGGCGCGGATGATAGGTGGCGGAGGCGCGCAAATGCACGTCCCACAACCTGCGCTGGTCTTCGGAGTATAACGCCAGGTCAACCTGATCTTCAGCCTCGACCTTTGGCGCTGCATTTCTGCTCCAGAGGCGGCCCAATCGCTTCTTCAGCGCCCGCAATTTGCGCTCGGTGAAGGTCCTGCGCTGGTCAGGGGTCCATTGGCAATAATAACGGAACCAATGCCAGGAGTTGCGGGCAAAACGGGCGATCCAGAGCGGCGCGAGGCTGATTTTCTCGGAACTGGAGTTAGGAGGCATGGCGTTAAACAAGGCCAGCAAGGCGACGCGTTGGCCGGTTGCCGCCAGTTGCTGCGCCATCTCAAACGCGACCTCGCCCCCGAAGCAATAGCCACCCAGATAATAGGGCCCCTGCGGTTGAAAGGTGCGGAGCTCTTTTACGTATTGCGCCGGCATCTCTTCGATGGTCGCAAATTCTCCCGAGCCGTCGCGGCTCTGGGAATTGAAAGCATAGACGGGCTGATCGTCGCCCAGATGTTTGGCGAGATTGGCATAGCCCCAAAGCATGCCGCCCGCGGCGCCATGGAGCAGAAACGGCGGCGGCCTGCTGCCGCTGGGTTGCACCGGCAAAATGGAGGAGCGCGATTCAGACGATTGGCGGCGGCGGATGATATCGGCGAGGTGCTTGATGGTCGGAGATTGGAACAGTGTCAAGACCGGCAGGTTCCAGCCGGTGATCCGCTCGATTTCTTCAAACAGCCGAAGCGCCAGCAAGGAGTGGCCGCCCAGGTAAAAGAAGTTGTCGTTGACGCCCACGTTTTCCAGACCGAGGACCTGGCGCCAGACCTGGGCCAATTTTTCCTCCAGTGAATCGCTCGGGGGAACGAAGTCTTCCTCGAGGTCCGGGCGGGTCGCGCCGGGTTCGGGCAGCGCGTGCGGGTCGAGCTTGCCGCTGCTCAAGCGCGGCATTGCGGATAGAGGCACGAGCATTGCCGGGATCATGTACGGCGGCAGGCGTTCCTTCAAAAAGTGAAGCAGCTTCCCCACGAGTTGAGGGGAGTCGTCATTTGCCACGAAGTAGGCGACGAGCCTTTTCTCGCCAGCGGCGTCCTCGCGAGGCACAACCGCGGCTTCGCGGACGAGCGGATGCCGGAGCAGGGCGGATTCCACTTCGCCCAATTCGATGCGGAAGCCGCGGATCTTGACCTGGTTGTCGCGGCGCCCGAGGAATTCAACGTTCCCGTCGGCGCGCCAGCGACCAAAGTCACCGGTGCGGTTCAACCGCGCCCCGGGCCGTTGGCTGAATACGTCGGGCACAAAGTGGGCCGCGGTGGCGTCAGGACGGTTGAGATAGCCGCGGGCGACCTGCTCGCCGCCAATATGGATTTCGCCGGGGACGCCAATGGGAACCGGGTTGCGATGCCGGTCGAGGATATAGACCTGTGTGTTGAGGGTAGGCCGGCCAATCGGCACGGAGTACGGCGTCTCGGCGGGCGCCGGTTCGTAAACGAGCGCGGTGATAGTTGCCTCTGTCGTTCCATAAGCGTTGCACCAACGCACTCCCGCCGGCGCGAGGCGCTGCCAGCGGGCCAATTGCTCGCGGCTTACGGTATCGCTGCCGACAATCACGAGGCGCACCGAGCGGGGCAGCTCCAGTTTATCCTGCTCGATCACGTCCATCCATTGGCTCCAATAGGGGGTGGGAAGATTGAGGGCGGTCAGCTTTTCATTAACGACGAAGGAATGAAAGTCTTTGACGGAGACGGCCAGGCCGGGAGGCCTTAGCACGAGCGTGCCCCCGCTCAACAGGGTCGGGAAAATTTCCTCACCCGAGACGTCAAAGCTGAGCGGCGCGAACCGTTCGCTCTCGCTCAGAAGCGGCAACTCGGAAAGGCGCGCTTCCGGGTTTTGGACGATCCCGGCCAGCAGTGTCTCAAAGTGCCCCAGCATGCGCTCGATGGTCTGGTCGGAGAACAAGTCCGATTTGTATTCCATCGTGGCGACGAGGCGGCTGTCGTGCTCCTGCAGCAGCAGAGTCAAGTCGAACGGCGCAACCTCGAGATCGAGTTCGAACACTTCGGCTATGAGTCCACCCGCGAGAATGCGGGAGCGCGCCGGCGTGTCCTGGAACGTAAACATCACCTGGAAGAGCGGCGTGCGGCTGAGATCACGCGCAGGCTGCAACGCCTCGACTACTTTCTCGAAGGGACATTCTGATGAACGTAAGCCTGCAGAGCCGTTTGCCGGATGCGCTCCAGCAGCTCCCGAAAGGTTGGGTCGCCGGACAAGTTGGTGCGCAAAACGGATAGATTCAAAAACAAGCCGATGAGATGTTCGGTTTCCTGCTGCGTCCGCCTTGAGATGGGGGAGCCGACCACGATGTCGTCCTGGCCGGAATAGCGGTGGAGCAACGTTTTGAAGGCAGCCAGCATGGTCATGAACTTTGTGGCCTGCTGACGGTGTTCGGCCCCCTGGTAGGCCAGTTGCGATAATGACGCTGAGAGTTCGGCGCTGAGGGTTCGCGTGCGTGTCCTGCCCTGGTTCGACGGCAGCGGAGGCCTGGGCCGGTCGGCTGGCAATTCCAGGATGGACAGCTTATCGCCCAATTGGCGTTTCCAATAGCCGAGTTGCGCGGCGTCCTGTTCCAGTCCGGGCTGCTGGCGCTGCCAGAGGGCATAATCGAGATACTGAATTGGCAGCCTGGGCAAATCCGCGCCTCCAGTGTTGCCATTGACGCAAGCCTTGTAGAGCACACCCCATTCGTCCAAAAGCAACCCGATCGACCAGGCGTCACAGGCGATATGGTGCATGGTGAGCAGCAGAACGTGCTGCTTAGGCGCCAAACGGAACAGCACCGCACGAATCAGCAGATCGCGTGTCAAATCGAACGGACGGGCGGCCTCCGCAGCCATGGCGCTCGTCAAGGCTTGCTTCTGCGCGTCGCCCTGGAGGTGCTGCAGATTGATCATGGGAAGCTGGACGCGACGCGCTGGGGTCACCACCTGGACGGGTGTGCCGGCCTGGTTGCGGAAAGCTGTGCGGAGAACCTGATGTCGTTCTACGATGATGGCGAGACTGGCGGCTGCGGCGTCGCAGTCCAGCGGCCCGCGGAGGCGAAGACCGACCGGCACATGATAAACCGGCTGGCCTGGCTCGAGTTGTTCCAGAAACCAAAGACGTTGCTGGGAGAAAGACAACGGGCCTTCGGCGGCATTACTTCGGGGGATCGAGGGTTTTGACGGCGAGCGGACTAAAGGCCGACGCAAACGCTTTTCGAGCAGCGTGCGTTTTTCGCGAGAAAGCCCACTGCGAAGCCGCGTGGAACCCCCATTGTACTCCCGCGCGAGTGCCGTCATCGTCTCTCAAAAGTAAGTTCGCTCGTCCGTCGAACCACTAGGTTGTTTCCCCACCCAGCACAAATCCGAAGACCGAAGGAAGCCCGAAAGGAGGTGGTGATTAGTGAGTAGTGGCCATGCACGAGGAATTCGGCCTTCGGATTTCTCGATGAGGCGTGAATCAAAGCCTCAGATTGGTTCGGCTATGTTATGGCGGGAGGACGGTCAGTACAGCATTCGAGCTGTTGATGCCGAAGCGGCCTCCTGGCAGTTGATGTTGAATGTTTACCGAGTAATCGCCGGCCTGCGAAGGTTGGAGGTTGGTGATGGTTAAGGTTTGGTTGGTCTCGCCGGCGATTGAGCGGCTATTGCGCCGCCAGCGATAGGTCATCGGCCAATCACTCTGGGCGGTGACGCTGAACGCCGCGGTGGCGCCCGCCGGAACGCTCTGGTCCTGCGGCTGCGAAACAATGCGTGGACGCACCCCGAGATAGACAGAATCACTCGTAATCGAGCTCCCGCCATCGCTAACCCTGACGGAGTACCAGCCGGCATCGGAGAATTGAACGCCAACAATCATGCAATTGGAGCTGAGGATTGGGATGGCGTTGCTGTTGAAGAACCATTGATAAGACAGCGAGCCCGCCCCGTAAGCGGTAACATTGAAAGAGGCGTTACTGCCATAATTGGCAACTGTGCTGCGGGGCGACGTGAGGATGGCGGGCAGGGGATTGACAGGCCCGGCTTGCTGCGGCGTTACGATGCGATACACGCGGCCCAGGGCGGCGGGCAGGGGATCGGAGATGGACACCGTCCGCTGAAGCGGTTGCGCCGCAACCTCGGCCATCTTGGTCCAGCGCCCGGCATCAAGGGATTCTCTCCAATCGACGGAATAGGTCTGGTTTGAATGAGCCGTGAAGGTCAGCATGGCACTGGCGCCCGGAATAAGCGAAGCGAACCGCAGGACGCTTTGCGGGTCGCGAGGGTGTGTGCCGGCGAGGTATTCCTGAAGATTCGTCAAGCCATCGTTGTCCGGGTCGTCGTCGGCGTCGTTCGGGTTGCGCGGGTCGAGGTTGTAGGCGTCCTCCCATGTATCGGGCATGCCGTCGCTGTCGAAGTCAGTGACAGTGGATTGGGGGCCGGGAGTCGGGGCCTGAGCAACCCAGTTGGTGGGATCGTTGGCGAAATCGGGGTTGGCGACGCGCTGGAGCGAGAAGCCGGTGCCATCGGCCTCAGGGGGCCATGGCGCGGCGTCGAAATAGCGAACGCGTTCGACCAGCACGTAAGGCACGTCATCGAGATTGGGAAGGTCCGGTTTGCGCAGTTCAATCTCATCGGAATCATTAGCGAGTTTGCCAGAGTAAGGTCCGACAATCGCCGCGCCTGCGGACACATTGTAACGGCTGCGAAAGTCGGCTAGCGCAGAGGGGTTGTTGACGGGATCGAAACTGACGACCAACAAGTAGTCGCCCGGTCCAATCACGGCGCCCGGCGGGAAATCGAAGTCCACCGCGTCGCGCAAGCGCCAGACATTTGTCGGATAGGCAGCGTCATAGAGAGGCACGGCAGCGGAGGAAATATTGTGCAGTTCGATAAATTCATCGCGGACGTTGTCGTTGGTGCCGTCGTCGGGCGGATGGTACATGATCTCGGTGATGACGATTGGACCGACGCGGGGGTAGGGATTTGTATCGCCCTGGCCGCCGCGAAATTCCTCGACGGTGCCCGGGTCATTGACGCCAAAGCTGCGGCGGCTCATGCCGACAAACTCGTCTCGAGCATCGCTGGTGATGTAGCGGCCGAACGAAACGCTGTTTTCGGCGGCGCCAAAGTCCACGCTGGTGCGATACCCCGTCAAGGCGTTGTTAGTCGCCGCGGTCAGGACCACTTCGTCACCGCGCGAACTGAGCGCGAAGGGAATGGCGGCAATTTCCTGATTTGTAAACTGGTTCTCGTAAATGACGGTAAAGCCGTAAGCGGGAATGAGCGTCGGCGACGGAATCTGATATTTCTGGAGCGTGCCGTTATCGTCGCTGAGCCACCAGCCGCCGACGTCGATCGGTTGCGCCGTCAGGTTACGCAGTTCGATAGCGTCTTCGAAAGGCAGGTCTGTGTGTGTCAGGACTTCGTT
>JAKEEH010000556.1 GCA_022616725.1 Limisphaerales bacterium | reverse complement strand
GCCGGTCGCTGGGTGACGGCGCTGCTGATGCTCGTGGCCGCGCTCTTCACACTGGTGCTCGAAGACGCGCAGCAAGGCTTCACGCTGATGCTCTCGGTGGGCGCCGGCACCGGATTGCTCTACTTGCTACGCTGGTTCTGGTGGCGCATCAATGCGTGGGCGGAAATTGCGGCCATGGCCAGCTCCTTCGTCGTCGCGCTGAGCTTTTTCCTGGCAGAGCGCGCCGGCTACGGCATACCCTCACACATCGCGCTGCTCATCACCATCGCCATCACCACTGTGGTGTGGGTATCGGTCGCGTTTCTCTCTCCACCCACCGATCGCGCCACCCTCGTCAACTTCTACCGCATCGCGCGCCCCGCCGGACCCGGCTGGGCCGCTGTGCGCGCCGAAGCCGGCGGCCAGCCCTCGCCCGACAACATCGCCGCCGCCGTGCTCGGCTGGACGCTCGGCGTCGCCTTCATCTACGCCGCGCTTTTCGGCGCCGGCAGCTTCCTCTACGGCCACACCGCGCAAGGCATGCTCTGGCTCGTAATCTTCCTCGCCTCCGGCTTCGGCCTGCTGACGCTCCTCCCCCGATTCTCGTCTCGCGAGTCCTAAATTAGATTCGGTCTTGAGAATCCGGTCTGAATCGAGTTTTGAAAAAAAATGTCTTGACACGCACGGAATCCGCGGGTATTAGCATGCCATCTTCCGAGTCGATTACGGTCCTAGGCCCCACTGAATCTAACAAAAGCCGGCATGTTGGCTTGAGGAGTTGTCATGCGATCCAGCCTTCTAGCGGTCATGGCGCTGTTCGTCTCGGGAATGTCGTTCGCCCAAGGACAGGATGTCACCCTTTCCGTAACAACCATTGATGCCGAGCCCGTCATCAAAATTGGCAACAACTCCAATCGAGTTGTTACTGCATTTGTTGCGACTGTGGACATACCTGGTGATCGGAGGATGTGGGCCCGAATTTACTACGATGCTTACGTCAACTGGAGACGCGACATCCCGATACCAGCGGGCGGCTCGGCACAGTTGCCGGTCCCGCACGTGGTCGGAGGCTCCTCTCGTCCAGCCTGCAACCTTGAGGCGGTCTTGTTTTCCGATGGCACAAGCGCGGGGACGCCAAATGGGCTGCGTGACCTGATCCGAAGGAGGCAGATCATCCTGGCTCGCCTTCAGGAGATTACGACAACACTCCGATACATTTCTGAGCGAAAGCTCGCGCGGGATGAAGCTGCCCTGCTGCTTGGGCAGAAACGTTATGCCCGAGCGGCAGAAACCGCCGTCGTTCCGTTCGAGGAGCGGCTCCTCCATGACCTCACGTTTGCACTTGCACTTAGGAACATCAATGACCTTCGAGTCGATGGTAAAGTTCCAGATGGGTCCGTCGCGGTTTGGCACTTAACCCGCGTGCTGGATCGATGGCGCACGTACGTCGAGTCGGCGAAGCCGACTTCTTTCGCACCGCTGACGTCAGGGGCTCTTTCCCCGCGTCCGCAACCCTCGCGGCCCGGATCGGCCCGACTCGTGTCGGCCGAGTTGGGGCTCCCGCCAGCATCGGCGCTGCATTCTCGACCTTATCTTCATGCCTCGGCCAGACCACCCAGTTGTTCCGCGCATGACAACGCAACGCATGTAATAGAAGGCCCAGACACATGTGGAAACAAACGCTTCGAGCTTATCGCCACCGTCGATGGCACGCAATACAACGTCGGCACCGCTTGGGCATTCGGTGTCTGTACAGGCGGCTACACCCATTGCAATGGTTTTTTTATCCCGCAAGGACGGGAAGAAGGCGGAAAATTTTTCAATATTGATGGTAGTACACCTTCGGGCCAAGTCGGATTTTATTGGGTCTTTGAGAATTGGAATGCTGAATATTTCGACTGTGATTGTACTGATGTATACCCTCAAGGGTCTCGCGAGATAACGTTGCCTTGGTACTATCCGACTCCTGTCTTCTATGCGCAATGTCCTTGAGAGCGGCGCAAGGAGGGAAAAGCGAATGATTTTAATTGTACGGCGAATGTCCTTGCTTGCGATGGTATGGTGCTCTACCTTGGCAGCCCAGCCAACGGATCGGCTAACTGTGAGCGTGACGGCTTTTAATCCCGACGATGCTCCGCTGAAGATTGTGGGGTTCAAGCTCCCTGCGATGTTTGGTGATCCGCCTAAAGTGGTCGTGCAAAACTCCTCTCCGAAACATGTCAAGAATTTCTATGTGATGGCAGTCGTTGGTAAAGCCGATCGAAATGGTACGGAATTTCCAACACGAGGTGAGGCAGCGGCTGGCTCTGCTCCAGATTTCCCACGACCTGACGAGCGAGCAATCCCGCCAAAGGGAGACGTAGAAGCAGGCGAGCCGGTCCTCCGATCCTCTATCGTAGCGCATTGGTTTCGAGATATGCGTACCGCCTGTCTGCGCATCGTGACCGTTGTCACATGGGTTGAGTTTGCGGATGGGAGTATTTGGAGTTTAGGGCCGCCTTGGAAGTCGTGGAAGGATTCGCTACCGCAAGGTGCCAGTTCCTGTCTCGAACCGCAAGAGATGGAAGGCACTCTGCGCAGACTGGAAGGGTCTGGTCCTAAAGAATCACAAGGGTTGCCAACTCAGCTGGATTCCAGCCGGAAGGAATCCTATTCCTTTTCGTGCTCGCTGCGTGAGATTCGTGGCAGGTTGGTTGCCCTGTGTCCATTTTGAAGAACTCAAGTGGTTCCGGAGGTAGATTATGAAGCGAATCAACCGCGTTCGTGAGTATTATAAAGCGCTCTGGATCGTTGCTATTGCGAGCACATGCGTGCTGTTCAGCCCCGCGAACCTGCTGGCCCAAGAGCAGTGTTGTGAGGACCAGATGCCGCCAATCTGTGATTGTGGGGCCTATTGCGATGGCTACCAGTGGCAATGCGCGGCATGTAGCCCAATAATTGTTGATGTGGCCGGAAATGGCTTCTCATTGACAGATTCCTCCGGTGGCGTATGGTTCGACCTGACTGGAGTGGGAACAAAGAAAAAAATGTCGTGGACGGCCGCAGGCTCGGACGATGGCTTTCTGGCCTTCGATCGTGACGGGAACGGCGTGATTGATAGCGGAATCGAGCTGTTTGGGAATATTACGCCGCAACCGCGATCACGGATGCCGAACGGATTCCTAGCCCTCGCCATGTTCGACAGCGCCGAAAGTGGCGGAAACGGTGATGGAATGATTGACGCGCTAGACGCCGCCTTTCCGAATCTACGCATCTGGGTAGACAGCAATCACAACGGCATTTCCGAGCCGGGTGAGCTTTTTTCCCTGACGCAGGTAGACATTCATTCTTTCGCCCTTCGCTATCAGACTCACCGCTTTGCTGACGAGCACGGAAACGAATTCCGGTATCGAG
>JAKEEH010000555.1 GCA_022616725.1 Limisphaerales bacterium | reverse complement strand
CCGTTCCGACCAATGCCACCAGCACAACTTTGCCCCCGACCGGCCGGCCAGTCCCTGGTCGCCCAGACCTGAACCGACCGCAAGTCCCCGATATTCCTCCGGGCCCACCCGAGAATCGCCCGCCCGATAACCGGCCGCCATCAGGCGTGCCTCCGTCGAGCGTGCCCCCACCGTCGCCGCGGCCCCCGACGACGCCGCGGCCCCCGACGACGCCATAGAGCCGCTGTTTGTCAAAAGATCGCCCATCGGCTGCGATGAAGATGTCGCAGCCGATGGCTTTTGTTGTCGGACCAATCCCGGGCACTTCGCTACCGGGATCGGCTGATCGCATAACGCCGGCCGATGGGTCCGACTGGTCCGTTTTTTTTTCTGGAATTTCCTGTTGCATTCCCGCCCGGAGCTACTACTCTGTGCGGCTCGAATTAATTTGAAATGGAGAGTAAAATCTTGAATAGCGAATTTTGCAGGCAAGCCTTGGCTAAAGTCGGCAACCCCAATGTGCTGGTGAACCTTATCTCGCGCCGCGTGCGCCAACTCAATTCGGGCGGCGGCGCCATTAGCCGCCCGCTGGTCGCCGACACGGCCGGCCTGGGCGTCGCCGATATCGCGCTGCGCGAGATTATCGAGGACAAAATCGGTTTCGATCTCCCGGAGGAACTGCAATTGATCGAGACGGCGCCAAAGAAGCGCAAAAAGCGCTAGCCTCGAGCAAAATGATTTGGATCCTCAGCCAGAGGGCTTAGCCTTCTGGCTGAAATCATTTAGGATCACGCGTAAGTGGACCGCGTGCATCATGTTTATTCGTGTCGAATCGTGGTTTAAATTGCCATTCCTAGCATGCCGGACATTCTGACCAACCCCAAAGCTCGGCGCGATTACCACATCCTTGAAACCTACGAGGCGGGCATCGTCTTGAAGGGTACGGAAGTCAAATCGTTGCGCGCCGGCAAGGGCCAGATCAGCGATGCCTTCGCGCGCGTCGAAAATGGCGAGGTGCTCCTCTACAACGCCCATATCGACGAATACAGCTATGGCAACCTGCAAAACCACGAACCCAAGGCTCCGCGCCGGCTGCTGCTCCACAAAGCCGAAATCCGCAAGCTTTTCGGCCAGGCTGCCGTCAAAGGCCACGCGCTCGTCCCCCTCTCGTTCTATTGGAAGAATGGAAAAGTGAAGGTCGCGTTGGGTTTGGGCAAGGGGAAGGTCCAGTATGACAAGCGCGAAGACATTAAAAAGCGCGACGCTGACCGCGAGCTCAAACGCGCCACGATGCACCGCTTCAAGGGCAAGTGAATTCGTATCTGCAAGAAAGCGCGGAATTCAGGCTTCACATCATTCGTTTAGATAGAAGTGGGCAGCCTGTGCTGGTAAGCAAAAAAGCCGCTCTTTCGAGCGGCTCTGATGAGAACACACTAACTTTCAATTAAGCTTACGCTTTGCGACGACGCAGCAAAAATAGCGCACCGGCGCCAAGCAAACCGAGACCGATAACAGACGGCTCTGGAACAACGTAGGTAAACATCCGAAAGTTATCCATCAGAAACTGCTGCGCGGGGGACCCCGGTGCCGGCACCGTGTAGTTGAAGGTAGCAGAATTGGCAACTATCGATGGGTTATTCTCGTCCCAGACCCGCACCTGCATCACAACGGTGCTGCCGGTACCAAACCCCGTCAGTGTTCGCGTGGCACCCGACCATGTTCCTGGAGAGAGCGTGGTTGGGACGCGGAACCGCGACGGGGCCGCAGTGTGCGCCTGCAAGCTAGTAGCGCTATCTCCAAAGAAGAGCTGCGCCACAAAGTTCGTGCCTACCAACGGAACCGCAACGCCGGTGCCTGGGTCAAAGTAAACCAAACGATCCGCCGTAGTCGGAAAGTTACCGCTGTTGACAAACGTAACCGTCCCCTGGGCTAACGCCGAGGATATCCCAGCGGCCATCAACATGAGGAATGGAATCAGTTTTTTCATATTTGTTATGTCTTGGGTTATGTGTTCCTGAATTTAAATGATTACGGGCCAACTGAGAACGTCCGGTTCCAGCTCTTGGCCGCACCGGCATTGTTCACGAAGAACGGTTCGCAAATTGCAGGCGTTGGGGCCGCACCCATACCGTCACCTTCCCAGGCGCCATCAACGAATTGGTTAAAGATGTAACCACCCGTTGCCGGATTGAACTGGAATATCTGATCTCCGTTTCCAACGGGAAAGTCGAGGCCCGCAGGCGGCGCCGGGGTCAGCGGCAAGCTCTGAGGCAGGGCCGAAGCAGCTACCGAGAACCCCGCCGGCAACGAAACGCTTGAGCTCAACTGAACTTCTCCAACGAAGGTCGCGGTGAAAGCGGTTCCGGCGCTGATGAATACACCTTCGCCAGGATTAACCGCCAGATCCAGATCGTCGCCTTCGTACGCACCGTCAACAAATTGCAAAAAGATATAACCACCAGTCGCGGGGTTAAATTTAAAAATCTGCGTATTGTTGGGGGGGGCCGGAAGAATCGTAGTAATCTTATTATCCGGTGAGGCGTTCAACTGGTTCGCGAGCATCGAGAAACCAGTCGGAACCTGACAATTGATGTACCCAACCATGTTGACCGAGTACACCTGCGCCATAGAGGTGGCGACGCCTGCTGCGCTCAAGGCAGCCGTAAGCAGTAGTGTTTTTGTTCTCATGTTTGCTTATGTTTATTCTGTGTGTGAACGCAATATGACAAAACCTCTGTCCAGTGTCAATACTTTTTCAAACTTTTTTTGAACACTTTTCAAGCGCTCTAACACAGGGATTACGTTCCCATCAAAGCAACTTGCAGCCATCCTGGCAAGCACAATTTTCCAGTACGCAAACATTTCCGTCGCGAGCTTCCAAGCATAAGATGGGCCAAATTGCCGTTTCATGGTTATCTCTTAAATCGGCCAAATGTCCCAAAACTTGAATTTCCGCCCCAAAATGGGGCGAGTTGAAGGGTTGAAACGGTGAAGGGTGAAGGGTTAAAGTGGGGAAGTGGGTTCGACGACGACTTTCAGCACGCCCGCCCTGGGTTTTGACGCAAGTTCCACCGCATGAGCGGTTTGCGCCAATGGAAAGCGGTGGGTGATCAGTTTCCGCACGTCCAGCTTGCGGGAAAAGACCAGTTTCGCGACCGTTTCCTGTAGCGTCACATCTGAAGAATAGCTCCCGATCAGGTCCTTTTCATCGACGCAGACCTTCGACAGGTCAATTAATGCCTGGGCGTCCCGCCTGGTGTGCGCGAAAACCAGTACCTGGCCCCCACCCCGAACCAGATTCACTGCTTCCTGCACAGCGGTATCCACCGGCGCAGTGATGACGGCGGCGTCAATGGGTAACCGTTGAATCATTGAATCGTTACATCGTTGAATCGGGGGAGTTGTGACATATTTGGCGCCGAAGGCGCGCGCGACCTGGAGGCGTTCGGGCATGAGATCGCTTGCGATGACCTTCATTCCTTCCAACGCCAACAGGCGCGTGAACATCAAGCCGATTGGTCCCTGGCCGACCACCAGGACGTGATCACCGCGCAATAGACGCAAGCGCCGAACAGCTTTCGCTACGGTGCTGACCGGCTCGATCATGGCGGCTTCAAGAAAGGAGTTGCGCTGGGGAATGCGAACAACGCCGGGAAAGACAAATGGCATCACGCGCACATACTCGGCGTATCCGCCCCCGGCCGGTTCGAAACCGGCCGTGACCCCAGTCTCATATTTGTACTGCGGACACTGTGCGAAATCTTTGTGCCGGCAAGCGTGGCACTTCATGCAAGGCACGTGATGGTGCAGCGCGACGCGATCCCCCACTTTAAAGCGGCGCACGCGCGCGCCAACTTTGACGATGGTACCCGACGTTTCGTGTCCGAAAATGCGCGGGGGCGGCACCGTTCCGTGATGGATTTTTTTGATGTCGGTCGGGCAGACACCGCAAGCAGCGACTTTGACCAGGAGTTCGTTTGCGCCGATGCGCGGGACAGGAACCATCTCAAGGCGCAGATCGTTTACGCCCCGATAGACGATCGCCTGCATGGTTTTCGGGTTATCGGACATCGGGAATCGTTAAATCGTTAGATCGTTGAACCTAAATTCGGCAGTTGAACCCCTAACAACTCCGGATGTCATTTGAGTTGCAAGTACTTATGAATTCGCCACTTGTCACCGAAAAAATGAACTGCGGAGCAGTTGGATCCCACTTGCTGGCAGCGGGTTGCGCCGCCGGAGGGATTTCAACTGCCGAATCTAGGTTGAATCGTTGAATCGTTGAATTGAATCGTTACATCGTTGAAAACTGAACACCGCCCATCCTTTTTGTACCAGTTTTGTACTAATTTTTGCGTCATCTGGTCCCGGTTTGCGGGGTGTGTCGGGTGACAGCCGGCGGGACGCCGGTCGGGGCGACCGAGACGGTCGCGCTCCCCCGTTTTGCAAAACCGAACGAGTCGAAACGTTATCGTCGTAAGTGCCTGGTACAGCGATGTTGAGCCGCAGGCATTTTGTGAAATCGTTCGGTTTTGTTCGGTTTGCGTCAAATTGGCGCATTTCTTCTGGGGGCGGGGGCGCCCCAGGACCCGCAGGCGAGGACGCCCGCGCCACACATAAATATAGCTCTGTCTTCACGGTCTAATTATACCATGGGTTTTGGGGAATGCGGCGGCGGGCCAATCGGTACTATGGCTATTCGTGCCTATTCGTGCCAATGAATGCCTATTCTTGCCAAAATTCTTTGCGATTTTTGTTGCCGAGGTTCCGAATTTGATCCCCAAGAGCGATTCGAAGCGGCGTTAAGTCGCTGAATCTCCGGTCTAACGAACGCCGGGAACTGGCGGAGGGCCGCCTTCCTGTCCGGTTAACATTGAGCTGATCTGGGTCGGCGGCAGGGGCGGGTAATTAACAGCTCGTCCCCTTCCGGACCTGCCCTGGTTGAGAGTATCGTAATTGATCCGGTTCGCTTCCATGAGGATTGCCTGAGTCGCCGGATCAATCGGTGGGCTCTGCTGAACTGCGGGAGTGCGGATGGTGCGCGCAGGGATGCTGGTCAGCCCGCCCACCCCGGAGTAGTTACCGGCTGCGCCGAGATTTGCCGACACCGGGGACGGCGTGGCGCTTGGCGTTACTGCGGAACCGCCAAAGCTGGTAATACCGGGCGTATTTCCCGCGAACCGGTCGCCGCCACCAGCGACTGTGACGCCACCGCGGGATTCGGAGGAAGAAATAATGATCGGCTGATTGGAAACGGGAGCCGCGTTGGCAAGCCGAGGCGCGGGCGCGGCGGGCGGAGCAGGGGCGGCGCTCGGCTTGGGGATTTCAAAAGTCAAATCGCTCTCCTCTCCGGCATTGCGAATGCGGACGATGCTCTTTTCGACATCAATCGACAAAACCTCGATCGGGCCCTCACGCTCGCCCTCGCCGAGAATTGGCCGTTTCGGCGTTCCAAGCTTTCCGGCATCCGACTCCGTGATTTCCAGAAACGCCCGTTTGGACGAAGGACCGAAAATGCTGGATATGCCCGTAAGAACGACCTTAAACGTAGGCGTCGCCTGCGCCTGGTTATTCGTCTCCGCGACGGGGGGCGGGGGCGGTTTCAACGCGAAGGCATTACGTTCGACAATGCCGCCATAAGGGTTAGCCCGGGCTTCAGCGCGCAAGCTCTGAACGCCGCAAAAAACGCATGCTGCGGCGGTCAGAAGGCGGGCGCGTCGGCACGTAATGATCATCGACCGTAACATACTTGATATTATCGGTAACACCACCTCAAAGTTGTGGTTGCGGCAAACACGTGGAGCCGCATCGCCTGGCCCCTTACAGGAATAGTAAGACAACGATTTTTGGCTCATTGAACCAGCGCCCGAACACTCGGACGAAAGTGCTAATCTGCGCGTTCCTGACCGCAGTTACCCTGGCTGCTTTCTGGAGTGTAAAGGACGCGGCTTTCGTCAATTTCGATGATCCGAGATACGTTTCCCAAAACCTCATAGTCCAAAAGGGCTTGACTGTCGAGAATCTGCGCTGGGCCTTTACAACCTTTTATTTCAACAACTGGCATCCTCTCACCTGGCTTTCCTTCATGGCGGACTGCGAGTTCTTTGGACTCAGCGCTCGCGCATTTCACCTGGTCAATCTGGCATTTCATGTGGGGAACACTCTGCTGCTTTTTCTATTCCTGACGCGGACGACGGCAGCAATTTGGCCAAGCTGCATTGTCGCGGGGTTTTTCGGCATTCATCCACTCCATGTCGAATCCGTCGCCTGGGTGGCCGAGCGCAAGGATGTGTTGAGCACGTTTTTCTGGCTGCTAACGATGTGGGCATATCACGTGTACGTGAAGCGGAAACGCGCTTGTTGGTATGTCGCATCGCTCATGCTTTTCTGTCTCGGGTTAATGTCGAAGGCCATGCTGGTGACGTTGCCTTTTGTGTTGATGCTTCTCGACCTTTGGCCATTGCGACGGATCGATGGAGGAACGCGAGACTGGCTGGCGCGCGCAAAGCCGTTGCTTTGGGAAAAGGCGCCGTTTATCCTGCTTGCGGCGGCCGCGAGCTACCTCGCCTACCGTGCCCAGGGGGAAGCAGTGGCTTCCACTGAGGGTCTGGCGTTCGCAAGCCGGCTGGAGAATGTATTCGTGTCCTACGCGCGCTATATCAGTAAAACATTTTGGCCGACTGACCTCAGCGTATTTTATCCGCATCCGGTGCAATGGCCGGAATGGCAGGTCTGGGGATCGCTTGCCCTGGTGTTCGCGGCGAGCGTCCTGGCTTTCTTTCGCATTCGTGAAGCCCCTTACCTGTTTACGGGCTGGTTCTGGTTTTTGGGAACGCTCGTTCCGGTGATAGGGCTGGTGCAAATTGGCGGGCAATCGATTGCCGATCGATATATGTATGTGCCGTCCATGGGCCTGTTCATAGCGCTGGTCTGGACAGCGCGAGAGTTTACCGCCCACGAACGTGTTCTCAAGGGCGTAGCAGCCGCGTGCGCCGTGATTGCACTTGCGGCGTGTTGCTTCGTCACGATGCGGCAGGTGGAGCATTGGAAGAGCAGCCTGGCTCTATTCACACACGCGGAACGCGTCACTGGGCCCAATGTGACTGTTCTGAATAATCTAGGAAACGCTTTGCTTGCCTCTGGAAGGAAGAGCGAAGCAGACCAAAAGTTCCTCGCCGCGTTGGCGGTGGATGCAAACGACCCGTTGGCGTGGGGAAACACGGGAAAAAGCCTGCTGGAACAGGGAGACACCGCAAAAGCCATCGAACACTTTCGAAGCGGGCTGAAATTGCAGCCCAACAATCCGGAATTGAATCACAACCTCGGCCTGGCGTTGGCGCGGTCCGGCAACTTCAAAGAAGCCATATCGTATTACCTGAAGGCGATCTCGAACAAGCCGGCGTATGTCGATGCCCACATCAATCTTGGCGCAGCATTTCTGGCCGTTGGCGATACGGCCTCAGCCCTGACGAACTGCCTCACGGTGGTGCGACTCAAGCCGGACTTTGCGCCGGGGCACTACAATCTGGCAACCACTTACCTGGAGGCGGGCCAGTTTGACAAAGCCGAGCTGTATTACCGGGAAGCGATCCGCCTGAAGTACGAGTATTCGGACGCCTATCGACAGCTCGGGGTGGTGCTTGCGCGCAAGAAAGATCCTCAGGAGGCGCGAGCCGCGCTCGAGAAGGCGATTCGATTCAACCCGAAGGACGCCCTGGCGCGGGTCTATCTCGCCGGGGTGCTCGCCGAAACCGGGCAGACGGAGCGAGCCATCGCCGAATATCGGGAGATTCTGCGCTCCGAGACCAATGCGATCGTTGTCTTAAACAACCTTGCATGGCTGCGGGCGACCCACCCTGAGGCCCGCTTCCGCGACGGGTCGGAAGCGGTTCGGCTGGCCGAGCGAGCCTGTGAACTAACCCAGCGCTCCGAGCCGTTTCTCCTTGGGACACTGGCCGCTGCCTACGCCGAAGTCGGGCGTTTCGACGACGCGATCAAAACGGCGGAACAAGCGATCCAACTCGCCGAAGCCCACGGAAAGAAATCCGTTGCCGAAAAGAATCGCGAGTTACTGACCAGCTATCGTGGCCGCCAGCCATGGCGAGAGCCGGCGCAGCCGAACCAGTAAAGCGGTAGGCGCAGTCGGCCAAACAGGCCGCGACAATCAATCGTTCGTGATCGGCCCGGGTCGAGGTCTGGACGACGTCAGATTCGTCATGGTGACGGACGCCCTTTGCCACAGTCGGAGCGCGCGGCGGTGGAAACGATCAGTCGCCGCTCCGCATCTGTGACTACACCTTCAACTCCAAACTTATTAGCCGTTTGCTTGACGCACTCCAGATACTCGCCGTGGTTCCTCCAGACCTCTTCACACGGGCAGTATTGCTCAAGGCTGCAGCCGTTTGCATCGACCAGATCGGCAAGTGACGTACTTGGGCACTCGTCGCGAAAGTCCGGCACTCCATCGAAATCAACGTCAGCCGGCAATACCTGTCCACGCAATTCAAAATCAGGGAATAGTGTGTGCGAAAACCTCACATACCACAGACCTTGCAGCAGGTCCAACACCTCGGGATCAGTCAACATGAACGTTCCGCTATAAAAGCACGCTCCGGGAAACATTTCCAGCGGAGCTTCACACATCCGCAGCCCCAGGTCGAACAGAGACGGAGCGTTCTGTCCGATTGGTGCCGGACCATGGATCGCGCCGCTGGTCCACCTAACAAAGTCAGTCCTGATAAAATATTGTAAGGTGTTTCCTGCAAGGCTGAATGAGAGCCATCTGAAATAAGGGCTGCTATTCGGCGGCACCACACTCGAGCCTGAGAGGACATTCGTAAAGCGAATGGAATCCTGGGCACCCGCTGACAAGAATGCCGCCGTTACTAAGATCAACCAAAGACTCACTTTTCCAACCGAGATGGCCGACATTGTTTTTCGCGCAGCCTGAGAAGGAGGACAGAACCAACGGCGACCGACAGCAAAAGAGCGGCCGACGGCTCAGGCACGAGCGTAAAGCCTCGGAAGTTTTCCATCAGGAATACGGAAGCAGGAGGACCAACCGCATTGATGTAATAACTGAAGGGAGCCGATTCTCCCCAGGCGCCGCCGGCGGCTTTCGCTGCGTCGAACGTGAGGCCAAAATCCGTATCCCACACTCGAACCACCATTGAGACCGTCTGCCCTGGAAAAACCCCTTCCAGCATCCGTGTGGTTCCGAGCCAAGTGCCCGGCTGCGTCGTGGTGGGAGGTTTGAAATGGGCCGGCGCCGCCGTGACCGCTCGAAGGCTATTTGCATCCGCGCCGTAGTAGAGTTGCGCCACAAAATTAGTGCCGACGAGCAGAGAGCCATCAACGTTGCGAACGAGCCGATCAGTCCCGGGTTCCGTGGGCGTATGGAACATAACATTATTCGCGAACGTGACCGTGCCCTGTGCGAAACACCAAGTCGCGCTCAACACAGTCACAAAGATTGGAAGCATCCATCGCATAACGCTATGGGCCGACTGTGAAGAATCGGGTCCAGGTGCGGAAACGCCCAGGGTTACTGAAGAAGAAGGACTCGCCGATCTGCGCAACTGGCGCCGCGCCACCCATATCGCCTTCCCAAAAACCGTCAAAGTAGGAGTTGAATATGTAACGGCCGGTCGCACAGTTGTATTGGTAAACCTGGTCGGCGTTCTCCGCCGGAAAGTTCAGCTCGGGCAACGAGCCGCTGATGGGCAACGCGGAGCTGATGACGCTGTAGCCCTGGATCAGCGGCACGGCTGAGTTTGCCAGGATTTCACCCACGAAGGTGTGAGTGTAAGGATGCGGTGTCGAAAAGAAGACGCCTTCACCCGGGTGGAGCGACATGGCCCGATCGTCTCCTTCCCAGGCGCCGTCCACAAATTGCAGGAAAACGTAACCGCCTGTCGCCGGATGAAACTTGAAAACCTGCGAACCGGTCGGCGGAGATTTGAATAGGTTGGTGATGGTCGAGCCGCCTTTTGGAACCAACTGGTTCGCGATCATGGAAAAGTTGCTGCAGATGGTACTGCGATAGTAGCCGACCGCGTTCTCAGAAAAGATCGGACCGGATCGTGCATGCGGTAAAACCGCGCGTTGAGGTTTGTAAATTGCAGGTCGATGAATGGAGAGGTCTGCTGACCCAGCGATTGCCAGGGACCGGTGAGGGTGGGCGTCGCATCAATATTGTGGACACCGAGGAAAACCTGCTGCAAGCAGCCGCCGTTTTCTTCGCGAATGGCGATGATTCCCGCTGGAGGATTGGTGACCAGAGTGAAGCTGCGCAGGTTATCCATCAGGAAATCACACGTGCAACTAGGCGGAGGCAGAATATAGAAGAAAGGACAAGAAACACCGTACTGATTGGCCGGGGTCACCTTCTGTGATGCTTCCTCGAAGGTCGCACCATAATTGCTATCCCAAACCCGCACCTGCATCGCAACGGTGCTCCCAGCGCCGAACCCGGTGAGCGTGCGAGTCCCGCCGCTCCAGGTTCCGGGAGACGCAGTCGTTGGCAAGCGGAAACGGCTCGGAGCCGCTGTATGCGCCTGCAGGCTGCTCGCATCCGCGCCATAATACAGTTGCGCAACGTAATTCGTGCCGACGAGCGGACTGCCGTCGATGTCATACACCAACCGATCCGCGATCGTAGGAAAAGTGCCGCTGTTGACGAATGTGACGGTGCCCTGAGCGCAACACGCCACCGCCCAAAACACACTCACAAAGCATGTGAGCATGCTTCGCATAAACTCTAATCAAGATTACGGTCCGACCGTAAATGTTCGGTTCCAACTCTTCGCACCGAAGGCGTTGGAATAAAAGAAAGCTTCACCGACATTCAGCAATGGAACCGCCCCGGCACCGTCCCCTTCCCAAACGCCGTCAATGATTTGGTTGAAAATATATTTTTGGTTCGCGCAATCCCACTGGTAAATCTGGTCGCCGTTGCCGATTGGAAAGCCCATGCCGTTCGGCGCCAAGCCTGTGATCGGTCCCGACATCGGAAGGGCGGAACTGACCAACGAAAAGCCCGACGGCAACATCACGGAGGACGAGAGCCTGACCTGGCCCAGGAAACGCTTCGTGAATGCTCCGGGCGCCGAGAAAAAGACTCCTTCGCCCGGCTCCAGCGTGAGGTCGAGATGATTTCCTTCCCAGACGCCATCGACGAAGTTAAGGAACCTGTAGCCACCTGTCTCGAGATTGTACTTGAAAGCCTGGGACTCGTTGGGAGCGGACTTGAACAGATTGGTGACCGTATTGCCGCCGGAGCCGTCCAATTGATTAGCGATCAGCGAATAGCGCTGACAGATGTCAAGTTTATAATAACCAACCAGGTTTTGCGAGAAAACGCCGGCGTCATTGATGCGATAAAACCGGTCTTTAATGGCGCCGGAGTTTGCGTCCGTGAACGGCGGGGTTTGCGATCCCAGGCTCACCCACGGGCCGACCCGGAGGTTTGTCGTCGCCTCGATGGTGTGCACCCCCTTGAACAGCAAATCAACCATCGCGTCGCCGTTCTCCCGGATGACCAGCACGCCTGGCGGCGGGTTGGTGGCCAATTTGAAGCCTTTGAAAAACAGCATTCTGTCGCAGTTCGGAGTCGGCGGGTCGTCACATGGATTATAGATGAACACCTCGGATTGGCCGTATTGAGCGCCGGTCATGTCGTCGATGGCCTGGCTATAGTTGGCCACCACCGCGGAGTCCCAAACGCGCACCTGCATGTACAGGCTCTCGACAGCCCCGGGGAGCGTCACTGTGACGGTTTTTCCGATCCACGTTCCCGGAATGGGTGTCCCCGCCGCGCGAAACGTCGCGGGAGTGCTGGTGACCGCCACAAGATTGTCGGGGGTGGCGCCCACATAAAGCTGCGCGACGTAATTAACGCCGACCAGCGGATCGCCGTTGACATCCAGCACGCGCCGGTCCGGCGGGGATGGCAGGCAATCGTTGCAGAACATCACGTTTACCCCTTGCGCGTGGGCCGAAGCAGCGGTACCCAGCGCAAAGATAACAGCCGCTTTGAGCAAAAGATAGTTTGACATCATGTGTTGCGTAACGTTGTCGTGGAACCCCCGTAAAGTGGCAGTCAGCCCCGGATTTTTCAAGAAGTTTTTACCCGAAAACTGGGCGTTATGCGTATCGCGACTATGGGCCGACTGATAGCTGGCGAACCCACGTCGCCGGTGACTGCTTGAAGACGAAGAAGCTTTCGCCGACCCGCGGCACAGGTGGAGTGCCGCCGTTGTCTCCCTCCCAGGCCCCATCCATGAAATGCATTGAAAAGATAACCGCCGGATTCCGGATTGTACTGGAAAATCTGATCACCGTTCGAAGCCGGGAAGTCGAGACCGTTCGGTCCCGTAAGCGGGAGCGATTGCGGGGTCATCGAGCTGGTGAGCGAAAAACCCGCATTAAGGTCTTTGATGGAATTCAAGATCACTTCGCCTGCGAAAATCGCCGAGAACGGCGTGACTGCTGAAACGACCAGACCGTCGCCCGGCCACAGCCTCATTTCGAGATCGTCTCCTTCCCACAGGCCGTCAGTATACGTCAGCAACAGGTAACTGTATCTGTTGAACGGAAAAACTTGCGTATTATTTGGTGGCGCTGGAAAAATTTCCGTGACCCGGTGGTCCGGCAGCCGCAAGTGATTGCCGAGGAACGTATATCCGACTCCGAAATGCACGCGGTAGAATCCGACAAGATTGGCAGAAAACGTGTCGCCATCGTGAATGCGGTAAAAGCGCTTCTCCAGCGTCGCCGCCGCAGCATCGGCAAAAGGCGAACTTTGACTTCCCAGGGAAACCCATGCTGAAAGATCCTCGGAGGCTTCAATCGTGTGCTGTCCAGTGAAAATAATGTGCACAATGCCATTCGTGCTCGTGATCGAAAGCGTCGGTGGCGCTCCCTCAGGTGTGAGCAGGGAGACGCCGCCGAAATTCTCCATGAAGTACGCGGACGGCGCTGAGCCCAGAGGCGGAATTGTATAGCTGAAAACGCTCGATCGCGCGACCGATCCTCCTGCGGACTGGGCTTGTTCCGGTGTCGGTCCAAACGTGCTGTCCCAGACGCGCAGCTGGAGCCATACTGTTTGGCCGGACATAAAACCGTTTAACGTGCGGGTGCCGCCTCCTGACCAGGTTCCCGGAACAACCGTTGCCGGAACGCGCAGTCTCGCCGGCGCCGAGTCAACCGGTATCAGCGCATCCAGGGCTGAACCGTAATAGAGTTGCACCCAATAATTCGTGCCAACCAGCGGCTGCCCATCCACGCCCCGCACCAACCGGTCGCCAGGCGTTCGAAAGGGAACAGCGTTGTTGAAATTGACCGAGTTTTCCGCGCCCAACAAAAACGCGGCGGCTCCAAACCACAACACGGAAACGAGAGAAGCGGATTTCATAGCACACATAGCAACAAAACAAGCTGGCTGAACTTAATGTAATTATGCGGAATCCTTTCGCAACCACATCTGCGGGTCTGTGATCACAGGGTGTCCGCACGGGTGCACGAGATAAAAGTGGGGGCTAAGGGGCGCGGGATGCCCAGAAATCCTCGAAGCGACCAGACATCAAGCAGCAGCGCAGGGCGATAATCGCGTT
>JAKEEH010000554.1 GCA_022616725.1 Limisphaerales bacterium | reverse complement strand
CGATTTCCACGAAGTGCTTGCGCTGATTGCGCCGCGGCTTTGCTTTATCAACGCGCCTCTGGGCGACACGAATTTCAAGTGGCGCAGCGTGGACAAAGTCGGCGCCGCTGTCTGGCCAGTGTACCGCCTTTATGGCTGCGAAGAAAACCTCCAGATTGCGCATCCGGATTGTGGCCACAGTTTCCCCGCCGAGATTCGTGAACGCGCTTACCATCTGCTCGACACAGTCCTGAAGTAACCATCGGCAGTACGGGCAAAGCCTGCTCGACGGCGGTCGATACCCCGTACCGCGCGGTGAATAACTTGAATAACTTCTGCGTGCGTGGCACCCGCTCGCCGTTACAATCGCGGCTAGATGTCCGATCGTTACGAGCAACTCCTGTCCGCGACCATCCAGTATCTGGAAGACCTTAAATCCCGCGGAGCGAGTTCGGTAGCCGCCGCACCGGACACCATCAAATTGCTGGCCAGCAGCCAGAGAGTGCAGAGTGCAAGCGGCGCAACTGCGACTCTGAACCCTTCAACCCTTCAACCCTTTAATCCTCCAGCCGGAGCCGCGTTGGCCTCGCCCCCGTTAGCCGGTGAAGCCAGGGTTCAAGCCATGGCCGAACTTCGCGCCCGGGCGTTGGCGTGCGTCAAGTGCCCGCACCTCGTCACTTCGCGCAAAAACATCGTGTTTGGTGTCGGCAACATCGAAGCGAGTCTTATGTTCGTTGGCGAAGCGCCCGGCGCCGACGAAGATCAGCAGGGTGAGCCGTTCGTCGGCGCGGCTGGCCAGCTACTGACCCGCATGATCCAGGCAATGGGTTTCGCTCGTGATTCCGTTTACATCGCGAATATCCTGAAGTGCCGCCCTGACACTCCGGGCCAGGCTTATGGCAACCGAAAGCCAACGCCAGACGAGATGCAGACCTGTATTTCATGGCTGCACGAACAGATCGACCTGATCCGGCCCAAAGTCCTGGTCGGTCTGGGGGCGACCGCAATCGAGGGACTGCTCGGGAAGACCGCCGGCATTACGCGCTTGCGTGGCAATTGGCATAGCTACCGAAGCATTCCCCTGATGCCGACGTATCACCCGGCGTACCTTCTCCGCAACCAGGCCATCTCTGAGAAACGCCGCGTTTGGGAAGACCTCATGCAAGTCATGGAAAAGCTGGAACTCCCCATTTCGCAGAAGCAGCGGGGATACTTCCTGAATAAGCAATGACTAAACGGTCGTCGGGGCTTTAGTTTACCAAGTCCTGGCCGAGCGTCCCCGCTTTTGTTTTGAGGATTAAATCTGATCCCTTACAATGAGCGAGACGTTGAACGGCGCATGAAATTGCGGCTACAGATCCTACTGCTAGTGCTTTTACAAACCTCGCATGCTGCCACCGAAGGTGACCGTCGCGATTGGGCCTTTCGGACAGCGCCGCGGCCGCAAGTTCCCGTCGTCAAAGATGCCGGGTGGAGCCGCAACGCGATTGATACGTTTATTTTCGCCGAATTGGAAAAACACAACCTGAAGCCTTCTCCGGAGGCAGACAAGCGCACAGTGCTTCGCCGCCTGACCTTGACCCTGACCGGGCTGCCACCGACGCCTGACGAAGCGGACGCTTTTATCCGGAGCCGCGATCCGCTGGCTTACGAAAAGGCCGTCGATCGTCTCCTTGCAGCGCCGAGGTACGGTGAACGGTGGGCGCGGCATTGGCTGGATACTGTGCATTTTGCCGAGACGCACGGCTACGATAAGGACAAGGTCCGCACAAACGCCTGGCGGTACCGCGATTACGTGATTCGGGCCTTCAACACTGACAAGCCCTATTCAAGATTTGTCCGGGAGCAGCTCGCCGGAGATGTTGTGTTTCCCGGGACGGCCGAAGGGATTATCGCCACCGGATTCATCGCCGCCGGGCCGTGGGATCACGTCGGCCACGTTGAGCTACCAGAGTCGAAGACTGATGGCCTGATTGCCCGTTACAATGACCGCGACGACATGGTGATGACCACGATGGCGACTTTCCAGAGCCTGACGGTGCATTGCGCCCGATGTCACGACCACAAATTCGACCCGATCTCGCAGGAGGATTACTACCGCTTGCAGGCTGTGTTCGCCGGGATTGATCGGGCCGAAAGACCATGTGGCGTCGAGAACGGCCAGACCAATTTTGTTTACGCGGCTGCTTCGACTTTCGAGCCGAACGGAGATTTCAAGCCCGCCAAGACGCCGCGGCCGGTCCACAAGCTAATTCGCGGCGATGTGAAGAGGCCGCGCGAGCTCATGGAACCCGGAGCACTGGAAGTGTTTTCTGAATTGAAGCCTGTTTTCGTAATTGCAGACGTGAATGATGAGGGAGCCCGCCGTGTCGCGCTGGCCGATTGGCTCACGGATAAGAACAATTTATTGACGCGCCGCTCCATCGTAAATCGTATCTGGCAGTATCATTTTGGCCGCGGGATCATCGACACCCCAAATGATTTCGGCCACATGGGAGGCGTGCCGTCCCATCCGGAATTGCTCGATTGGCTGGCCTGTTGGTTTGTGGAGAACGACGAGTCGATCAAGGCGCTGCATCGGCTGATTCTAACCAGCGCCACCTATCGCCAGAGTTCGGTTTCGAACGCACGGGCCGAAGAAATCGATGCGGGCAATCGCCTGCTGTGGCGAATGAATCGCATACGGCTCGATGCTGAGCAGATCCGCGATAGTATGCTCGCAATCAGCGGCAAACTCGACCTTGCCATGGGCGGGCCGTCCGTGCGCCAGTTTTATTTCAAGGACGATCACTCGCCTGTTTATGACTACACGCGGTACGACGTTGACAGCCCCGGCAATCACCGCCGCAGCGTTTATCGCTTCATTGTGCGCAGCGTCACCGATCCATTCATGGACAGCCT
>JAKEEH010000117.1 GCA_022616725.1 Limisphaerales bacterium | reverse complement strand
GCGAACGCCAAAGTCAATGCCACCTTGATCGTGCGCGAAACGTGGTAATCTCCTGCGCAGAACGCTCGAAGTTAGAAGTCGATGCGATAGGCGAAGGAGAAGAGGTGAACGGTGATGTCGTATTCGCCATTAAAGACAGGGTTTTGATTATTTGTTATTTCTCGTTCGTCGTAAAAGTCCGCACCGTATGCCGCCTCAAGCGCATGGCGCCCCATACGGAATCCAAGGCCGATGGTAAAGACGTGCTGGTTAGCATCCGGGATAGCGGGCGAGAACGTACGGTCGGGCACCGGACTTTCATAGTATTGATAGCCGGCCCGAAGAACCCAGTTTGGGGTAAACTGCCAGTCACCGGCAATGCCAAGAGTGAAAGTGTCGTCCCAATCTTGATTGATCGACTGATTTGGAAGGAACGGGTTGCCTGAAGTATCCAGATCCAGCGATTCAAATCGCGAGAACTGAATCCACTCGAAATCAGCTTCCAGACGAACCGTTTCGGTGAGTTTGATCCCGTAACCTACTCCAACGATGGTGGGGAAATCGATATCGGTCTCGAAATCGGTTCGCGAGGTTCCACCCCCAAATGCAGCCGGAACCGAGGTGATGCGGACGTCGCCCTCGTGTGTCACGCTGATGGGAGTGCGCACCGTGGCGGCAAGGCGATGGTTCTCGGCAAATTCCCAGGTTATACCAGCATTCCCGCCAAAACCGAACCCGTCGCCCTTTGCTTTCGCTTCACCGTCGGGGTCGGCCGGATTCCCTGTGGCCAGAAACCAGGGATAGAATTGCTTGAAAGTGACCTTAGACCAGAGCACATCAAATCCAACGCCGAGACGTATCGATTCACCCAATTTCATCGCAGCGCTGGGATTAATATTAACTGTTTGCAGTTCAGAGTAAAAAGGCGCCTGGTACCTGAATGAGAAAGGATCAGCGAAGGCGTCGTCCGTTTCCCACTCATTTGAGATGCCGTACGGCACCGTCAGCCCGATTCCTGTGGCAAACTTGCCCTCCTCGCCAAGGGGCGTGGAGGCAAAGAAATTGGGCAAAAGTTTCCAGGGGTCTCTTGTTTCAGCCGTTTGTCCGGACGGGGATTCATAATCCGCGTGAATATAGATAAGGCTGGGCGTTAGGTTCAGTTCCCTGCGGGTGAGATCAACGAGGTTGCCCGGATTATGGTGAATGGCCGAAGAGTCATCGATGTGAGCAATTCTGCCGCCTGCGCGCCCTAGATTGAACGTGCCTGGGGGAGGGTTGCGAAAGCCTTCTGCGTGGCTGCTGGCGACGCCGAGGATGCCCAGCAGACTGTGAATCCCGGTGCATCGCAGCATGGCCTTGAGGGCCGAACGGCGAAAACGAGCTTCTTGGAGGGGGACTCGATCCATCGATTGTTTCATAACAAGTTACCCGTCGGCTCGCGTCCGGCGAGCCGCGCTGGAACTCGGCCAGCACGTTCGGTGCCCAATGCTTGGCGGGCCAAATCAAACCGGCCAGCAAATTGCTTTGCGAGAAGCGTATTTCTGCATTTGAATCGCAAGCAGAGCACGTATGGAAACCCATTCTTACGAGCACGCCAGTCGCGACAGAGCGTGGCCAGGACATTATGGATAAGTCTTCGCCCGTCGATTGCCAGGTTTCATTTCAGAACAGTCACGGAGAGGATCTTCGTGCGACGGTGGTGCATTTATCCAGGCATTCGATGACTTTCGAGATCTACCATCCGGTGTTCCCGCTGCGGGTTTCCGAAGTTTTGAAAGATACAAGAATTCAGCTCGGAGACCGCCGCCTTTATGCAGGACGAGCTGTGGTTAATCACATCATTAAGACGGGCACCATCGGTATCTGCGAGGCCGGGCTTGAGGATTCGTGGTTGGATGTTGAATTTCAAGGCGCAGCCAATCTCGCGGAGCAACTGCCCGGCCAGTTTAATCGATTCATACGAGAGTGGGAGAATGACTACAGGATTTCATCCGACTACAAGCTCGTGGTTGCAGACATGCAGAGCTTTTTTGGTGAGTTGAGGAGCTGGCTGGAACAAGTCGAACTTGGCATACGCTCAGAACCCGCCGGCGGCGTGGCGCGATTGGAGTGCCAGGTTTTGGATCAGTTAGCATCATCGGTGCTGCCGTGCATTGATGCCCTGTTTGATCGCTTTGAAGCGGTAGCTGGACGAATTGAGCGCGCCGCTGAAGCCGCGCATCGAAAATATATGCGCCGTCTGCTGCATCCATTGGTCATGTGTGCGCCATTCGCCTACCGCACGTTCGAGAAGCCATTGGGCTATGCCGGGGATTACGAAATGGTAAACATGATGATCCGGCCGCCATATGAAGGCAGCAGCCTTTACGCAAAAATGCTAAATTTGTGGTTTCTCCGACAAATGCCTGCGCAAGCGCACCGCAATCGAATCGAGCTCTTGAAAACGCGATTGCGTGATGAGACGATGCGAGTGGCGCGGATGTATAGCCGACCAGCGCGCGTGTTCAATCTTGGGTGCGGTCCCGCCGCCGAACTGCAAAGCTTTTTTGCTGACAACGGCGTGAATCCCCTGCCCCACGTCACCCTCGTGGACTTTAACGAGGAAACCTTGCATTACGTTCGGGACACATTCACCCGTTTGGCCGCCTCTTCCGCAAAAGCATTTCCGCTCCACTTCCAAAAACGGTCGGTCCATTCGATATTGAAGGAAGCGGCACGCACGATAGATCAGCCGCTCGACAAGCAGTTCGACCTCATTTATTGCGCCGGCTTATTTGATTATCTGTCAGACTCTGTATGCCAAAAGCTTCTCGGAATTCTTTACACCTGGGTGGCCCCGGGAGGATTGCTCTTGACTACGAACGTCGATCCATCCAATCCGATCAAAAAAGGGATGGAGCATTTGCTCGATTGGAACTTGCTATATCGAAATTCAAGGCAGGCAGTGGCACTAAGACCGTCGGGTGTCTCAGAGGATAGCTTTTCGGTCGTGTCGGAGCAAACGGGTGTGAATAATTTGATTCAAATTCGAAAGCCTCTGGATGGATGACAAGTTAATATTGAGTGACCCCGAGTTCAGGGCCGCGTTGCTCAGCAACGAGCGCGAAGAGCGCATCAGCACAGGCAAGCTTGCGTCGGCACTGGTGGTGTTTCTAATGCCCCTTGGTGTGGTGCTGGACTACTTCGTTTATCCCGCCAAGCTGAAACTGTTTCTGTTCGTGCGCCTGCTTTGCTCTGCGCTCGCGGCTCTCTTATGGTATTTGCATAAAACGGATGTCGGCATCAAGCATTACCGGTTACTGGGCCTCCCGATCGCACTGCTTCCGGCGGCGGCGATTTCGTGGATGATCTATGCGACCGAGGGTCCAGTGTCTCCGTATTATGCTGGCTTAAATTTGATTCTGCTCGCGATCAGCGTCGTCGTGCGTTGGAATGTTCGCGAGTCGCTTTTGGCATGCGCCGCGGTTATGTTGATGTATTTAGCCGCGGCGCTTCCATCGTTCTCCCAGCCGCAACTCGGCACATTCGTGAACAACTTCTACTTCCTGGGCCTCACCGGCATCATCATGATCGCGGGCAATTATCTGTTCAACCGCCTGCGGTTTCGTGAATTTGTGCTCCGTTACGAACTGAATCAAAACCGCGCGCAACTCGAAGAGAACAACCAAAAGCTCAAGCAACTCGACGAGGCGAAGGGCCGGTTCTTCGCAAATATCAGCCATGAGTTGCGCACGCCACTGACCTTGTTGCTCGCTCCGTTGGAGAGCTTATTGAACCGCTTTAAGTCATCGTTTGATGAGGAGACGCGCAATCTTCTAGTCACGATGCATTCCAACGGCATGCGATTACTCAAGCTAATCAATGATTTGCTTGATCTGGTCCGGTTGGAGTCGGGGCGGATGGTCGTCAAACGCGAGCCATTGGGAATGAGCGACTTTCTCAAGGGCATGGCCAGCGCCGCGCGGCAGATGGCCAACGACAAGCGCATCACCCTCGAAACCCACGTCGATCCGGCGGTAGGCAGGGTCATGGCAGACCGGGATAAACTGGAAAAGATGATTCTGAATCTTCAATTCAATGCCTTGAAGTTTACCCCTGCGGGCGGCCGGATCGAGTTGCGCGCCGAGATAGCGGGAGACGAATTGGTCCTGAGCGTGAAGGACACCGGCATGGGAATTTCGGAGCAGAATCTCGCCAACCTGTTCAGCCGGTTTTGGCAGGCGGACGATTCGTCCCGGCGCAAATACCAGGGCGTCGGTATTGGTTTGGCGTTGGTGAAGGAGTTTACCGAATTGCAGGGCGGAACTGTGAGCGTCCAGAGCGAGTTGAGCAAGGGCAGCACGTTTACGATTCGGTTGCCTTATGAAGTCGCGCCCGAAGGAGCGACGGCGGTCGAAAGCGAAGTGGCCGTCGTGCCGGCGGCAGGCACGGCGTCAAATGAGGAATGGTTGACGAATCTTTATCGGCGCGCTGAGCTGTTTCCGGGAGTTGCGGCTGTGCAGGACAGTGTTCGCCGCGTGGAGAATGTTCGCAACGGGAACCTGCCCAAATTGCTGGTAGCGGATGACGAGCCGGATATGCTGCGCTTCCTGAAGTCGCAATTGTCCTCTCATTATCAGGTGATCGAGGCGGTGGATGGACAACAGGCTGTCGAAAAGGCGTCGCAATTTCTACCCGACGTTATTCTGCTTGACATGATGATGCCGGAAAAAGACGGGTTGCAGGCCTGCAAGGAAATCCATGAACGCGCCGCGACTCAAACCATCCCGATCATTCTCTTGACGGCTCGCGCGGATGAGGAAACCAAGCTGAAGGCGCTCTCCATGGGCGCGAGCGACTTCCTGCCCAAGCCATTTTCGACCACAGAACTGCACGTTCGCATCAAGAATCTCGTCGAATCCTACAGCTATCAGCGCAAGCTCTCGAAACAAAACACGGTTCTCGAGAACACTATCGAGCAATTGAAGGAAACGGAGACGCAACTGGTGCAGACCGAAAAGCTCGCTTCTCTGGGCCGCATGAGCGCGGGGATTATTCACGAAATAAACAATCCGCTGAACTTCGCGACCACGGGACTATACACATTGCGCAATAAAGTGAGGTTTATCGCGCCGGAAGAGCAGGAGGAATATGCCGAGATCCTCAAGGATGTCGAAGAAGGGATTAAACGCGTCAAAACCATCGTTTCCGACCTGAGATCCTTCTCGCATTTTGAGAACGAACAAATGGAGCAGGTCGAGGTCGCCGACCTGGTGACCGCGTCATTGCGCTTTCTCAGCCACCAACTCAAAGACCAAATTCAGATCGAACAACGAATTGCCGAGCACCAGACGATTTGGGCCAACAAGAACAAAATGATCAATGTTCTGGTCAACCTGATCCAGAATTCCGTCGATGCCATCGAGCGAAAGAGTTTCGGCGATGGGGAGAAGCCATGGCTGACGATTGAAGGCCGGATCGAGCGCGGTCGAACAATGTTGGTGGTACGCGATAATGGCGAGGGCATCGAGCCGCAGAACCTGGACAAGATATTTGATCCGTTTTTTACGACCAAGGACGTCGGAGAGGGAATGGGTTTGGGGCTGAGCATTTGCTATCGCATCGTGCAGGAATATGACGGCCTGATCCGCGTGCGCAGCGAGCATGGCCAATACTGCGAATTCACCTTGGATTTTCCGCTCAAAGGCGAACCCGCCTCGCAGAGCAGCCAGGAAGGACACACCAGCTATGCAAAACCCGTATGATTACAAGAAATTCGCGATCCTCTATGTGGACGACGAGGAGAAATCGCTGAAGTATTTCGCCCGAGCATTCGAAGATCAGTTTCGCATCCTGACAGCGTCGAGTGCCCAGGCGGGCTTGAAAATCCTTGAGGAGCACAAGGACGACATCGGCCTGCTCATCACAGACCAGCGCATGCCTGGCGAAAAGGGAACGTGGCTGCTGGAGAAGGCGCGACAACTTCGTCCGCGCATCGTGCGCATTCTGGCCACTGCCTACTCGGATATGGATGCGGCCGTTGCAGCCGTGAATACGGGGGCAATTTATAAGTACATCGTCAAACCCTGGGACCCGCCGCAACTCGATGCCACCCTCAAACGGGGACTGGAGTTCTTCATCGTCCAGCGCGAGCGCGACCAGTTGCTCAAGGAGAAGTTGTCCGTTCTCCATAACATGATGATCGCCGACCGGATGGTCAGCCTTGGGCTGCTCGCGGCGGGGTTGAGTCATCACATCCGCAATTCCCTCGTTGCGGTGAAGACATTCCTTGACCTCGCTCCGAGCAAGCTCCAGGAAGAGAACCTCGACATGAGTGGGTTGCGGAACCCGGATTTCTGGAAGGAATACTACCAGAACGTTCAGTCTCAAATCGAAAAGATCAACAACATGCTCAAAGACCTTTGGGCCGCCTCGGAACCGCCGAGCTTTAAGTTTTGCGACGAGGTGAGCGTTCGCGAGATTCTTCAGGGCGTGTTGACTCGGATAGATGACTCTATCAAGGCGAAAAACATAAAAATTACGAACGATGTGCCGGCGTCGCTGCCGGCGCTCATCGTCGATCGGCCCAAGTTCATTCGCTTGTTTGAACTGCTGTTTCGTGATGAATTGGTGAGCCTGCCCGCCGGAAGCAGCATTGTGGTGTCGGCGCAAACTGAGCACGTTGAAGGCAAGGACTCTGTGCTGATCGAAGTGCGCGATAACGGCCCGGGCCTGCCAAAGGAAGCCTTGCGGCTGATCTTCGATCCATTCGTCGTGCGCACCGACAGTCCGTTGGAATATGGCATCAACCTCATGGCCTGCTATTTCATCGTGCACCATCACTCCGGCCGTATCGAAGCGCGCAGCGAAGAAGGAAAAGGGACGACCTTCACGCTGCGCTTTCCGCGCGATCCGAACCGCGCTGGGCTCGTGACTGAAGACAAGGAATTCCTCGAAAAAGTTCTGCTCAACGAAACCGTTTGGGAGAAAATGCTGGCGAGCGATTAGCCCTTGTGGCCCACGCGGTGCAACCGCTTCAGTTGCCACTTGACGGTGTCACTCGGTGTCCACTCCTCCGGTTTCCCAAGCCGCGCCAGCACTTCCGGATTTGCCAGCGAGCGCGGAAGCCCGCCGACACAAACGCGCGCCAACTCCTCCGCAGCCATGCGCTGCAAGTCCTGTTGTGATTCTTCCGAGTACCACGCCGTGTGATCCGTCACAATGATCTTGGGATGGTGACGCAAGGGCGAATCCGCCGGCAATGGCTCCGTCTCGAACACGTCAATACCCGCGCCGGCGAGGCGCCCGCTGTCGAGCGCCGCGAGGAGAGCGGTGGCATTCACGATCGGGCCGCGTGCCGTGTTGATCAGCATGCTCCCGGGCTTCATCAGCGCCAATGATTTTCCATTGATTAGATCGCGCGTTTCCGGCAGCAACGGCGCGTGGAGCGTAATGTAATCCGACTGGCGACAAACCGTTTCAAAACTGGCTAATTCAACCCCCAGCGCGCCCGCCACGTCGGGCTCGACGAACGGATCATGGGCAATCGGCTTCAGGTCCCAGCTCGACAGTTTGCGCGCCACAGCGCGCCCAATTTGTCCCAAGCCGATGATCCCGAGGGTCTTCCCCTCCATGCGGTAGATCGGATCGTTTCGGTGCACGTCCCAGCCTCCCTGTTCCATTTTCTTGTGCGTTACCACAATCTTTCGCGCGCACGCGAGCAATAGCGCGACGGCGTGCGACGAGACCTCGTCGATGCAATATCCGGGAACGTGACCGACTATAATGCCCGCGTCTGTCGCCGCTTTTACATCCACATTGTCCGTGCCCACGCCGTAGCGGACGATGATTTTGCACTTCCGAAAGCGGCGAATCATTTCGCCCGTCACATCGATGCGCCGAAACAGGATGCCATCGGCTTCCTCGCATAATTCCAACGCCTTCGCCAGCGGCAATCGATCGGCATCAATGAATTCTCCGCCGGCATTTTCAATAATCCGGCGCTCGACCTCAATGCTGGCATAACCGTGCTCGATCAGGACAACGCGAAACATGCGCAACTTTCTTACTACGCCGCTCAACCGCGCGGCGACAAAATTTGGTTGAGTTTCGGCTGCGCTCCCGCAATCTAGCGCGCACTCGACAAGTAATCACTACGAGTTCCAATGCCAGCGCTCAACGTCAAACCAGCCGGTTCTTGTAAATACGATATGCTCGCCCTCGGCGAGATCATGCTCCGCCTTGACCCCGGCGAAGGCCGCATCCGCGCCGCGCGCGAATTCAAGGTCTGGGAGGGCGGCGGAGAGTATAACGTCGCCCGCGGCTTGCGGCGCTGCTTCGGATTCAAGACCGCGGTGTGCACTGCCTTTGCCGACAACGACGTCGGGCGGCTCATCGAAGATTTTATTCTTCAGGGCGGCGTCGATACCGAGTTCGTAAAATGGGTGCCCTTCGACGGTGTTGGCCGTGTCACCCGCAATGGTTTGAACTTCACCGAGCGCGGCTTCGGCGTGCGCGGCGCCGTCGGTATCCCCGACCGCGGCAGTACCGCCGCCTCGCAATTGCGCCCGGGCGACTTCGACTGGGACCACATCTTTGGGAAAGTGGGTGTGCGCTGGCTCCACACTGGCGGCATTTTCGCCGCGCTCAGCGACACCACGCCGCAACTCGTCGTCGAGTGCGTTAAGAAGGCGAAGGACTACGGCACGGTCGTATCCTACGACCTGAACTACCGGCCAAGCCTCTGGAAAAGCATTGGCGGCCACAAACGCGCGCAGGAGGTCAACAAGGAGATCGCTCGCTATGTTGACGTCATGATCGGCAATGAAGAGGATTTCACCGCCTGCCTCGGCTTTCATGTCGAAGGCGCGGATGAACACCTCCTGCAAATCGATGTTCGCGCCTTCAAAAAAATGATCGAGACGGCCGTGAAGGCCTTTCCCAATTTCAAAGCCACCGCAACGACTCTGCGCGCGGCCAAGACGGCCACCGTGAACGACTGGGCCGCCATCGCCTGGATGGACGGCAAATTCTTTGAGAGCCGCAAATATCCTGACCTCGAGATCCTCGACCGCGTTGGCGGCGGCGACAGCTTCGCGTCGGGGTTCATCTACGGGCTCATGACCACTGGCAACCCCCAAAAAGCCGTTGAATACGGCGCCGCCCATGGCGCGCTGGCCATGACCACACCGGGTGACACGTCAATGGCGTCAAAGGACGAAGTCGAAAAGCTCATGAAGGGCGGCGGCGCGCGCGTGCAGCGATGATCCTTAAATTCTCCTGGAAAACCCGTAGCGGCTGCCGTTGCAGCACTGCTACGGCTGATGCGTCCCGCCGACGGGCTGCCAGCCGGTGGAAATGGCGCCGTTGGCCTCAAGGTAAACCGGTTTTTCGTTCAGCACTGCGGCGAGCGCTGCAAATTCTTCCGCCGACGCGACCGGCACTGGAACCGGATTCTCATCTCCCAAGTCGAGGATTATCCTTCCTTCTTTGGTCTGTGGGTTCCAGTGCAATCCGTAGTTAATAATCTGTCTCCTGTTCACGATCTTGGTCCTACGCCAAGTCAGCGCACCGGTCAAGTCCAGGCGATCTGAAACTTCTGAAACGGGATCGGAACTGTCGGCCCACGCCTTTGCTGCGGGCGGGGATGCCGCGTGCGAATACTTCGTCAGGGCCCGGCGACAACACGATAAAATCGGCGCGCGGTGCTCCCGGATGGCTCGGTGAACACCACCGGGTTGGTGGAGCCGCCGAACGTGGAAATCGTGAACCAGCTTTGCAGGTTGGGTGACCGTTGGACGTTGTAGGCGCCCGCGGCCGTGTTCAGTATCTGAAACTGCAATCGACCACCCGAAAGTCGTTGCACCGCCGTGATGAGCGGCCGCGGGAATGAGAGTTGCGCCACGCTCACGTTCGTGAACGTGGCGGTGGCGAGGGCGGCGTTGTTGTGCGCCGTCAATGCCAAACCGATGAAAACATTTGTATGCATCGGAATCGTCTCGGCGCCTGCGGTCGTCCATTGCGCACCGTTGCTGGAAACGCTGCCCGTAAACAAGTGGCCCGTTCGAGTGAGGCGCACCCAGTATGGCGCGGCAACCAGCGGACCCATCGTGTGCAGGCTGAGCGCCCCCGGAGTCACACGGCGTTGAAACGCGGCGCCGAAATCCGGGGTAATCGCCGTAAATGCGTGCGGCGAATCGGGGTCCAACGTTTCGCGGATCATGACGCCGGCCTTGGCCCATGCGTCCGTGCGTTGCAGGCTCGCGACGCGCGCGGTGATCTCGCCATCGCCGATCAACGGGCGATAAACGTAATGAAACGCGTCGGCGTAATCCCATATGTCGGCGCCGCTCGCGGCGACCGTGATGTTTTGATTGGTGAAGATCGCGCGGCCAGCGATGCCGACGCCGCCGATGTCGCGGTCAAGCCAACTGTCGATGGGCACGGAAAGCTGGCTCGACGGCACAAGTTCCTTTGGCTCGCTCGGGCTGGACCACGCAAGTTTCACCACGGCCGCCGCCGTATTCTCGTAGTATTCCATGCGCAGGTCGTACTTTTGCGCGGCATTGAGGGCAATCGAGCCAGTGTT
>JAKEEH010000553.1 GCA_022616725.1 Limisphaerales bacterium | reverse complement strand
CATCGCGGATGATCGTAATGTCGCGGGTTTCTTCAGCCGTATGCGTTCCCTTCACGTTATTGCGGAAGATGAACTTGGCATGCAGACCCGACAGGAACAGGTCCCCACCGAGCGTGATGTACGGCCCGGGATGATTCGAGCAGCCTTCGGTATGTACGTTCGCCCGCGCGATCGCTTCATTGATCACATCGGACGAAATCCTCAAGCCTTGCACGCACCGGCCCAGGTAGAACTCCTGGCTCAGGTCGCCGCCCTTGCCATCGTGGAACTGCAGGTAGATGTGAGGGTTGCCTCCCGTGCCGCCGAGCACCGGTTGCTTGGGGATAACGATCTTGCCGCCGTCGGGCAACAGCGTCAGGTCATACTGCGCGACGACCGTGGTCGTATGCGTCCCCTTTTGATTATTGCTGAGGATAATCCTGGCGTCCAGGCCGCCGAGAATGATTTCGCCGCCCAGCGTCACTTGCGGACCTGGCGAGTTCTCGCAACCGTCGGCATCGACGACCGCGTTGATGTGCATCGGCATGGTGTAGGCGACGCTGACCTGTTTGTCCGCGCGAGCCGGACTGGCCGACAACAGTGCCGCGCCCGCCAGGGCGGCACATACAGGCTTCATAACTGAGGTTTTCATGGTTAGTGGAACTGATTGATTAATATACAAAGCCCGAGCCGACGATGCGCAGCCGCTCACTTTGAACGGCTTCATTTCTGGGGGACATCCCTCGCAGCGTCCGAGACGCTTCTGTGGATCAGCGTCGTCTGCTCAGCCCTTGTGGTTAATCCACTTTTTAGCCAGTGCCATGAAGAATGTCAAGAAAACTCAGTTCGGCCAAGTACCTGAAACGGGCCCTGTAAATCTACGGAAGACCCAACATTTCCGCCCCTGCTTTGGCATAAGTTCACATTGCAGTGAGCAGAAAGTTTTTTTGGCCAAGGAACGTCGGATAAGGTATAGTGCCGTATCGCTCGGTGATACTCATTCCCCTGCGGTCGGGATGGTAAAGTATTTCCTCCCCTTGAACCTGCTTTGCCATCCCGTCATTTTTACACCGATCACTGAAACCGTCGGGGGTGGCATGTTTATAGTTTCCAAACCTTTTTCGGGTTCGCATTGTGACCATGAACCCGCGGCCGACGCCTTGCCGGGTTTTCTTTTCAAGACCGCCGCCGCAAGCTGCACCCTCTCCCAGGGCCGGGGAGGGCGACTCGATTCGCGTGGTTCATGGGAAGTACCCGAACCGTCCATGACCTATGCATTTCATTAACACCCAACTGAAGTTGGGTGGACTTGCGCTCGCACGGATCATTCGCGGGCTTCAGCCCGTCCCCTTCAGCCCTTCAACCCTTCGTTTCCTTCGTTCACTTCTGTGAGCCCTTCTCGCCTCTGCGCCTCTGCGTCTCCGCGGTTAACCCTCCGCCGCTTCTTCAACGCTTCGACGCTTCACCGCATCAGCCTGGCCGACACCTTCGCCGCCGCGCTGGCGAGGGGGAAGAAAGGCGAACTGATTTCGGGCGACCCTGCGTTCAGGCCGTTGGAGAACGAGATTAAGATCGCCTGGCTGCGGGAGGACAAATGAAGGCCAGCGTTGTTTCCGCCGAGTACATCGAGTCGCTGATTCTTACGATCCGCGGCCAGAAGATGATCCTTGATGCGGACCTGGCGCGGATCTTTGGGGTCGAAACCAGAGCCTTTAATCGCGCGGTCAGACGCAATGCCGAACGCTTTCCAGCGGATTTCATGTTTCAGTTGACTCGCGAGGAGTTCGACAACTTGAGGTACCAATTTGGCACTTCAAGTTTTGGCCACGGCGGCCGGCGTAAACTGCCACGCGCATTCGCCGAAATGGGGCCGTGATGTCAGCTCACTCAACACAACCTTCATTCAGGCGAGCCGGTTGTAATCGAGCCAATGGGCTTTCAGCACCTTCAGCAGCTCCACCAGCCCATCCGGATGTGAGGGCTTGTTGAAATAGCAGTTGGCGCCCAGACGATAGGCATCGCGTACGTCGAGCTCGGATGTTGATGAAGTAAGCACCACGACCGGCGTCGTGTCATCGTGGCCGCGAAAAACTTCCAGGACGTCCAAACCCGTTCTGATCGGAAGATTCAAATCGAGAATGACAAGCGATGGGGTGGGATGCTGCTGCCGGTCGGTAGCTGAATGAGCGTCTGTCAGGTAGGCGATGGCTTCGGCGCCATCGCGCAGAATTTGAATCGCGCCCGGCCAATCGACCTGTTGCATGGCACGCTGGAAGAAAAAAACGTCGTCTTCGTCGTCTTCGATCAAGACTGTCAAAAACTCTTTCATTGCTGAACTGGGCGCCGTAGCTGAACCCAAAAACGGCTGCCCTCGCCCGGGTTCGACTCCACTCCGACGCTGCCGCCCATGCGTTCAACGGCCTTCTTCACGATGGCGAGCCCGATACCGGTGCCTTCGTACAACCCGGGCCGATGCAGACGAGTGAACATGTTAAACAAGCGCTTCTGCACGTCGCGTGGAATCCCGATGCCGTTGTCCTGCACCCAAAGCTCGACCCGTCCATCATCAACGACCTCGGGATTTGCCCCAACCCGCACGCATGGGCGCACGCCAGGCGTAACGAATTTCACAGCGTTACCGAGCAGATTTGACATGACCTGGGTGAGCGCCGCTTCGTTAGCCAGGACGAGCGGCAGGCGCCCTTCGATGGAGATGTCCGCGTGCGCGTGGTCGAACTGCGGATACGAATGAATGATGTCCAGCAGGAGCTTGTGGGTATCTACGACACCCAAATCGAGTTCTTCGCGGACCACCTGGCTATAGTTGAGGATATCTACGATCAAGCGGTCCATCCGGGCAGCCGCCGAGCCAAGTCGCTGCAAGTACCCTTGCGCCGTGTCGTCGAGTTTATCGCCATAGTCCTGTTTAAGGATCCCGGCGAAGCCCTGCATCGCACGCAGCGGCGCCCGCATATCATGAGCGATTGAATACGAGAAGGCCTCCAGTTCCTGCACGGTCTCGCGCAACCTCGCGGTCCGTTGGGCGACCACCTGTTCGAGTTTCGTCGCGTGCTGTTTCAATTCCGCTTGTGCTTGCTGGAGCGCTTCCTCGGCGCGCTTGCGTTCAATGAACTGTCCTATCTGTCCGCCGATGACCCCGAACATAGCCAGCAGCGCTTCGTCCGGCGCGCGAATCTCATCACTAAAAAACTCCATAATGCCAAGAAACTTTTCGCCATAAATCGGGAACGCCAATCCAGCGTGCAGGCCTTCAGCAGATGCGACCAGCCCGCGCGGAAAGTTGTCATCCCTGGTCACGTCAGGAATCCAGACCGGCTTCAGCGTTGACCAGACACGTCCTGGCAAACCAATTCCGGGCCTAAACGTGCGTCCGGAACTCACTGCCTCAAATCGCGCGAATTTGTCCGGGAAAGCTTTCCACATTTTCAAGCAACGCAGGATTCTCTCGTCGGCATCCGGAATCCAGACCGCTCCCACCTGCCACCGGAGAGTTTCACCCACCTTTTGCAGCACCCGTGGGACCGCGTCCTCAAGCTGTGGCGACTCGGCCAGGATTTGAGCGATGGCCAGGTTGGCAATCAGGCGCTGCTCAGTTTCTTTGCGCTCGGCGATCTCTTCTTCCAGGCTCTTGCGGTGCTGCTCGGCGCGCCGTTGGGCGCGGTGCCACAGTTCGCCCAGCGAAATTACGACTCCACACGAAACCAGGTAGGCAGCCAGTTCTTCGGCAAAATCGCTTGTTGGAACACCGCCTTTATTGCGCGGCATGATGAACAGGTAAGCCGTGCCAAGATAACCGATCATCGCGGCGAATGCTGCCGGTCGCCAGCCGCCGTACCAAAGACTGACTACCACTGCGCCCAGAACTGCAAGGTACGGTCGTGCGTCGCCCAGGAACGGCTCAAGCAGGTCGCTCAAGACCAGCGCCACCGCCACAGAAACGACCGCGACACCGTAAGTCATCCAGTACGAGCGCGATTCATGCATAACCCTGTCATGGGGTAGTCAGTCCTCATTCTATGCGCCTCCGCTTACAGTGCCAGAGAATTACGGATCAACGTGCTTCAGTTTCACAACCCATTTCTAATGGCGGGGACTGAATCGTTTAGGCTGGCGAAGGAAATTCGGGCAGGAGGCCACGTCCACAACGGTGGTGGTTCGACGTGATTACGCCCAACACCAAATTCCCGATCTCAAGAGCCGGTACTCTTCCTCTGTTCGTAGTGCCGCAGGTAGTTGGCTTCGATGGGCGTCAATGACCGATGCCTTTTCGTGAGCACAAACCAAATGCAGTTCTCAAGCCAGAACCGATAGAGGAATGTCTCAAAATCCGGAGCGCACAAATACAGTTCAGCGGTTGCTAGAGGCCGTTCCGGATCATCAACGTCAAGAGCCTGATCCGAAACGACGACGGCATGCGCGCCACTCGGTTCCACATAAAGGTACCACAGGAGGCACCACTGTTGATCGTCCATGAATCGAACCAGCTTGCCCGCTCCCGGGGTGGGCGCTTCGACGATTCGTTCAGGCGCATCGAAGTAACACGCGGTGCAGGAAGGAATACGCTCTTGCAAGTCCCGCGAGCGCATAAATCGTCCGAAGACTTCGGGAATATTAATCCCTTGTTCTGCCGCCTCCTCCAGAGTCGGTTCCAGGTTTGTTTCGAGCGCCGACCGATCGCGCGCGTCGGCCCAATACGGTTGCATCCCCTGCGCGATCGCTACGTCCAAGGGCTTTAGCCAAGTAAAGCTTCCGTCAAGGGCCTCTGCGATCGGCGGCAACTCGGCGTAATCAAAGTACCCGTAGGTCGCATCGGCTTCCCTGTATGTTGGCAATTCAGGCGCAAACCAGGCCCACCGATACTTCGCTGTAATCTCTTTATGGTCCGAGCCCGTCACACGACCATGTTGGCTCCTGTTAAAGAACGCTGATCACAGGAAAATTATTTCCCGCGTGTGCCTTCCCAGTCGAGGGTTTGCCAGTTCGCCGGACCAGTCGGATTCGACTTTGCCTTTGATCGTGTCACCGCTGATTTTGCCTTTGTATTTGGCGGTGACTTTTCGGCCGTCGCGTTCGCGGATGACTGTGAACGTGATTTCGTCGCCGGAAATTTTGCCGTCCTGGATTTGGGTTTCGTTTTCGTTGCGAACGGTGGCGCCGGTCAGTTTGTCGCCATCCTGTTTTAGCTTGAGCGTGCCTTCGATGCGGTTGCCGTCGCCGAGGATGAGCGCGGTGTTCCAGTTGCCGCTGGCGGCGGCGGCTTTGGCGGTGTCGCGTTTGGCATTCCAGTCAAGCGCCCGCGTTTCGCCGTTAATGTCGAATTCGGCTTTGCCGGTGATTTTGTCGCCGGAGAGTTTGCCGGAATATTTGATAACGAAGTCCTGGCCGTTGAATTCGCGTTTCACTTTGAAAGTGATGTCGCCGTCCTTGAGCGAGCCGTCCGTAATTTCCGCTTTGCCGAATTGGTTGGTGTAACTGCCGGTGAGTTTTTCGCCCTCCTGCTTGAGTTTGAGGATGGTTTCGCCAGTTTGTTCGGTGAGAGACCATTTCCAAATGCCCGCGGCGTTCGTTTCGCCGCCAAAAGTCGTGAACGCCGCGAGGGCGATGGCAGCGAAGATCAACATGAAACGTTTCATAATTCCAATGGTTTGAATGGCCTTGGAAATCGAGCGCCTCCAACACCCACTGTCGCGACCCGCAATCGATTCACGGTTGACCAGCGCTCGAATCTTCGGCTACGGCCGCACTTTAGATCCGCAGCGAAAAATGGGAAGCGTTTTATGCGTCGAGAAAGCAAAAAGGGGCTCCGACGTAGCGTTTAACGATGGCGTGCAAACGAACCGGTAACCCATCCGATGCAGCCGCCGCCGGACAACGAGTTTCGGGGAAGTGGTTTCCCCGCGGATGCGGCTCATGTTCCAACTACGACGTTCGGGTGTCAGCCTGTCGCACACGACCAAGGATTCTGCGCAGGACAGCCAGCAAAACCAAGTCGATATCTGCGGGGCTGCGGGGCCTCTCTTTAAGGTCGAAAGGAATGAGATTCAGTGTGTAACCCCGCTTGTTTAGCGCCTCGGGAAACGTTAAGCTGGTTGCATGAAAACGCTGACCGTTCAAGAAGCACAATCCCAACTCGGGCGGCTCATCGCAGAAGCGAACACCGGCGCCCTTATTGTGCTGACTGATGGCGGACAGAAAGTGACGCTCCAGCCCGGGGCTGTCCTTGACGTTGAGGAGGACACTCCTGAACTGGAAGGAGAGATCCTCAAGGCCATTGATGGTCCATATACTCCCTATTCAGTAGAGGAGATGCGTGGCATCGTGGAGCGCATCATCCGCGAAGAAAAGCGTGGATGAGTCTCAGCCTGCAAAAGGCCGATGCCTTTCTGGAAGACTTCACGTTGCAGGCACTATGGTATGTGCGGGAGGCAGGTGGCGAGGTGGCGCGGCGATTTCAACAGGCGGTGGATGCAAGATTGCTACTGCTCTGCGAGCAGCCGGGCCTCGGTCGAGTTCGCACATCCTAAACTGCAGGGATTGCGATCGTTTGCGCTCGAACGCCCGTTCCAACGATTCCTCATCTTTTACCGGGAAGAAGGTGTGACACTGCAAGCCGTGCGCTTAATGGATGGCGCACGTGATTTGCCGCGGCGTCTGGCCGAACCACCAGGCGGGGAGTGAGCCTCTCCTGAGGTGACAACGCGATTAGACAAGCAACCAAATGAAACCGCAGGATCATTACCTTAAATTCGTGCGATGGGAGGAGGCCGATCGGCTGTACGTCGGCTATTGCCCCGATCTTTTCCCTTGGGGCGGTGTTTGCCATGGAACTTCGGAAGAAGACACTTATCGGCAGCTCTGCGCGTTGGTCGAGGCGGAGGTGGAACAATTGCGTGCGGACGGCAAAAGTCCCCCGCCTGCCGCCATACGTGCCATGCGCGAGGCTGTGCCGTTATAGCCGAACACAACCGGGCAGCACATCCAATTTCCGGACAGGTTTTTCCCGTGCAGCCGAAAGCGGTAACCCATCCGGTGGAGCAGGCGCCAGACGATGAGTTCCGGGGAAGTGTTCTTGCCGCGAATTCTGCTCATGTTCCAACTCCGTCGTTCCGGCGTCAGCCGATCCCTGCTTTTCATCGCTGATTACTAAATTTAGCTGCTTTAACTTTTTTAACCTTCTTAACTATTTTAACTCGATCGCCCCATCCCCTTCAACCCTTCAACGGTTCAATTCAACGATTCAACGATTCAACGATTCAACGGATTTAACCCATTTAACCCTTTAACGTTTTTAACTCCTTTAACTCTTCGCCCTTCAACGCTCCAGCATGTCACCTGTGCGCGCTTTTCGGGTACTTATGCGGTGATATGATCACGACCAGAGCAATGTTCGCAGCAGAGCACGACGATACCGAATTGGTGGCAGGAACCTTGGCAGGCCAGCGCGATGCCTTCAGGCACATCGTCGAACGATACCAATCATTGATTTGCTCCTTGGCCTACAGCGCCACGGGCAGCCTGAGCCAAAGCGAAGACATCGCACAGGAGACTTTCATCGCTGCCTGGAACGAACTCCCGCGTTTGCGCGAGCCATCCAGGCTGCGGCCCTGGTTGTGCGGCATCGCCCGCAATCTCATTGGCAAGGCACTCCGGCGCGACCGGCGCGAGCCGGTTCATGCCGCCGAACTGCTCGACGCAGCGCAGGAATCCGCCGCCCCGGAACCATTGCCGCCAGATCATGCCATTTCGAAGGAAGAAGAGGCCCTCCTCTGGCGCTCACTCGAACGTATCCCGGAGACTTATCGCGAGCCTCTCGTCTTGTTTTACCGCGAGCACAAATCCATTGAGAGTGTGGCCGTGGATTTGGGTTTAACAGAGGACGCGGTGAAGCAACGGCTTTCCCGTGGCCGCAAACTCTTGCACGAACAAGTGCTGGCTTTCGTCGAAGGCGCCCTCGAACGAACAAATCCAGGAAAAGGGTTCACACT
>JAKEEH010000552.1 GCA_022616725.1 Limisphaerales bacterium | reverse complement strand
TAGAACAAACGAGGCCGTGTGTTTCTCATGATGTTTAAGACAGGGCAAGCCCTACCCCTTGTTCTCACAAGGTTTCCGCGTCCGCGAATCAGTCGCGGCGAAGACCCGAAAGGGTCAAGCGATATTCATCGCTCGTGGCCACGAACGCGGCAAATCCGCGACCAGGAACAGTCCCCAATCAGGATGCACACGAACACTATCGGTGTCCGCGAACAATCCATGTCCGCGCTCAGTCCGCGCCCGCAGTCGCGTTCGCAAACAGGCAGCATACGCGAACGCATCGCGGTTTCGCCATTCTGGGTACGGGCATCAGCAACGGACACACGCTGTCCGCAGACAGTCCACAGTCCCGGACTGGCCACGTCAGCAACCTCGTCACGGACCGGAATTCTGCGCGAACCGCAACTGGTTACGAATTATCCGCGCCGGCGCATTCTCGTTTCCGCTTGGTCGCCATCGTGTTTCCAAGTTCGTATCCGAATCATTCCTCCGTATGTCCTCATTTGATCCAGCCGCAGTCCGCAAAGCGGTTGATGAATTCACGCCGCGCCGTCCGCAGAAGTTCCAAGACCTGCTTCCGGCGAAGGATGTCATCGTTGAGTTGCGGCAGAAGCGCGCATCGTATCGGGGCATTGCCGATCTGCTCACGCAGCATTGCTTGCCGACGAGCAAGACGGCCATCGCCGTATTCTGCCATCAGGTGCTCGGCGAAATCGTTCGGCCACGTCGCCGGCCTGGACGAAAACGAACGTGCGTCCCGTCGAACGGTGAACAGACCTCAACTGCTCCGCAGCCGAATAACACTAATTCGTCTGCGGAACCAGGCGCGAATCCTCACACGGGCAAAGCGCCGCAAGCACATTCGCGCGGGCCGCGCATCGCTCAAGTCCGAATCGTTAAGCCATCAACACATGAAACGCCTTGATCTTGTACTCAATGGCAAAGGCGGCGTTGGCAAAAGCTTCTTCACCGTCAACTTCGTTCAATATCTCAAGGACAGGAGCATCACCCACATGGCTATTGATAGCGACAACGAGAATTCGACTTTGAAGCGTTTTCATCCTGACGTGCAGTTCCTGGACCTCGCAAACCAGCGCGAACTCGACAGCATTTTCCGTTCGCTGGAGAAGACGAATCTCGTGGTTGTGGACTGCCGCGCTGCATCCAGCGAGTTGTTTCTGGATTACTTCGCTGAAGTTGAAGCCCCCGCAGTGCTCAAGACGCTCGGCGCCGTACTAACACTGGTAATGCCGGTGAATCACGAACTGGACAGCGTGGACCAAGTGCAGCGCCTCACCGACCAACTCGGCCGAACGTGTAGCTATGTTGTGGTCCGCAACGCGGCGCATAGTGAAAGCTTCGCATTGTACGAATCCACCGAAGTCCACGCCCAGATCAAGGGAGAACTCGGCGGAAGGGAGATCGTCATGCATCGGCTTCAGGATTGGCTGGTCGAGGCATTAAGCCGAGAGAATCTCACCATCACCGCCGCGACAAAGCATTTTGCTTTCAGCCTGCTTGACCGGCAGCGGCTTCAAATCTGGCAACGCAGGTTCTATGCGGAGGTCGATTCCGCCGCCGAACTGTTGCTGTCCGCGAAGTGACCGTATGCCTGAAACAGACCGACGGGACTTCGACGAGGAATTTATGCAGTCCATCGTCGCCTGGCGCGAGCGGCATCGCCTGCGAGAAGATGATGCGGTGCTGTTGCTGGTGGAGTTGTTTCGGATTCACCAACGGCGTTGGGATGAAATCCGTCGGCGCGAGTTGCCATCCTTCGGGCAGTTCCGCTCCGACATCACGAAACTTGTCGAGTCAGCGCAGGAAATTCAGCGGCAGGCGGCGACGCTCATCGGCGTGCTGCGAGCCGCATCGCCAAATCACGGCATGGTCAGGGTGACCCGCACCGCCGCCGTATTCGCTGCGCTCGCAACGCTGCTCGCCGGCTATCTCATCGGGAAGGCATGGTAATGAAACTCGACCTCATTCCTTTCAATCCGATTGGCTTTCCGCCTGACCTGTTACTGGCGCTGAAGAATCCGCAAGCCGTCTTGATTGCCGGAGGCGTTCTCCTCGCGCTCATTGCAGTCTGGCTTTTGTTCCTTCCGAGAAAAGCGCGCGTTGCACGACTCGGCGGGTTGACCTGGAAACGTAATCAGTTCTGTCGCGGTTGGCTTATCACCGGAGACACCGGCTCTGGCAAAACCAGTTCCGGCATCAACCAACTTGCCCACCAGGTTTTCCAAAACGAGCCGAAGTGGGGCGGACTATGCATTGATGAAAAAGGGGTCTATTGGGAAACGCTCTCTGCGATGGCGAAGCATTACGGCCGTGAACATGACCTCATTCATCTGCAAATCCGAACGGATGACAGCGACACACAATGGACGCCTCCAAATCGCTACAACCTGACCGGCGACCGCAGCATCCCGTTCACGACCTACGCGAAGTTCATCGTGGACACGGCCACGAGTCTCGGCCAGGGCGGTGACAAAGGCTTTTTCAAGAGCCAGGCGCAAACGCACATCGCCCACGCGCTGGAACTGCTCTTTGAATTGAACCGGCCCGTGACTTTACTCGGTACGTTTGAATTATTGTCCGACCGCGACCTCCTTGAGGAAGAAATGGAAAATCTCGAACGCCTTCTGGAAACACCACGCCGCGCCGCAGTATATGGACATTTCGCAAACCGCTTCCTCAATCAGCCCGAAGAACAGCACGGCGGCGTTCGTGAAACCATCGGCAACTACCTGCAATACTTCCTGACACCGGAGGTCGCCGAAGTGTTCTGCACAGGCGAGAGCACATTCAACTTCGCCGCGATTGACCAAGGGAAAATCATCCTCACGACCATGCCGCAGAAATTTCAAACCGAGCGGCGCTACGTGAACACGTTCTTGAAACTGCTCTACTACAATCACGCGCTGCGTCGTTTCGACAAGGCGAAGGCCGATCGCGCGAAGAAAAACTTGCTCATCCTTTGGGCCGACGAAGCACAGCGATTCATGACCGCCAGCGAGGACGGTACGAGCGATTACAACTGCGTGGACGTAATTCGCGAAGCCGGCGCCACCATCGTCGCCGCCGCACAGAGCACTACTTCATTTGTGCCGCCGCTCGGCAACGACAAATCGAAGGTGCTCACGCTGAATCTCCGCAACCGCCTCATCTTCCGCGCCGCCGACGAGGGCGATGCAGTCCAAGCCGCAGACTTTCTCGGCAAAAAGCGGGTCGTGAAACGTTCATGGGGCTTCAATGCAGGCAGACGCAACGTCAACTATTCTGAAACCGAGGAACACAAAATCAAACCGCACAAACTCCGCAGCCTACGCGATCATCAGTGTGTAGTTGTTCACTGCGAGAAAGGCTTTCGTAGTGTGACGTTGCCCCCGCTTGAACCAAACGGTGCGGTTGCAGACTGGTTCTCTCGCTGGAAATGAATCGTCTAAATGCCCGCCGTCCTCGACATTTTCCACGGCGTTGTCGAGATGATGACAACAGAGGGTCGATAGCTATGGCCGGTGCCGCTCGGCTTGCTCTTGCGCCTGGTGGATGTTTGACCATTTGATCCACTGAATCAGCACTCGCATCGGAGAGCCAAATTGTTCACAATTCCGGTTCAGTCAGGCGCAGACGAGACCGAATTTGCAGAATGAAAACTCCCTTCATCAGCCGTGTTGAAATCACGAACTTTCGGAGCTTCAAGAATCTACAGTTGGACCTTGAGCCAACGGCCGTAGTCGTCGGCGAAAACGCCGCTGGCAAAAGCAATCTATTGGAAGCACTCCGTCTTGCTCTCGATCCGTCCCTGCCTGATTCGGCTCGAAGGTTGCGAGGCGAAGACTTTTGGGATGGACTGCCAAAGCCTTTCGCTGGCCACATCATCGAGATTAAAGTCTTCATCAAGGGGTTTGAGGAGAACGAAGGTGCGAGTGCCATTCTTTCCGATTGTGTTGTTTCTCCGAAAACGGCGCTGCTGACTTACCAGTTCAGGCCCCGAAAACGGATCGAATTAGCAGAAACCGCGACGAATGGCGGCGAAGGCGCAGGAATTGCCCCTGATGAGTTAACGGATGACGACTACGAATACTTAGTATTTGGAGGCGCAGATGAGAAGCATGTCGTGGGCAATGAGATTCGGAAGTGGCTCGCAATCACTTTACTTCCAGCGTTGCGGGATGCCGAAGGCGACATTCAAAGCTGGCGAAAATCGCCTCTCCGTCCATTGCTCGAACGAACGCGTAAACTCATTCCGGAAGCCCACCTGGAACAGGTGCGTGAAGACCTCGACAGTGCCAAAGCGAAGCTTCTCGAGGTCGAACCGTTCTCAAACTTGATCGAGGCGGTTAATGCTCGAATTCGACACCTTGCCGGACCGATTCATGCAGTGAAGACGGATTTGGATTTCGCTGCGAGCGAACCCGACCAATTGATTAAGTCCCTCCGAGTTTTTCTGGATCAACCGCGGACCAGGCCGTTGAGTGACGCCAGCCTCGGCACGGCCAACATTCTGTTTTTGGCTCTCCTTCTGGAGGAATTGGAAATGAAGCAAAAGGCGAAGGAAATCGTGAGCACTATCCTCGCGATTGAAGAGCCGGAGGCACATCTTCACCCGCAGTTGCAGCGTTTGTTATTCCGCTACTTCCTGGGTCGCAGTCATTCAATCCTCGTCACCACGCACTCTCCAAACATCGTAGCGGTCGCGCCCCTGCAATCGGTTGTGCTTCTCCGCAACATCGGTGATGAGACGGTTGGTTTCACGTCTCGAAACTTGTCACTGACGCCGGAAGCGCGAGACGATCTCCAGCGGTACTTGGATGTGACACGCGGCGAAATGTTTTTCGCAAGGGCGGTGATTTTCGTTGAAGGACCGGCCGAGCAGTTTCTGGTGCCTGCTTTTGCAAACGCGTACCTCGAATCAAATTTTATCGGCTCATCACTGGACGATTTTGGGATTTCAGTTTGTTCTGTTAACGGCACAGATTTCGGGCCATTCCGAACATTGCTCTCGCCAGGTGGTTTGGCTGTGCCAAACGTCGTAATCACTGATGGTGATCCATACGAATCCAACGGCACGACTAAGAGGAACGGTCTCAAACGCGGAATTCGCCTCGTACATCCCGAGGATCTCCGACCGGAAATGCAGGCAACATTCGATGCTGGCCAGGAAACGGAGACACGCACAGCCCTGGCTACAGAAGGGGTATTCGTCGGAGAACACACGTTGGAATTAGACCTTTTGCCGTCTGTGGCTGGTGAAATGAAAGCTGCGTACAGAGAGTTGCGCATCTCCACCGCGGCAAGTGCTCGGTTCGACGCCGCAGTGGATGAGGCGCTGGCAGGCGATGAACAGGCGAAGGCTCAGGTTCTTTACCGAATCGAGAGTCTTGGCAAAGGACGATTTGCGCAGAGGCTCGCATCAAAGATACAGGGCCAACCCGCGCCAGAGTACATCCAAAACGCGATACAATTCATCGTTCAGCAAGTCTCGAATGGCGACATTAAACCTGAATGACGAGTTCCGGCGTCTGAACGAGGAACAGAAACAGGCCGTTCTCCTCGACGAGAATACCGTGGTGCTCGCAGGTCCGGGCAGCGGCAAAACGGCCACGCTGGTTATTAAGATCGGGCATCTGGTATCTGAGAAGATTTCGGCACCTTCCGGCTTGGCGTGCATCACATTCAACAATGATGCCGTGCGAGAGTTCCGCAATCGCTTGGGGCAACTCGGAATTCACGCGCACCAGGGATTATTTTTAGGAACCGTTCACAGCTTCTGCTTGAACTGTGTTGTACGCCCTTACGCCAGTCTCGTTGATCCACGATTCCGAGACGGAATTGCTGTTGCTGGTGAGGATCGAGCAAACGAACTGCTCGACGAAGCCGCCCGAACAGTCATCGCGAATCCTGACATTCGGTGGATGGGGTCTCGCCTAACGCGACTTCGACGAGCGATTGCGTGTGGCGAGAACACGTCTGGTTTTGAAGACACCGATCCTCAGATCGTGACTGCGTACGAGAATCTTTTGTTACGAGAAGGATTAATCGATTTCGAAGGCATCATCATTACGGCATTGAATCTGATTACCGAGCATGCATGGGTTCGCCGGTTTTTAGCTGCGCGATTCCCATGGCTCATCGTAGATGAATACCAGGATCTCGGCGGCCCGCTACACCGAATCGTCACAAGCCTCATTGATCACGCCGGCATTCGAGCCTTCGCGGTCGGTGATCCCGACCAGACGATTTATGACTTCACGGGCGCAAATCCACAGTACCTGGATGAGTTGGCGTCTCGCTCTGACTTCACCCCGATTCGTCTCAAATTCAATTACCGTAGCGGGCAACGCATCATTGATGCGAGCCAAGCAGCGCTCGCACCAACGGAACCGCGTGGTTATGTTCCTGATCCGAAGCGTCAAACCCAAGGCGAAGTCTTCTTTCTTAAGTCGGATGGCCATATTTCGGACCATGCAGCTAAGACTGCGGACGCCGTGGCGGCGGCTCGACAGACCGGAACACCGTGGGAAGAGATTGCGATTTTCTATCGGGCTGCCGGAGGTCTGGTTGATGCAATCAAGGTCGAATTGGAGAGAAAACAAATCCCTTTCATTTGGGAACGAGATGCGACGTTCCCGACTGCGCCCCTCGTACGGTGGCTTCAGGCTACAGCCGCTTGGTCGCTAAGTGCTCCAGAAGACAGAGAGCAGTCGTTCGATGAACTTTTTCGGTTTTTCTCTGACCTCCTTCAGACTACGGGGCGAATGGAGCGCGGCTCATCGTCGCTCGATAGCCGAATACTGTTCCACAAATTCCTCACGCACCCAGTCCAGGAGAATAGCACTGTTCGCGATTACGTCGCGCAAGCGGAAACATTCCTTGGCTTGAAACATCTTTTGGCGGGTTCGCACGAATACGCCACCGACTTAGAACGATACGAACGCCTGACCGAATTGGCCGCAGTGGAAGGAAATCTGAGCGCCGCGAGATTACGTGAATTTTCTGCGTATGGAAAAGTGCGAGGCAAAGTAGTGCTGACAACGCTTCATGGCTGTAAGGGTCGCCAGTTCGATGTTGTGATAATCCCTGGCTGTGCTGAGGGAATGCTGCCCGGATGGATATGGAACAGAGCGCAGCGGACGTGGGAACCTCCATTGGAGCGCCCGCTGGCAGAGGCTCGGCGACTGTTTTACGTTGGCCTCACACGAGCAAGGCACAAAATTTATTTGGCGTACTCGACGGCCTTTGAAAACAGATTCGGCGCTTTGGTCCAACTCGGCATTTCACGATTTGCGAAAGAGATCAGCGATAAGCTGAAAGCGGTCTGAATGAAACTCGCGCGAGCCCCTGATCCGAGGCCGCTTCATGTCGCTACGCCAGAATGGTGCGGCACTTTCACAGCGCGGTCCAGTCGCCGGTGCAAATACGAAACCATCGTGAGGAGATCGAGGGCGTCTTGTTCCTCTATGGTCCAATGAATCTTCGGTGCATGGGCGGTCACGTTCCGAAAAGTGCCAAACACGCCTTTCAACAGATTCGCGAAACCTTTGTGCTCCGATTGCTCCGTCTCAGTGCGCAGCGTGTTAATCACCAGCATTGGATTCTTGATGGAGAACGCCCCATCCACCAACTCAGCGCCGTCTGATAGCAACCCGCTCTTGCTTCGAATCTTGTCGGCGACGCTTTTAGTCGCCTCAAAAACCGCATGAAAATAGTTGTCCTTCAGCAGCTCCTCTCGGCAAAACAAGCGAACATCAGAATGAACTTGTCGTTGTTGCAAAAGCTTTCGTAGTCGGCCCGCTCGTTCGGCTGCTTCGCTCAGCGTGCGAGCCGTAGTCGCCGTCCCGACTGTTCCATCATCCCCAAGTTGAAGACCGGCAAACGAAATCACTTCGTTCAAGTGATGCCGCAATTCCTCGAAACGGCTCGTCTGGCCGACGAAGCGCACAGGGTTCATCGCTGCCTGGATGAACGCCACCACGTTGTTACCGCAATTATCCTGACGTTGCCGTGCAATGAGTGCGAGCGTGATACGTTCCCACTTCGGGTTCCCTCCTTGCTCAACAATTTTGCACTCGCTGAAAAGCGCCGTTAGTTCACGATGCGAGGCCGCACTTTCAAGCACGTTTCCGATTTGCCGTACCACCGTTTCACTGAAATTGGAAATCGTCACTTCCAGTGCTCCTGTTTGGCCAAAGCAGCTTCAACCATCTCCTTCGCCTTTTCGCCCATGCGCACTTCATGTTCAGGGCGAAATCTGTTGTAAATGAAATCGAAGAACAGCGGATTGCGTGATCGGCCATCGAACATCATGTCCTGAATGTTTCGAGAAAGTTGGTTCAATTCGGTAAAGCTCCGTCTGCCCGAAATCGCCTCGCCGAAGAGCCCTTCGATCTGGCCTTTGAGTTTTTCTAGCTTCGATACGGTCTCCTTCTGTCGGATACACTCCCTGACAGCCCAAACGACAGCGGGAGCAATTGGCAAATAAACGGAAAGAACCATGTCACGCACGCGCTGATCAGTAGTGAAGGAAAACGTGACAACTCCGACGACCAGCACAGCGACAATCGCCACGAGCCACCCGGCGTATTTCTGGCGTTGTGACATATCCCACCACACCGCCGCACGCTGGCAAATCAAACGAGCGAGAGGCAACGGCACGCGACACACTTCCACCGGATACCAGTCTCGATGGTTCGCGTTCGCTTTCTTTCGCCGGAATCTATCAGCCGATCCATTCAGCAGTTCCGTGTCGGGAGGAGTTGAGCAACGAATTTCATTCCATCCCAAATCGAACAGTTCGCAATCGAACTGCTCCTGCATTTTCGCGGCAACTCTCTTGCGTTCATTTTGAATTCGGTCGAGGCACAGAATGTCAATCCAGCCGAAAAGCAGAGAAAGCGGCGTTGTGATTACTTTGGCTTCCGGCCAGCGCAAGGCGATCAACGCCATCGTCAGCGCGCATGGGACGGAAAGGAAGAATTGCCAACCAGCGATGATCTTCGCGTGCCCGTAGAGATGCGTCCAAGCGGCAATGTGTTTCAGCGAACGTTCACTGTTTTGCTTTTCAGGAATGTCGCACGTCGGAATGGGCTGGCTCATTTGAATAGCCTGTAGTTGAAAACGTAATCCCAGCGCCGCATTGCATCATCCATTCGTCCGTTGCGCTCGTCGGACAGCGCGGCCTTTGCTTGATCGCGGGAGTTTTTCACGGACGCCAACGCCGTCGCGCGTTGCGCCTCGGATTTCGTCGCGGCTATGCCGCCGTTAATACGGTAAGGATCAAGAATACCCGCGCAATCCCGTTCCGCCATTTTTTGCAACATCTCCGTCATACACTCCGCGTAACTTTTGACACCTGTGCAAATCTCTTCACTCGCAAGGACCATTTCGATGTGAAAGGAGGAAATCGGGATCGGAGGGTTGCGGCAAGCTCGCCAGAATTTGAAAAGCTGCGCGACGGCCCGGAGTTTCCCTCCGCTCTCCCGATTTTTCAACGCGATGTAGCCGTTGTGGATTTCAGGACTGGTCAGCATCCAGCCGCCGTCGCCGTTCGGGATGTAATACAAGGGGCGCTTGTATTCTTTGGAGAAACCGCCCCAAGCCGCAGGAACGACATCAATGTCCATGTCGCTGAACTCAACCACGACAGCGTGAACGTCACGACCCACCTTGGTGTTGGGCAGACGTGCGGCGATTTCCTTGCGGAATTTGTCCAGGATGGTGTAAGAGGACCTCCACGCGTTCCCCCACCAGACCTCCTCCAGCGGGATCTGCGCGAATACGTCAACATCACTCCGTCCCCGGATAAAAGTCCCTCGACTGAAGCTTCCGGCTTTGGGGAACTTTTTCGCCGCGAACACCGTTTCGAGCCGCGTCTTGATCGTCCCAAAATGCCTCTCGGCAGCCTGTAGCTCGCCACCAGTTGGCTGGATGCGCTTCAACAGGTTCTTGAATGCGTCTGAGACGGCGCTCATCGGCGAATGGTATTGGATTCGCCACGGGTAGCCAATCCTTCAACAAGGCGGCAGCCTCTACCGCTGCTCACGGGTTTCTTCAAACGGCTTGCTCCACGACTGACCGGCAAGGATTCTAACTCCATCACCGTGAACTTCTGCTTGGGCAAGCTGCTCCGGATGTTCCATGCACCAATGACCCGCATCCTTCCACTTCTCCAATCGCAACAACCGCATCACTTCGGACAGGACTCGAATGCTCAGGTCCGCTTCTTTGAACGGAATCGGTACGTTTTCGCGCTCAATCATCGCCGCATGGTCAGGCCCGACTAGCGCCATAATCGGCTGGTAATAAAACTTCCATATATCATCTTCTGTAACGTCCAGCCTGATCGGGTTGGGAGGCTCAATACCGTCGGGTTGTGGATCGCGCCAGAAGAAGCGGACGATGTCGTCCTTAAAATAGGCGACGCATCCAACTCGATACGCCACCGGCACGCTGCGGATCGAAACAATCCGCTCAGCTTGCTGTTTGGCTTTCGCCTTGGCCTCGGCCGTAGGTGGACTGACACGGCCCTTTGACTCCAAAGCAACCCATTCTCCGCCAGTCGTAAGGCCGATGAGGTCGGGACGCGACCTGCCGCTTAGGAGACGCGAATTCAACCGATCGCGAAACACGTCGAGATGAAGCAACCACGGCGCGCCAAGCTGTATTTCGGCAAATAGCTTGCAAAGCGTGAGGCCAAGAAAGTAGTTGATCGCGCCTTTCTCGCTGGGATCAAGGCTTTTGGACGCGGCGGTGCGCCTCAACCGTCTCGCACCGGGCGCGCTTTGTTCCACCGTCATTCTCAAAGCTGAAACTCTGAATAACCCTTCGTACAACGACGAAGTACCGTGCCGGAACACGAAGTGACGGCTCGGCCTTCCAACGGTGATAGCTGCCCACAACAAGTCGTCCCAAGTCACAGGCAGGCGGTCTGTACCGTTTGTTACCGGTCCAGTATTGGGAAAACCCTCGGATGTGAATTCAATGTCCACTCCTTATTTCATCACTGCGGATGGGAAAATCGGGCTGCGTCCCATTGTGTGACGATGCCCTTTATCGGCGTGTGCTTGCTGCCGCTCTCGGTCAACAGCGCAACTTCGAGTGTTGCCTCCATCGAGAACATGCCCATCACTTCCTCGACTGGAGCGTCCGACTTTCTAAAGCGAAAGATGGCGATCCCGCGCATTGTCGGGTCTTTCTCTTTCAACACAGTCCTGACGCAGGCATCGCGCAAATCCACTTCGGCGGAATTGCCTTTGACCCGGTGTCCCAGCCAGCGAGTTATCTCAGATTCGGTGACCAGACCGCCGAATCGGCCGGCATCAACCACGGGAAACTGTGAAAATCCATTTTCAAAGGAGAGAGCTACCACATGGGCCAAAGAGTCCGAGGCCGAAACTGTCAGCACTTTGCGGCAATACCTGGCCGAAACCGATTCGGGGCGGGCAAGGTGCGCTTTGATTTCGCGAAGCGCCTCAATCGAGCGCGAAGTGATAGCGACAGGATAACCGAAAGCAGTCCCGCGTTGATGGGTCAGCACATTGCGAATATCCGTCAGGTGTCGAAGGCAATTTGCTGAATCTCTCCAATACGGATTTTTTGTTTCATAAGCGTTGATGAGCACCTTGACGCCCGTCTTATCGTCAGCCGGCAAAGCCAGTCTCTTCTTCAATGCCGCTTCAACGTCAGTAAACAAGTCCAGAAAATGTCCAACGCTTTCGCGCTGCCTCCTCGTTAAGCCTGCCGCCGATACAGTTTTCATCCGTGATGAACCTTATCCCATTCGACCTCCCATCGTTTGAGATCACGTTGGAGGGTATGTTCTGCCGTTTCAAACCGGACTCGCCTTTGCACAGCGGTTCTTTCTTTCATCCATCGGGCGGAATAGGAATCGAACAGCTCGTCGGACTTCTCTGTCTGGGTGATCCATGGCGCAGCTGGTTCGAACGTCTCAGCTACGATCTCCGGATTTTCAGGAAGTCAAAGGGCTCGCCGGAGGGCAGCCATCGTTTCCGCTGGAACAATTCCGCAAATCGGCCAAGGAAGTTGGATTGAGTCTGGTTTATTTTGAACCGGCCGACCGAGGTGCCCGACTGATTCACGCGGGTGACGAAACTTATCCAAGTCTTCCATGGGTTGCAGCACAGTTGGCTGGCGCGCCGATCACTTCTCAACCGACTGGCCGGCTCGCACCACGCTGGTTGAATTATCCAAAGAGCCTCGACTCACTGCGCCGGATCAGTTTCTCCGACGCACTGATTCAGCAGCCCAGTTACTTTCGAGATCTCTACGTCTTCGTCGGAGGCGCTCCCAATACCAAGCTGCAATGGGAGAAGGCGGATGAATTCTCCACCCCGCTCAGCCGCTGGGGAGAGAAACGTCAGTCCGGCGTCGTGATTCACGCGGTCTCCTTCAACAATCTCCTGCAACGGGACTGGCTCGTTCGCGCGAGACCACTGACCGAGTTCCTGTTGATTGTCCTCTCTGGAATTGTCTTTGGCGCAGCGTTGGCGTCACTAAAGCCCTGGGCCGCCTCCGGCATCAGCCTGCTGGCAGCAGCCCTTCTATACGGTGCTGCTTGCCTCCTGATGTTTGGTCGTCACATCTGGTTACCCTGGCTGATCGTAGCTGGCGCACAGGTTCCGTTCGCTTTGTGTTGGTCAGTCCTCGCCCACTCAAAGCGGCTCATGCGTGAAAAAGAAATGGCTGTGCAACAACTCGACCGGGAGAAGGAAATTGTTGAACGACTGCTACCACACGCCGAACCAAATAAAATCCCGCTGCCTGCAAAACAATCTGATGGCCAAAAATTGCCAGATGACCGAAAGCCGCTGCCCAGTGTGCCAGATCACACGCTGGTGCGGTGCATTGGCGAAGGGGCCTACGGTCAAGTCTGGCTGGCAAGGGACATCATCGGAATATATCACGCCGTGAAGTTCGTTTACCAAAGCGCCTTCGTCACAGCGGCACCGTTCGATCGCGAATTTCGCGGCATTCAGCGATTCACTCCCATTTCCCGTTTGCATCCGGGCTTCGTCCACATCCTGCATGTCGGGCGTAACGAAGGCTGTTTCTACTACATCATGGAACTTGCCGACGATGAGAACGAGGGCCAGAAAATTGTGCCCGAAACCTACTCCGCGAAAACCCTGGCGAACATCCTCCGCAAACAAGGCAAACTACCCGCTGGCGAGTGCGTGCACCTGGCGCTTCAACTGACTTCGGCGCTGGATTTCCTGCATCAGCAGCGTCTCATTCACCGCGATATCAAGCCTTCCAACATCATCTTCGTGAACGGCTCGCCCAAATTCGCGGACGTTGGTCTGGTCACGGGAATCGACAGCAAGCCGAGAGCAGTGACGTATCTGGGCACCGAGGGATATATCGCCCCCGAAGGACCGGGAACTCCCGCCGCTGACGTTTTCAGCCTCGGCAAGGTGCTCTATGAAGTGAGCATGGGGAAGGACCGCCTTCAATTCCCCGACCTGCCAACCGCGCTTTTCGAGAATGGTGATCCGCTCCTCTTGAAGCTCAACGAAATCATCCTTAAAGCCTGCGAAGTGAATCCGTCGGCGCGTTATCAATCCGCCGTCGCCATGCGTGAAGATCTTGTTGCGCTGCAACCAAAGTAGTTCACCGAGTCGCGTTTGCTAGCGCTTAGCTGTGTCCAGCGCTTTGAGATTTCCCTAAGCAACGGGAGAATCCGGGTGACACCCATGCCGTCGATGAACTCCTCAAAAGTGTCACAGAGCTTGGCCACATTGGTTTCGACCACAACCTCCGAGCGCGGCGACCACAAACTTCGGCGGCAAGGAGGAATTCGACAAAATCGTCAAGATGGCGAAAGAACGGCTGGCCAGAAGGCCCAATTAACAATTCGGGCCGTGAAGAACAGTCACCAGTCCCGCGAGTTGCCCTTATGTGAGTCTGTTTTTTGCGGTTCATTTCGGCAACTCGCCAACCACGTGCTCGAAGTAATCCCAATCGAAAAATCCGTTGCATTTCTGGAACAGTTCATCGTTGAAAACGTGGTACCCTTCGTGCCACGTAATTGGATAAGCAATCAAGAGTTCCTTGTTGAGCTTGACGCGGCTCTTTTCACGGTTTCTCGGTATCGTGAACCGGATGTTCCTCAGCCCCTGAAAGCCTTTCCAAACGTCCTCAAGGTGGGGGCAGAACAACTCGTGAAACAGAGGCACGCCCTCGGCTTCGTTTACGGGATAGGAATGCTCCATCACCACTTCTTCCGGTTCCTCCTTGCGTGACCATTCTCCTGGATGGAACCTTACGCCCTTCGCATACGGGATATTGCACACGCGCTCAACCTTTACTGGCCTCCACATGCAGCCGGGAGGCGCGCCTATGGCCTTTTTCACGCCGTCCTGAACCAACATGTTGACTACTGGTTCGATGACTGAGGGTGTGCAATAGAGATTGAGCACGAGAGACAATTCCCTCTGCTGCGCCATCGTCACGTCCGTTGGATGACGTTTCAGAAAATTGCCGCGACGCGATGCCAGTCCGTGGAACAAGTCATGGTGGAAACCGCTCAATGCGCAGCCGTCCGGATAATGCACGATCTTGTCCACTACATGAAAGCGCACGCGCGTTTGTAGGTTCAACTCCTTTTTAAGTTCAAGCCCAATTTGGCAAACCGCGACTCTAATGCGCTAGTTCGAAGGCGATTCTTTCACCCGTGAGAGTGCTTCCCGTTATTCTTGAGACCTCGTCGCCAATTGCCGCTGAGCATGCATCCAACTGTGCCTGATCTCCTGCCGGATACTTGTCGATGTATTCACCAACGAGTCCGTAGAGGGAATCAGCATCTGCCGCGTTGGCTGCATTGCTGGCCATCGCCAGAAGCAGAGCGAGCGCTGCCGCTCTGCCAGACCCACGTCTCAGCTTGCAGTTGCTCTTCCAGTTCTTCTTTGCTTGCTTCCCTATCTTATCCAGGCCAAACTTCTTAATCATCTGGTTTTTTTTCGCATTGAGTTCAGCTTCGGTTACGGGTTTGCCCTTGTTTAGTTTCTTATTCACCCAGTCCTGCCACTCCTTATTCCAGTCCTTCTTTCCCGAGTTTTTCCCCGGATGAACGTCTTGGTGATCTTCAAGACTAGGTATTTCCCATCCCCATCTGGCTTCATTGTAGTGCAAAATCAATTCTGAGAGAAAAATCCTTTGGAATGGGTTGACACTTTCTGTTGGTTGTTTTCCCGAACGGTGATCCAGCGCTGGCGGCGGAGCCAGTCTTCCACGATCAAACGCCAGCCGGCGTTTAAGCTGTGGCGGTTCCGTTCGGGCATGCATTGAGCAAACTGCCAGAACTGCTCAAAGATTTCACGGAAAATTCGGTCTCGTACGGCCCCATGCAGCCGCAGCCGGCGATGGGGATCATGGTAAACCTGGCAGGGCGTCGATCCCCCCAGGCTGCGCAGCCGGCGGTGATTGAGTTTGTGCGTGGCCAGTTCCACCTCCAAAGCCAGCGGCACATCTTTCATCAACGCTTGCAGTCGTTGCTCGTCCAGGGCGTCTTTGAGGTCTCGCATCCCTCGCTCCATCGATCCGTTGTACCGGGGATAGCCCGGAGGACTGTTGAGTGGCAGTACGCGGTGGCGCTCCAGCACCTCATCGACGGCCCGGCAGTTGAGCGGTGAGCCCAGGTCGCGCTTCAGGAACATGGGGGGTCCTTCTTTCTTGAACATCAGGTCCAGATAGACGGCGATGCGCGTGCCGTCCTCAGCGGCCTGAACCAGCGGAGAGGGCACCTGGTATTTGGAAGCCAGATCGCGCAGGGGCGTGATTTTGATTTTCTCCATTCCATACTCGGTCGTGTCCAGACTCCAGGCCACTCCCGGTTTGAGCCATTGAATGCGCTTCATATCCTCCATCCTGTTTTGGCGTTCTTGAGCGACCAGTTCCTGGAAGTCCCGCCGGGAGATGAACTCCGACCATTGCTGATAAAGAGCGCTGGTCCCGGCGGTCCGGCGCCGGCGGTGAGCAAGCTGTTGAATCTGGTGCTGCAAGAGCTGCCCTGGTAACGGCTCTTTCTTCTTGGGGCCGGCTTTCTCCACCAGAGGTTCCCCGGCTCTGGCCCTGGCTCTCCACCGTAAAACGGTGGCACAGGGAATGAGCCGGTAACACAGCTGCGCCCAGGTAAATTCCGCACGGGCTTTTTCCAGTCGCTCCAGAAGACGCGGTATCATTTCGAGTTTTTTTTAGTGGAGGAGCCGGGATCGTCCGGCTCCTCCATTTGTTTCAGGAGGGCTCGCAGTTCTTCGCGTTCTTCATAGAGCCGAACCTTCTTTTCCAGTTCCTGCACCCGGCTCTGCAACTGTTCCTTCGCCGGGTCCGTTGTCGCCGGAGGTCGCCCCTTGGGCTGGTCCTCCAGGGATTGAAGCAGGGCAGCCAGCGCTCGTTTCTCCCACTTGTAATACGCCTGGCGTGAGATGCCCAACTGCTGGGCCGCCTCCTGCGCCGTGATCTGACCCGCTCGGACTTGCAGGATCAGGCTGGCTCGCTTTTGGGAGGGAGTCATCTACTGCGGTTTTGCAGCAACCTCCTCCTTGCGCGCAAGCTGGATCTGCTCCAGCCGAGTCGAGATTTTCCGGGTGTTGAGCATTTTGTGACGATTGCTCAGGAGGGCCTGCAGGCGCGGACTCAGGGCTTCGCCCCTGGCCAGATTGACTCTGGACTCCAGCGCCTGGAGCATTCCCTCCATCGCCCGGCGCTGCCAATGCTGGAAGGTCATGCACTTGATCTGAAGTTGCCGGCAGACTTCCGACGGCTTGCACCGGTCGGTCCACACCGCCAGGACTGCCTGGGCTTTTTCCGTCGCCGTGAAGCTCGGAGCTGGCGGACGATGACGTTTGATCGTGTTTGAGGTCGTAGATGAGTTCTTTGTTTTCGTTTCCATTGTCGATACTGAGTTTGAGTTTTCCTTTTTCGGCCCGGAGGATGACCGACTGCCCTTCCATGCGGCCGACCATGTAGAAGGGAGCTTTGGGTTGGCCGCGCAAGGCCATCTCCAGCAGATTTTCCTGGACGCCCGCCTCGATGGTTTTGCGCAGTTGGGTGGCGATCTCAAAGAAGCGGTCCGCCGGGCACAGACCTTCGATCCCCTGATGAGGTCGCTTGTGATTATAGTATTTGATCCAGAAACGGATTCGTTCGCGGGCCGACTCGAAGCTGTCGAACTGCGCCCGGGAAAGAAACTCCTGCCAGATCGTTTCCCAGAAGCGTTCGATTTTTCCCAGAGTCATGGGATGATGCGGCCGGGATTTGAAATGGTGGGTTCCGTTCTTCTTCATCTCGGCCTGGAAGCGGGTGGTGCCGCGCCAGTTGATGTACTCGCGTCCATTGTCGGTGAGCATTTCCTTGGGCGGCTGGTATTCGCCGGCCGCCACGCGGAACACCTCCAGGACGTTTTCGGCGGTGTGACTGCGAAACAAATCGGCCCCGACGATAAACCGCGAATAATCATCCATGAATCCGATGAGATAGGCGTATTTGCCTCCCAACCGGAACGTGAAGATGTCCGTCTGCCACATCTGATTGGGCGTGGCTCGTTCGAAGAAGCGAGGCCGGGTGAGATTGCGCCGGGCTTTGGGCGGGCTTTCTACCAAGCCCTCCTTCTTGAGCGTTTGGCGAACGGTCTCGGCGCTGGCGGGCAGAAAGAAAATCCGCCGCAACAGCTGCGAGATCCTTTTGACCCCGCGACTGGGTTCCTGGCGTTTGAGTTCCAGGATTTTGTCGCGCACCGCGGCCGGCAGCTTCCTGGCCGACGCTCGATCGTCTTGGTCCTTCAGGGCCTCTTCGCCGTGGAGACGGTAGCGTAACACCCAATTGCCAAGCGAGGACTTGCTGATGTCCATCTGCTGGGCGACTAACTGCTGGGAGAAGCCTTCCTCCAGGTGGAGCTTCACGGCCTGCAGACGCTGGGCAAAAGTCCGCCGAAAATTTTTCGGCGCTCCCCCCCTAGGGGGGGAGGTGTTGTTGCTCTTCTTCTTCTTCTCTACAAGTTCATTGTCGTTCATGTTGACACTTCTCTATCATTGAAGTGTCAACCAATTTCCTGTTTAGATTCCTCTCACGAACTGGTCGTTAGCACATTGATCGGGCATCCGTCCCGGCTTGATGCTGGCCACTTCCGTCGACTTTTCCCGCTTCCGCAGACCGGCCACCAAACCCCGACGGTCACGCGCGGTTCGCGCCGCCACTTTCGAGTTCTTCTCCCTGGAATTGGACGCCTGAAGATTTTGCAGCATGGGCGCCACGTGCGTGTAATGTACCGACTCTACTAGAAAATCCCGACCGTCGATCTGCTGCCACGTTTTGCCTACGTCGGCGCTTTCCAGGGTGTTGCCCAGGAAGTAGGCCTTGCCGCGGCCGATTCGCATCGAACCGAATTTTAGAGTTTCATCCTCCACGTTGCCGGGGAGGGTTTGAGTGGACTTATTTGGCTCAGGCGGGTCGAAGAATTCCGTGAACATCTCCAATCGCGTCGTCGCCTGGCTAAGGCCGTAATCAGCAGGCGAGCCGACGTTCTCATATACTATTACATCCTGTTCGAAGTAATCGCGCGTGTACGTGTAGCGCAGCGCTCCGCGGATCGTGTCGAAACAGTTGTCGAACAGGACCACGTTCGGCTCGATCAGCGTGCCCACTGTGTTGGTGACTTCCGCCAACAGCACGCTCTGTCCAGAGGCCGTGTCGAAATAGGAAAGTCCCATCGGATTGCTGCGCAGGCGCTGCACTCCGTCCGGCAAAAGCAGATCCACCGAACCGCCCGAATTGATGTCCGGCGCCAGAATCACAAGATGCTGGCCTTTGCTCGCAATCGCGTGGCCGTTCGGGCCGATCTCGAAGGCCACAACACTCTCCTGCCACTGACCATCGGAGAGGTAGTGGAGCCCAGTTGCAAG
>JAKEEH010000551.1 GCA_022616725.1 Limisphaerales bacterium | reverse complement strand
GCATCGGCAACATCGCGACGTGCGGCAGCGTTAAGCAGTCGGGTGACTTCATGTTTCTCGATTTCCAAAATCCGGTCGGCAACTTCATGTGTGGAAATCACCAGTTCGGCGATGAAGCGTTCGAGATAATCAATCAGTGTCTGTTTGTACGAAAGGAACGTTTCAATTTTGATCCCGTGAAGATCAATGGTGCGTTGAAGGCCTCGAAGAAATGTTTGCGCGCGGGCCGTCAATTGCTCGAAACGCGTGGTGAGCAAATGAAGAACCCGATGAACGACGCTTTCGTCAATTGTCTCGTCTTCGGCAAGTTTGGAAAGTTCGCCAAGATACTGCCGGATATCAGCCAACGCCGTGGCTTGAAGTTCGCCCGGCTGAATCAACGTTTCGAAGAACAAAGCGAGCGCGCGTTCCGCAGCTTCGCCTTCCACTGTGAGTTGGTACAGGAATCGAGGGCGATAGAATTCCTCAATCGTCGTCACGTCGGCTGTGTCCCGATGTGATTCGAGATTTCGCCACTCGCAAAGTTGCGTCAGCGCCACGTCAAGAGATCCAGCGTCACTTTCATCGAGTAGGCCTTCATCCCGTAGCACTGCACGTACGTCGGCAGGTCGCAAGTGGAGCGCGAAGGAAGTCTTGGCCTGCACGAAGACCCGCAGGATGGCCCGGTAAAGTGCCGCCTTTTCCGCGCTCAGGTGCGAAAAAACCGATGCAGATTTCAGGTCGGATTCAAGAGACGGCATGGGACGATAGGGTCTGAAATCTCGGCCTGAGCGTCAATATGGGATAGCTCGGTAGAACGGGAGCGGCGCGGTGACACTCAGCCGCAGATGGAAACTGCCACGCGGCAAATCGTAAGGAATGCCTACTCATGACAACAGGCGAGACGATGACATTTCTAACGTTGGTCGACTGGGACTGGCTTGATTTGCCCGTGGCCCAGTCACCGTGAATTCCAATGATTAGAGGCGTGGCAATATTTACGGGGCCGAGCTTCTCCACAGTCCGCGCAACAGCCTCGTAATAGAGTAATTTAACCGCTGCTTCTTGGTTGTTAAGGTACATGATTGCCTTAGTCTCGCTCGAAGCCTTGGTTCTCGAACTTGAGCGTTTTGCAATTCTCCGAGACAGTGCGAGCAATGTTGTCTGGAATGCCACCTTCAACTCGCGCCTGAATCTCCAACGTCACTTCAACATCTGCATTGAGGAGGCCTGTCAGATGCTGGAGAACCTCAGCCGAAACCTGGGCCGCATCGCGGTTCAAGCGCGCCGGGTCGAGCTTCACACTACCGTAAAAGCGGGTTGGTTTTGTAGCCTGCGCGGGCGTCTGAGTGCCAGAATCTCCGGCGCTGCTTGGCGTTGGCGTTTCGCCGCCCGGTGTTACAACCGCCCCGGTGGTTGGCAAACTGGTTGGACGTTCGGCATCCAATTGGCGGAGGGCAACCTCCGGCTTAACCAGAAGCGCTGTCGAATCGGCATCGAGCGCTACGTTGCAGTTCGCGCGTAAGCCGACAAAACGCTGGCGCTTCTCATCCCACGAATCGGCGATGGCAAAAGTTTCGATGGTCCACGTTATTCGTGACAGTCCATCTTGGATGCTCGCTACGAGAACGGCGGGGCTGCGCAGTCGCTGCAAATAGGGATACTTTGCATAATCCTCGGTCAACTGCTTCACTGAAACGCCGTCGCCACGCCAAAGTGGAATTTTGTCCAAATCCTGACGCAACAGCGTTGGAGCATACTGTGACGCCATTTGCGTGTCCGATTTCAGTTTCTTCGATGCGCGCACCGCAAGCGGATCAGGCCCAGACAACTTCACTGCCTGCCATTCCAAGGGAGACTGTGAAGTCGGCTGCGACGGGAAGAGCAGCCAGCAGAACGTCTCACCGATGCGCCCTTTGACGGCGGTGTTCCACGTCGTTTTCTGGTTGGTGACTTGACGCATTTGAAAGCCGTCCAGCCCCAACTGATCCTTGTCGTGCTCGATGGACTCCCACGCGAGGTAAAGCCTCACGGCTTCATCCAACTCGGCGAGTCGTGTGCGGTCTGCGGCCAGGAACACGACTGCGTTTTTGAAAAGCCTTGGACTGTTGCCGCGCGAATCAAGAACGGCTTGAGCTTGCGCCTGGGCAGAATTACCAGCCTCTTTGGCGTAGGTATAATCCACTCCCAGCACCACGAGCTGTGTTTCCATTTCGTCAGGGATTTCACCGTTGTTCTTTGTGAACGCTCGTATCGCAAGAAAATCCCCGCGTGTCTTCAAAACCTCCTGAACACGGCTCTTGATTTCTTCCGTGACCGAATCGGAATCGCGCTTCATCTGCTCCGCGCGATCCTCGGCGAGCTTGGTCACGGTCGGTTGCGTTGAATACCAGTAGCGAGCGTTGTCTTGATACAGGTACGTTGCGCTCTGTGCGAGGTGGCGCAGCGCGTCTCCGAAGATGCTGGGGCTTTCCCCTGGCTGCACACAACCCAGCTTGATCCGCCGGTCTTCAACGCCGCGATTCGCTGCTCCTGGCGTCGGAGCGGACGCGAGGAACAACGTACGCGCAACCTTTCGCGCAGCAGCGTAACGCCCGATTGTGCCTGATTTCTCGCGGTCGAGCTTAAGAGGGAGCGAGCTTTCGCCGTCCACGTCCTTTTCAAGAACGGATTCCCACCCATCAGGGAGGAAGTGGATGATTTCTGAAATCACTCGCTGATCGAGCAAGGGGATATGGGCTGGCAGGATGAGTGGACTTGAATCGCCCTGCTCCCAAAGCGCGTGGATGACCGAAGCCATCAATCGCAGAACACCGCGCGTGCGCTGGAACTTCACCAATCCAGACCAGTCCTGATAGAGTCGTTCAAAAATCTCCGGGTGAATCGGGTAGGCCGCTTTGATTTTGCGTTCGTAGTCGGCTTCACGGCATTCCGGCGGGAATTC
>JAKEEH010000550.1 GCA_022616725.1 Limisphaerales bacterium | reverse complement strand
TCCACATCGTGCACCATAGCCGAGACCGTGACCGGCTGGCTGGCCGCGGGCAGTACAGGGCTATGCGACACATCGACAATCGCCGGCCCGGCATTGTTCTGTGCCCGGCTGTTCGCGGCCCCCGGGGTCCCGAGCGCCGTCGTGTTGAGAAAATAGCCGCTTGCTTCCAACCAGTTCCCGCGCAGGCGCAGCAGTATCTCCGGATGGCCTTTGATCCACTTGACGCGGGCGCGCAGTGTGGCCGTGCTGCCACTGGCGAGCACGGTGCTCAGCGGGGCGCGGATGCGGTTCGCGCCGGGATCGCCCCGAGCGCTGGCCACCACGTGCAACGATCGCCCGCCGCCGAAGCCATTGGTCGTTTCCCAGAATGAGGTCTCGTGCGTCCCCTGGAAAAACCAGCCGGAGACGCCCGATTCGAAGGTGCCGTTGGGAATCACGTTCCCCCCGCCCTGCGGAATGACCTCGACGTTGTCCACCAGACATTCCCCTTCGCCGAGCAGGAAAAGCTGGAGTTGGTCGGCGCTGGCCATGGCGCCGTGATCGAGGAGGCCGGTGAATTCGACCGTCGTCCAGTCGCTCTTGTTGCGATCGTTGCTGTCGCCCCAATTGGGCGCCAGGCGATTGTCCGACCGCGAATCGATGAGTTCGAGACTGGCGCCATTGCCGTCGTGAAAACGTCCCCAGCGCCCGCCGGTGCCGAAGGTCACCTCATCAACGACAATGCGGATCGTGTTTGTCTCGAGCCCGCCGAAGTCGTTGGTATCGATGACCTGGTCGGGCATGGTCAAGGCGACGCGCTCGCCGCCGTTGGCCAGGTTGCCGCCGTAATTGCCGAACGTGCGGGCGGAATTCAGGTTGGTGTAGATGGAGAGCAATCGGTTGCGATTATTCGCCACCACCAAATAACTGCTGGCGCCCATCACGGTGTTGGACGGGAAGGTGAAGCTGATCCCGCCGGTCAGCCGCCATCCGCCTATGTTCGTCGCCGACCCGCGATTGTAGAGTTCGATGAACTCATCGTCGCTGCTGCCGGTCAGCGGGTTATAATGAATTTCGTTGATCGCCACCGAACGGATGAGCAATCGCTGGTTGTTCGTGCCGGCTGTGGGCGCGTTCAATTCATGGATTGAGGGCGCGCCGTCGGGAAAGCGGCCTGAGGAAACCCCGTTGGCCTGGGCCTCGAATCGTATCGCATCCAGCACTTTGTTGTCCGACGGATTCTTGAAGTAAATCGTCTCCCCACCGGAACTGAGCGCGAACCCGAGCTGATCTTGATTGAAGGAGACAAACCCGAGGGGCGGAATCGTGACACCGGCGGGAATTATGAATTTGTTCGTCTCCGGATCATCGGTCAAAATGCACCCGGCGAGATTCACCGCCTGGGCCGTGTAATTGTAAAGCTCGATGAAATCGAGTGCGGGCGGGTCCGTATGCGCGAGGAATTCGTTAATCACCACTCCGGCGTAGGGATTGGCGCGGGTCATTTCGGCGGCGCGCGGCGAGCCCCCGACGATATCGCTCGGCGCCCACGCCATGGGACTGCGTTCCCCATAGGAAGGCCGCCAGAGCACGAGCGAATGCCCGGCCCCATCAGCGGCCGGTGAGTACGGCGGTTCATCCGAATAAATGGCCTCCAGCAACACCGCGCCGCTGCGGTCCAGCAGCCGGACCACTCCGCCGCCGTTGTTGAGACGGTTGGTGAAGCCGCCGAGCACCCCGGTCAGTCCGTAAGCGGCCTGGATGTCGGCTGGCACAGGCGCCACCAGCATGTAACTTTGCGCGGCGATCACCGTGTTGCCGGGGAACGTGTATTCGACCTCGCCGGAGAGCCGGTAGCCGCCGATGTTCTCAAACCACGGGTTGGTGTTGTAAATCTCGATGAACTCCAGCTCGCGCCCGTCGGCCCGGTTAGTCGGGTTATACATGATCTCGGAGATGACCAGACCGCACCGGCGCGTGGAAGGGCCAATCGGCTCCGGCGCGCCATAAACGCGGCTCGGAGGCAGCGGCGCAAATTGAGCGGAACAAAACTGCGTCGTCAGCAAGACGACAACGACAAAGCTTCTGCGCATGCAATGGATCATGAACGCGTTAATTGTAACATGTTTGTGACGCAAATGCCTGCAAAAATCCCGTGGGAGCAGGGCATTACGCAAGTGAAACGCCAATTTTGGCCGTTTCTTTCAGAAAACGCAATCAATTCGTTTCCCGAATGGCGCTGAATACGCTGGATACGCTGCGCGGTCACACGGCAAAGGCCCCCCGCCCCCGACAGGTGTCGTGGTATTGTTTCGTTTTTCTCTCAGTTTTCATGGATTTCATTCGGTTTTGGGGGTCGTGCGTCATGTCAGACGTCAGTGGTTGACGCGTCCGTATGGCGGCTTCGTAACAGACCCCCGTCAATTGTTTTCAATTCCTTTCAATTTTGCTCATTATTCTGCCTTCAAAGCCGATTCACCCGCAAAAGATGGTTTTTCGCCCGGCCTGCACCCGCAGGCCGGTTACAGGTGCGCGTTCGCCACACTGTCGCTCGGCGTGGTCCGCCCACGGTCCACTTGGCGGCTCTTACGCCTGGAGCGCAGGCGACGGTCATAGTTTCCAGTCTCATATCAATATTGTACTACACTTAGGCAGTAAATGCAATATATTTTTATCTCAGCATTGGAATACAATATATATAACTGATAAACGGTTTTAGCAAGAGACGTTTTGAGAGCAATGGGTGTTCCAAGCGACAATGAGCCTGTAGCGGACCTTAAGAATTGGAGGCCTTGGGAGGATCGACGAAATGATCGCCTGGTTTGAGGCTGTGGCCGGCCAGGAATTGCTGCGCCGCCAATCGGCGGCCACCTTCAAGCTGAAGTTCCAAGATGCGTAAGGCGTGTTCACCGCAGGCCACCAGGATGCCGAATCGGCCGCTGTCGATAATCTCACCGGCGGTTTTGGATGCATGCTCCTGGGGCGAGGCAGCCCAAATTTTTAGCAGCCGCGGGGAACCGCCTATCGCGGCATACGTGTAAGCGCCGGGCCACGGAGTGAAGGCCCGCATCTGGTTCCAAATAGCGCGCGCGGGCCTCTTCCAGTCGATGGCGCCGTCCTCTTTAGTGATTTTGCGCGCGTAGCTGGCGTCTGCGGAGGGTTGCGGCCTGGGTTTGATCTGGCCGGACACATAACCTGGGATGGTCTGGAGGAGCAATTGGGCGCCCATTTTGGCCAGGCGATCATGGAGGGTCTGGGCGTTGTCGGTATCGGCAATGGGTGTGCGGCGTTCGGCGAGGATGTCGCCGGTGTCGAGGCTGGCATCCATTTTCATGATGGTGACGCCGGTTTCGGGATCACCGTTGAAAACGGCCCATTGGATGGGGGCGGCGCCTCTGTATCCGGGCAGGATCGAGGCATGAACATTGAGACAGCCATGAGGCGGGATATCGAGAAGCGGCTGGGGCAGTATCTGGCCGTAGGCGGCGACGATGATCAGTTCAGGCTGAAGGGCGCGGAGCTGGGCAATGAAATCGTCCGCGCGCGCGCGGGGCGGCTGGAGGACCGGCAAATTTTTCGAAAGGGCGATTTTCTTGACAGGGCTGGGCTGAAGTTTGAGTTGGCGGCCTTTGGGCTTGTCTGGCTGAGTGACCACCGCCAAGACCCTAAAGCGGTTGTCGGAAGCCAAGGCGTCGAGGCTGGGGCAGGCAAGTTCCGCGGTCCCCATGAAGACGATGTTCATTGAGTCGAACCTTCGGTGAACCGGTGGTCACGTGTTTGAGCAACGCAGGCTTTTCGGCGTCCGTCTCAGATGCGGACGAGAATATCCAGAAGCTGCCGCAACACCTGGACCGGAGACTCGGTGGAGTCAATATTGTGGACCAACTTGGGCCCGTAATAATCGAGGACAGGGCGAGTTTCGCGTTCGTAGGTTTCGAGGCGTTTCTTGATGACTTCGAGGTTGGCATCGTCGAGGCGGTTTTCGCGCAAGGCGCGACGTTGGAGCCGCTCGATCATTTTGCTCTGGTCGGAACAAGTGAGGTTGAAGACAGCTTTGACATCCAACGTGTCTTTGAGCATCTCGGCCTGGCGCGGATTGCGCGGAATGCCGTCCAGCACGAGGGTGTCGCGATCGGGATGGAACTCGCCATCGAGGGTGCTGGCCTGAATGTTCTTGGCCCAAAGATTGATGGTCGGCTCATCCGGGACGAGCTGGCCACGGCTGGAGTACTCAATGAAGATGCGTCCGATGGGATCGTCTATCCGCAAGTTGCGGAACGCATCGCCGCATGCGAAATGGAAAAAGTCGGGGATGGAGCCGAGGATCTTGCCCTGTGTGCCCTTTCCGGACCCGGGCGAGCCGAACAACAGGATGGTGCGATATTTCATATGGCTAATCGCTTAGATGTTAAATGGTCAAAACAGTTAAAAAAGTTAAATCGCTGACCGGGCAGCGGACGTCCTTTTAGCTTTTCTAACGCTTTAGATTTTTTAGCGGCGGCCGAGCAAAGCGTCAAACGGGATTACGGGATTTGTTGACGATTTCGCATGGCCAGTCAAGCGTCCTTATGCTTGACGTGTACTTCGGCGATTTCGGTGAATGGAATCATGATGTCCTGGGAAGCGCCGCCCTTTTCAACGTGCAGGAAGAGTTCGTTGGGCATGACGCGAGCGATACGCGTGCCGGTATGTTCACCGCGAGAGGATTTCACCCAAAGGACCATGTCCTTGTCGGCGTCACTGGGGATGACACGCAGGAAATTCGACAGCTTTGTTTCGAAAAACCGGCGGTTGAAGGTGGTTTGACCGCGCTTATACACCGTATGCGGAGGCCCGGCTGGCGCCGCCGGCGCGGGCGCCACGCCTTCACGTCCCGCCCCGTGCGGTGCATGCTCGACGGCCGGCGCCTGGTGAGGCTGCACGGCGTAATGCTCAACAGCGTACTCCTCCACGGCTTCCTCGGCTGCCGGGACATAGGTGGGCAAACAGAGGAAAATGATCGGGCCGATTATCGGCGTGACCGCGGCAATTCCACACGCCAGCACGCGGGGATAGTTCCTAAAGACAGAGATTTCATAGGCGGAGTAAATGTTCGCGCCATACAGGAGAAGCACCAGGACAATGCTGAGAGGCGAACTAAAAAGCGCTCCAATGCCCGATTTGAGGTTGGGTCGTTCCAGCCGCGGCACTGGGGTCGTTCGCAATTGCTGCGCGGCGGCCGCTTTCTCCGGCTCATCGTCCTCGGCATCGAGGAACTGATCGACGAAGGGCTTGGCCTTGGCGTTCGTGCCGAGTTGTTTCAGCGCGGCGACGGTGAAATTCGTCCACGCCGTGCGTCCGGTGAAGGTGCCGTCCGGGCGCTTGAACACGACGCCTTGCGCGTTGAAGTGGATCGGCTCGCCGCTGACCACTTCGCCATTGGCAAGGGGATAGCCTTGCGCGAACGCGCTCTGCGCCCACGCGCTGAACACGATCACGCCCAAAACCAAGGCCAGCCAGCGAATCATGCGGGTTGAGATAACAAACCCGCGGGCGTAAAGGAAAGGAAATTTGGCCGACATGGCCTCTCCGCCCGCCCCGCTGATTGGAACATTACCGGCATTATCGGCGTAAAGGCCCTGTAATACCTTGGAGGCCGTTCTGACTGCTCCATTGTGCCGTGCAACTGATGGAAGTCCTTCGCCGTGCGGATGATCTGTCGAAGCGCGACCCCTGCCGAGCACGGGTTCACACCCCATGGCAACGGATGTGCCGGCGGACTAGGTTCGCTTTACCCAAAGGGGTACAACAACAAAAAGGAGTGTATATGAAGATTAAATTGGCGTGTCTCCTCCTGGCGGCATCCTTGAGTGCGCTACCGCTGGCATTGAACACCGGGTGCGCTGTGACCAGCGGCCGTGAAAGTGCCGGCGAATACACGGACGACAAGGCGATTACAGCCAAGGCAAAGACCGCGCTGGCGCGCGATTCTGTGGTCAAAGCGCATCAGGTGAACGTGACCACGTTCCAAGGGGTTGTTCAGTTGAGCGGTTTTGTGGAAACGCAGGAACAAAAGGACCGTGCCACCGAGTTGGTCAGAAACATTTCCGGCGTCCGGGAAGTGCACAACGATCTGATTGTCCCGACGGGGCGGTAAGTGGTTGATCGGCTATCGGTAAAGGTGAGGCCGGGAGCTGCATTCCCGGCCCAGTCGGCCGAAAACTCGACTTGTAAGCAGGCGGGAACTCAGGCGGATTAAAGCGCAGGGGACGCGCTACGGGCTACTGCGAGGTCGTCTCTTCGTTGGGCCATGCTTTTGAAGAACTCGTAGCCTTCCCGCAGGCGGCGCACGCAAACGTCCTTGTCTTCGAGCATGGTCTTAATGATTCGCAGAATCGGCTTCGGCCGCAGATAGTAGGCGCGGTAAAAGCGTTCGACCTGCTCGAAAATCTCGTCCTTGCTTAGCCCCGGGTATTCAAGAGCGCTTTGCTGGAACCCGTCGTCTTCGACAAGGTCGGTTTTGTCCTTCTTCACGAACCAGCCGTTCAGACGCGCCTGCTCGTAGAGCTCGGTGCCGGGGTAAGGAGCCGCCAGGCTGACCTGCAGGCTGAAGACGTCGAGTTCCTGTGCGAAGCGAATCGTTTGCTCGATCGTGTCACGCGTTTCGACCGGCAAGCCGAGAATGAACGTCCCGTGAATCACCACCCCTGCTTTGTGGCAGGCTTTGGTGAACCGGCGCATTTCGTCCGTCGTCACGCCTTTCTTAATGCGTGTCAGTGTTTCATCGTTGCCGCTCTCGTAGCCCACCAGGAACAGGCGAAGACCTGAGTCCTTAAAGAACTTGATGGTATCGAAATCGAGATTCGCTCGGCTGTTGCAGGACCACGTGAGGCCGAGCGGGGACAGCTTTCTGGCAATTTCACGCGCCCGAGGGAGGTTTGCTGTGAACGTGTCGTCATCAAAGAAAAACTCTTTGACATGTGGAAAAAGTTGCTTCATGTAAGCCATTTCCTCCGCGACATTCTGAGCGGAGCGCACCCGATACTTATGCCCGCCAATGGTCTGCGGCCAGAGGCAGAAGGTGCATTGAGCCGGGCAGCCGCGACCGGTGTACATGGAAACGTAAGGATGCAATAGATAACCGATAAAATACTTCTCGATTTGCAGGTCGCGTTTATACACGTCGGCGACCCACGGCAGCACGTCCATGTTCTGGATCAATTCGCGCTCCGGGTTGTGGACGATTTTTCCATCTTTATTGCGGTAGGACAGCCCGTGAACGGTTTCCAGGGGACGGTCTTCGGCCACTTCCTTGCACGTGAAATCGAACTCCTTCCGCCCGACCCAGTCGATAGCGGGGGATGCCTTGAGTGTCTCAACCGGCAACACCGCCGCGTGGGCGCCGACAAACCCGATCTTCGTTTCAGGGCGCTGTTGTTTGATGGCCTCGGCGACCTTGCAATCATTCTTTAGCGACGGAGTCGAGGTATGAATGACGACATGATCATAGTCCTTCGCCTCGCCCAGGCATTGCTGGATATTGATGTTATGGGGCGGACAATCGAGCAACTTCGCGTC
>JAKEEH010000116.1 GCA_022616725.1 Limisphaerales bacterium | reverse complement strand
TAGCTTATAACATAGGAGTTGCCCTCACTGGGATCCCGCCCTTCTCAGCGTCCTGGATTTGTCTCAGTCCAGGCTATGCTCCCTGGCTCGTCGGGCGGGGCTTTGGAACTGCCTTCCCTGCTGATTTTTGGCCGTCCCTCGCGATGACCGTTGTATGGACCTTGGCCTGCCTCTGGCTGGCTGCCTATCTGTTGGCGCGCAATTGGCGTGACGATCCCGGTCATCACACTCCGACATGGCGCGAGAGATGGCGTACCTGGCGGCGCGGCTCAGCACGCTGGGGGACGGAGGTGCGGACCCGGCTCCTGGAACGAAACCCCTTCCAGTGGCTCGCGCAACGAGACGACCGGCCGGTGATTCTGGCCTGGAGCGCTGTCATCGCCGTCGTGTGCGTGTGGTTTTTCGGGTGGCCCGCTTGGCCGAGCCATTGGCTGACAACGACTAACTTGTTCCTGGTGGCGACCTGTCTGATTCTGTTGCTGTTGCAGCTAGAATGGTACAGTGCCGGGAACCAGGTCGCGCACGATCGCCGCAGTAGCATGCTGGAATTCCTCCTGACGACGCGCCTGACGCCTGCCGATATTGTGGATGGCCAGATTGCCGCAGTACACGCTCAGTTTCGATGGCCCCGGCGAGCCGTTCTTCTGATCTGCATGGCTCTGATGATTTCCGGTTTTTTCAGTCGCCCGTGGAACCTCCCGGCCATATTTGTTTACTTGGTCATTTGGTCGGCCCTTTGGGTTCTGGCAGGATTTCGAGAAACTCCCCACCTCGCCATTTGGATAGCGCTCAATACTGGCCGGTCTGCTTTCTCACTCCCCCACACGCAAGGGTTCTGGATGTCTCGCTTCCTGGTCGCCTCCTTGTTCTTGCTGCCCGTTATCAATGGCGTTAGAAGAGCAGCGCCGTTTCCGACAGGGGCCTTGGCTGAACTATGGCTCGTTCCCCTGGCCCTCCTCATAGTCCTCATCATCGTGCTGGACCGAAGAAACTCGCGCAGCGCCGTGCGAGCTCGATGTATTGAGGAGATGAGGGAGATCGCGCGCCAGCCGATTCCCGACCGCGACGACCCGCGCTATAAGAAGTGGAAGGACCTGCGCCAACGATTTCCGTTTGATGAATAACATGGTTCATGGATTGGGGCAATTTTCGATCAAGCACTGCTTCGTCGAGCCGTGCATAGCCAATCGCCATATTTTGATGTTCAATTCCCGTCTCCGCTCGCGGTCTTCGATTTCGCGTAGCGCCAGCGACCCCGAACACTGACCAAGGGAAACCTCTCGATCACGTCGGCGATTGTAGTGATAACACCCGCCGCAAGAAGGGCGTCTTGCCGTCCGTGTACGCCTCGCGGTCAAATTTGAACTCCTTTGCGAGCCGAAACTTCAGCGCTGCATATTCCGCCGCCACCCTCGCATCGCGGCGCAGGGCATCCCGAAAACGCAGACACTCCACCCACCGCGTGCTGCCAAGTGGCACCAAATGCAGATGGTGGGTCCTCAAAGCCGACGATGGCTTGCAAAACCAGTGCATCACCTCGGGTCGATATGGAAAGTACACGTAGTCCAAGTTTGCCAGCTCAGGAATCGCTGGTCGGGAAGCTTCGAGGCTTCGCACCGGAGCCATGATGTCGATCACCGGCTTGGCGGGCATCCCCACCACGGCTGTGCTGCCGACGTGCTCGATCGCTCCGGTCAGCCACGGCTTCAACGCTGTTTCAAGTAACGCCCGTTCCGCAGCGAACCTGGCCGGCCACTCTGGATCGTATTCGACCAGTTCAACGGGTGCCTCTTTTTCCTTCGACCGACCCATCTCCGAATAATGTGCGGACTCACTGCCACTCTTCAACGTCGTCTTTCGCCCAATTCGTGTGATACCTGGTCTCTTTGTCGCTAGACATGTCACACTCTTTCTTCCATTTACCCAATGTCTCGAATGTGGCAGACTAAAAGTACCCCTGAGAACATGCGATCAAACACCAGTCCAACGTGAATCAAAAGTGAGCGGCCACACCTCGCACCACTGGGTATGAAGGCCTGCGCATATTGCGGGGCGGAAAGCATCGATAGGGCAACAGCCTGCCCTCAATGCGGCACTGCGTTCCGTGTTGTTGATTCGGGCGGCAGGACGCGGTTGAGATGCGAGAGGTGCGGGTTCGAGTCCACCATTGCGAATTCGTTCCACAAAGGGCGGCGCTCGTTCAGCAAAAGCGCTTATGTGCTTTGCCCAATATGTGAGGAGGAGCAGCAGCGGGCACTGCACCTGTTATCGTTATATTCCTTTCTCTTCGTCGCAGTTATGGGGCTTTTGTTAGCCGCGTTCGATCGGGAGACAATGATCGGCGCTCTTCTGTTGAACCTCGCATTGTTAGAAATACTGGTCTTCCTCTGCACGGTGCTACATGAACTCGGCCATGTTGCAGCCGGCCAGTTAGCCGGATTGCGCGTTTTCGGCGTAGAGATCGGGTGGGGGCGCACCATTGCGGACTTTTTCACCGGACCGCTGCGCTGGCAGTTGCGAGCGTTCCCTTTCGGAGGCGTCGCATATGCAACCGTACGCAGTACCGCAGCGTACCGTCTGCGTCAAAGCATACTCGTTCTGGGTGGGCCGACCGTAAATGCTGTGCTGCTCGTAATCTCGATTGCCGCGTTCGACTCCGATCGGTGGCTGAGTGCTTCACTTACGCAAGGGTTATCACCGGGCATGATGCTCTTTTTCGCAAACGCGTCGCTTCTGGCATTCAGTCTTTGGCCGCACGAGGTCTCGGGAAGCTATGGGCGGATACCCAACGATGCGCTCCACCTGTGGCGCATATGGACTCAGAGAAAGTCCGAAACAGCGCACTTGCTTATCTATTGGTATTATTACGAAGCGGAGCACTGTCGCCGGAAACGCGACTACGCCCGGGCTGAAAAATGGATTAGCGACGGACTCGAACGTTTCCCCAACAACTTTTTCCTTTTGTGCGAACGTTTGGCTATTCTCGACGATCAAAGGGATTACCGCGCTGGACTCGAGTTGAGTGAGAAGTTGCTGTCGCGATGCGCCGAACACGCTGGCATCGAACCGATCCTCCTGAGCAATCTTGCTTACTTTTGCGCTCTAACAGGCGATCCGAAATTAATCGAACGGGCGGATGAGGCGTCGAAACGCGGCTTGGAGGAAATGCCGTGGATTCCCGGGGTGAAAGGGACCCGAGGCGCAGTGCTCCTTAAGCTGGGCCGCTTTGAAGAAGCACTCCAGTTGCTGCGGGAAGCATTGGCTGCCCATAAAGAGCGTGCGGACGGTGCAACCTGCGCGTGCTGGCTTGCGAAAGGATACTTGGCGCTTAATGAACCGGCGGAAGTTCGCCGTTACTTGGCCTTGGCTCGAAGACTCGACCCGCATTGCTCGTTGATTGATACAGTCGGCGAACGAGTTGGTGCACCCCACAGTGGCAATTCGCCACTTCGTGATTAAGAGTTGAGGAAGCATTGGGACCAAGGCAATCCTTCTTTCCTGCTTTCTATGAATTCGGGTTCATTCGTGGCCCTTGCTCAGTGCCGACGATTCACCGTCACGTTCTCAGTTATGGTAACAAGCGTTGTCACTTTTCCATTCGCGTCCGCCAGCCCGCTTCTGGAGCATCGTTGGGATTCGTCCACTCCAATACGTAGAGGTCATGTTTGCAAAGCGCCACCGCCGTGGGTGACCACGGCCGCTCCGCGCGCAGCACTGTCTTGACCGCCTCTGATTGCGTAATCTGCACCACTGCTCGACAACCTGTCGCGGCGACGTGGACTGGTTTGTCCTCACCCACGTCTAATCCCCTAAAACCAGGCAACCCATCCGGTGACGGATCGGCGTCGCAACCTTCCACTGTCGGGCGCTCGGCCAGCGTGGTTACTTTCCCATTCATCTCAACTTTGTACACGCCGATAGCAGACGTGACATACAAGGTGCCCTCGGGTCCGGCGGCGAGGCCAGTCACGCCCGCCGGCCCTTTCGCAAGCACTTTCTTTCAACTCCGGCGCGAACTCCGTAGCGATTCCGGCAGACGACAATCGACTCACTGTCGCACCGCCAGGTTCATGTTCGTGTCCGCCGCCCCATCCGCTGCCATAATAAAGATTGCCGTCTCGACAGACAGCGATGGGCGCTCCACCGTCCGCGACGATGATCGCGGGCCGAACGCCGTCAGGTGTGATTCGCAGGAAATGTTTCGGCTGTGTGCGGGCAAAGCTCCCCTCCCGGTCGAGGCACAACCAATGCCCGCCTGCACTCTGCTGGATATACGTTAGCTTGCCGGCTTGATCTAGTTTCGCCACGCCGCGAGTGGAGTGGACAAAAACCACTTCACCGGCCTCAGTCACCACCAGGCCCGAGCTCGGATGCGCAACCGCCGCGTACGCAAAGCAGAACCAGCCCACTGCCACAAACCACTTCCTCCACGAAAATTTCATATCGCCATGATACTTGCTTTCCCCGGTAGTTTGTCAGGCAAACGTAAAAGCCTCGTGAAAAGGTAATCACTCTTTTCCGCCCCCCTCCGCGTCTTCGGGTCTCCGCGGTTCAACGGCTGGATACTCGACCGTTGATTGGTGTTGATTGGGTTTTTTTCGTGGTCCGCTTCAGTGATGGTGTGTACGCCTGCACCGGCTAAAACCGCTCTCGGCGAAGCAGTGAACCTGCGCTCTAAGCAGTTTCAAATCGTAATGAACACTGCCCATCCTGCGCTGGTCGAATGAATGGCGTTATGCTCAAAATTGGAATCTCATGATTGGCAAATTTCTCGCCACAGTTCGCGTCCCTTCATTGGCCTTCACATTCCCGTCGCAGTGGAAGATGCGTTTTGCCGTGGCCGGCTCCACCCTGCTTCTCCTAAATGCCGGTGCGCAGAGCTACCGGGGAGCAGGTGAGCTTTTGTTCAGTTCCTTCGGACCGACCAACGTGTACAAGGAGTCGCATAGATTTGAATTCCGCGTGGAGGGCCGGCGTTGGTGGATCAAGACAAAACCGACCTGGCCCGCGCCATACGATTACAGAGAGGCTGCGTTTGACGGTAGAACCGTGTACTGGCTCCAAAGCCTGGAGTCCATGGTAGCCGAGAGAAAGGCTGCGGGGGAGAACGTCGGAGTCAACATCGCGAACGCGTTCACACAGAAGGATGGCGATATTCTTCACGATCTGGATCTCGATCAAATGCCGGCGATATGGCTCAGCTACTGTTCGGGAGCTTTCTTCAAGCAACAGACGAATGCGATGATCGAGCCCGCAATAGCGTTTGGACTACAGCCCTCTAAATATTGCCAAGGTCCATTCAAGCAAAAGGCCCTCTGGACCTTACACGAACGATTCCCGCATACGCCAATCCAGGTCAGCTATGTAGCGGACGGATGGTATCGTTTGCCCTCTCCCCACGAACCGGTTCGCCGCCCCGCACCCTTCCAGGACGGCTTCACCAACGTAGTATTCAAGGCTGATCAGTTTAAAATCATTGGTTCACTCGCGCTTCCGCAGGCTGCCACGATCGAAACATTCCGCCCCGGGGTAATGCCAGACGAACGCGAAAAGCTTGTGTTGCGGTTTCGATACGAGTTGAAACTTCTAAGTGCTGAACGAACCGGTAAGTCGGAGGATGATTTCGTGCCGAAGATTCCGGGGGTCACGACGATGATCGACGACAGGTTTTATTCACTCGCTGGGTCCCTAAGTTACTTCGCAACCAACGCTTGGATCGATGAAAACACTTTGACAAACAGCCGGCGCTTCGCCACGGCGGTCGCCAACAAAATTTGCTACAGCCATGATACTAAAAAAGACAAGCCACCAAAAGAGTAGGATGGTTCCCAAATATTCGTGACTCTGTCACTGCCCGGGCATAGTGGCGACTACAAATTACGTACTTAGAATGCATATAACGTTCTGCTTGCATTATAGTCATAGCTATGATATAATACTGGCATGAGTTTTAGAAACCATAACGGGGCCCTGGTCCTGGCGCCCGAGTGTCGAAACCGCCCATGTCACCGACATGTGTGGAGCATGCCGGGAAACCGCGCCGCGCAGGCGCCAGGATTGAACATTTTTGAACACCTGGGAGAGGGATGGGGTCTGTTCTTTTCCCACTCACTCCGACAGCAAAACTGGACATTTCCGGACGTTTCCGGACGGAAAAGGGGGAGGGGTGTCCGGAAAAACTGACCAAAACTGACCAGAATTGACCGAAAATGCCAGGGCCCACTCACCGACTCATGAAAAGTGATACAAAACTGCTACAAAACTGCTACACAAAGGGTGGGGGGGTGTATCACTTTTCAAGACTTCGCGCACACTCTCGGGCCGGCTCTCTACCTCTTCTATCCTTCCACGAGCTAAAACCGGACACAGCCGCTCCTGCGGAAAACCCATCCGTTTCCC
>JAKEEH010000115.1 GCA_022616725.1 Limisphaerales bacterium | reverse complement strand
TGCCTTCTAAGCAGAGGGTCCCGCGTTCGAGTCGCGGCGGGCGCGCCAGTTGCCGTCGCCGCTTTTCCGGTTTGCGATCTGTTCTCGGCGGAAGTCTGTACCGTCACGTTGACCCCGGCAGCGCATCACGATACGTTTGGGTGATGATTTCAGGTGGAGCACCGAAACCGGCGGCAAATCCTGCTTACCGGATAGGCGATGAGCGGTTGATCAAAGTGAGCGCCAGCGCGGCGAGGAAAGTGAATGCATTGCTGACGCGGCAGGGGCGCGCCAACGGCGTGTTGCGGGTGGCGGTGGTCGGCGGCGGCTGCTCGGGCCTGCAATATAAAATGGATTTGCAGGACGCCCCCGCCAGTCGCGACATCCTTGTCGAGAGCAGCGGCATACGCGTGGTGGTCGATCCAAAGAGCGCCCTGTATGTGACCGGCAGCGAGCTGGACTATGTCGATGCGCTGCAGGAAGGGGGGTTCAAGGTGAAGAACCCGAATGCCGCCACGACCTGTTCGTGCGGCGAAAGCTTCAGCGCCTAGCCGGTGTGATCGATTATTTCGCGCTTCTCAATGAGCCGCGCCGCCCGTGGCTGGACGAGGAGGAGCTCAAGTCCAAGTTTTTCGCACTGTCGAGCGGCGTCCATCCTGATCGGGCGCACACCCTGGCCGAAACCGAGAAACGTGCCGCGAATGAACGCTACGCTGACCTCAACGCGGCGTATCAATGCCTGCGCGATCCCAAACAGCGTCTGCGGCATTTGCTCGAGCTGGCTACAGGCGAACCGCCCGCCAAGGTCAAGGAGGTGCCCGGCGAAGTGGTGGACCTTTTTTTTCAAATTGGCGTGGTATGCCGAAAGGCCGATGAATTCCTGCGACGCAAAACGGCCACGACTTCGCCCGTGATTCTTGCCGGTTTGTTTGAGGAGGGGCAGGCCATCAGTGAGCAGCTCATCAATCTGCGAGGCAAAGTGCTTTCCGGCCAGAAAAAGCACCTGGACGAGTTACGAGCAATGAGTGAGGACTGGAGTCAAAGCCTTGCGGTCATTGAAGCCATTTACAATGCGCTCGGTTACCTGACGCGATGGAGCGCGCAGCTTCAGGAGCGGATCGTGCAACTCGCCTTATGAAGTGGATCGCTCTGCTCTGCTGCTTCTGCTGCCCGGCGGGCGCAGAATCGTGGACCAATGCGTTAGGCCGCCTGCCGCTGCCAGAAAATACGGTGTTGAGCCGCGACAACTTCATTCCGGCGGTCCTCACGGCGTTTCAGTCAAACGCCACGGTAGGCGGAATCGTCTTCCTCCCGGCCGTTTCGGATGATTTCTATCTGGTAAATCGCGACAAAACTAAACTAAACCTCCGCGCGCCCGACATTGCCTGTGCGATCACTGGCTTGACGCATGCCACGGAGGTGCGGGCGACGTTTAGCCAGGGCATACTGTTTCTGCACCTGGCCCGTGAAACCGTCGAGCCGCGGGTCGTGATCAAGCATGAGACCACGGCAGCAGCTTTGACGAACGCGATCGGCCATGGCCGCGTTTTGTGGGTGGATCGGCACTGGAAGACAGTGCAACCCGAAATCAAAGCGTTGCTGAATTGTGAGGTGTTGCCGAAAGCCGCCTCGGAAAGCGCATGGCACTTTGCGCGAGTGAACCTTGCCGTTTGCGGCGTGAGCCAACGACAGTTGCTGGAAGCCATCGTCCTGAGCACTGGGAGTCAATTGACAATTGAACGGCATCGAGCGCGCTTTGTGCGGGCGAACCGTTAATTGCGCCTGATTTTCGGCCGATATAGCCATTGGTGCGCATTGAGAGTTTGGGCCCTGCCAATTACAGTCCTCGCCGCGTGTCTGGCGCGGTGAATCTATGCTCTCTCGTCTTGCTGCTCGCGGCGCTCGTCGAGCTTTCTGCGGCCAGCGGCCACGACGAAACAATCGCCCTGCCGACGAATGTCCTGCGGGTGGTCGAACTCCAGACCGCGCTCATTCGAGAGGGCATTTCGCCGGGACCCATCGATGGCCTTTTCGGCGCCCAGACTGCCGCCGCCTTGCGGGCGTTTCAGCAAAAGCGCGCGCTTACGGTCACGGGCAGGATGGACGAAACCACGCGAACGAACCTGCCGCCGATTGAGCCGCTGTTTGTCTCCTACACGGTGATGAGCAACGACATCGACCGGCTGGTGACGATCCCTTCAACCTGGGTGGGCAAATCATTATTGCCGGCCCTTGATTATGAAGCAGTGCTGGAACTTGTCGCCGAAAAACATCAGACGCATACAAAGCTGGTCCAGCGGATCAATCCTGCGCTCAATTGGACCAACATCGCAGAGGGCGCAATCATCCTTGTGCCGAACGCGCAATATCCACCTGTTTCGGCGAAGGCCGCCCTCCTGCGCATCGGATTGTCGGAACGAACGCTTCAAGCTTTCGACGCCGCCACGAACCTGTTGGTTCATTTCCCGTGCAGCATCGCGCAACGGGTCGAGAAACGGCCGGTGGGCGAGCTGCGCGTCTCGTCGATCGCAGAGAATCCCAATTACACCTTTGACCCAGCGATCTTTCCGGAGTCGCCGGAGGCGCAGGACCTCGGTCGCAAGCTGATCCTGCAGCCCGGGCCGAACAACCCGGTCGGAACAGTTTGGATTGGCCTCGACCGGCCCGGTTACGGCATTCATGGCACTCCGCTGCCCGAGAAAGTCGGGCGGACGGAGTCTCACGGCTGCTTTCGTCTCGCGAATTGGAACGCCGAATATCTGCTCAAGCTGGTCTCTGTGGGTACGCCAGTGGTTATTCAGCCCTGACTGGATAGACAGGCTCAATTGGGAATAAATTCTTTACACGACTGTAACCCGTTCTCAAACTGCTCATGTGTCTGTGATACTCTCCGAAAAGGGAAAGGATCGGAATAGTGGCCAGCCGGTCCTCGCTGAGTTCAGTTTCAGTCACCAGCTTTCTCTCCAAACCGCCATTGAGCGGTCTCAAAGCTATCTTCTCAAGGAACAGAAACCGGAAGGATACTGGATCGGCGAACTCATCGTCGATTCCACCCTTGTATCCGACACAATCGCGTATCATCACTGGAACGGGAAGGTCGATCCGATCTGGCAGCGCAAGGCGGTGCAACACATTTTCTCGAAGCAACTGCTGGACGGGGGCTGGAACATCTATTTTGGCGGCCCCGCGGAGGTGAACGCGACCGTCAAGGCCTATTTGGCGTTAAAGCTGGCCGGCGTCCCGGTAACCGACCCGCGGATGTTGCGGGCTCGGCAGGTGGCGCTGACGCTTGGCGGGGTGCCGCGCATGAACACCTTTTCCAAGCTGTATTTGGCGTTGCTGGGCCTGTTCCCATGGGAATATGTGCCGACCATCCCGAGTGAAATCATCCTGATTGGCAAATGGTTTCATGTGAATTTCAACGAGATGAGCTCGTGGAGCCGGTCGATGCTGGTGCCGCTGGCGATCATCAATCATTTCAAACCGACGCGCCGGCCTGCCGGGGTCACGCTGGATGAACTATATCCGGAGGGCTATCACGAACGGGATCTACGGCTGCCGCGGGACCCGAAACGGTTCACCTTGCGGAACTTCTTTTTGTGGATGGACGACTTCCTCAAGTTCATCGAGAAATCCCGACTGCGCCCGTTTCGCAAACTGGCCCTGCGCAAGGCGGAGCGCTGGATGCTCGAACGTTTCGAGGGGACCGACGGGCTGGCGGCGATCTTCCCGGCGATGCTCAATTCGCTAATCGCCTTGAAGGCGCTGGGGTATTGCGACGATCACCCGGAGGTGCTGCGCGCGGAGCGTGAGTTGAAAAAGCTTGAGGACGAGACGGAAACGAGTGTTCGCATTGAGCCGTGCTTCTCCCCGGTATGGGACACGGCGATTGTGGCGGTTGCCTTGCGCGAGTCGGGCGTGTCCGAACATCTCCCGGCGATGAAGCGTGCGGCGCAATGGCTGATGGAGCGGGAGATTCGATTTCGCGGCGACTGGGCGATCAAAAATTCCGCGAAAGTCGAACCGAGCGGCTGGGTGTTCGAGTTCAATAACAAATGGAACCCCGACGTGGACGACACGGCGATGGTGCTGCTCGCGCTGCGCAGGCTGACTGCCGACCAACCGCAACGGCTGAGCGAGTGTTTCGACCGGGGCGTGAAATGGATGCTGACCTTTCAGTGCAAAGATGGCGGGTGGGCCTCATTCGACAAGGATTGCACCAAGAGCATTCTGGAGAAGGTGCCGTTTGCGGATCACAATGCCATGCTCGATCCGGAATGCGCCGACATCACCGCGCGCATTCTTGAGCTGCTCGGGTATGAAGGCTATCGGGTCGATCACCCGCAGGTACAGAAGGCGCTGGAGTTCATCCGGGAGCATCAGGAAGAGGACGGATCATGGTATGGGCGGTGGGGCGTCAACTACATTTACGGCACGTGGCAGGTCTTGCGGGGATTGTGGGCGCTGAAGATCAACATGCACCAGGATTGGTTGCTCGCAGCGCGGAATTGGATCGAAAGTGTGCAGCATGAGGATGGCGGCTGGGGCGAACGCTGCAATACGTACGACGATCCAGTCTTCAAAGGCCAGGGACCGAGCACGGCTTCGCAAACGGCCTGGGCGCTGATGGGATTGTGCACCTTTGGCGACCCTGACCGGCCATCGCTTCGGCGTGGAATCGATTACCTGGTGCGGACACAAAACCCGGACGGTTCCTGGGCGGAACACGAAACAACAGGGACCGGCTTTCCACGCGTTTTTTACCTCAAATACGACATGTATCGAAACAGTTGGCCGCTATTGGCTTTGGCAACTTACCGGCAGTTGCTGGCGCGAAGACTGGGGAACGGGCAGGCGTCTCTTCCCAAACGAGCCTAAGAGGGCGAAAAGCCAGCTTTTTTCGAGAGAAAATCCGCGGGGGCGGGTGACCTCCTTGACACACCGAATTCTGAAACTATAGTTCGCTCGCGATGGGTAGTAACAATTCAGGCAGCGAAGACGAAGCCGGGGAGCCAGACCAGCGACTCCTCGCAAAGTTAAAAGAATTTCACGGGGCTGGCAGGGGATTTTGGACCGACGTTCCGGAGGCAGACTGGAATAACTGGCAGTGGCAGCTCAAAAACCGGGTGGTCACGCTGGCGCAGTTGCAGCGGCTGATGCCGACGCTCACGCCGGAGGAGTACGCCGGCACAGAACTTGCAAACACGAAGCTCGCCCTGGCGATTACGCCGTATTTTTTCAATCTGATCGATCCGGCTGATGAGCAGTGTCCAATTCGGCGCCAAGTGATCCCGCGGATCGAGGAAACGCGAACCGCGTCGTGGGAGATGAGCGATCCTTGCGGAGAAGACAGCCACTCACCCGTGTCCGGCCTGGTCCATCGGTATCCCGATCGCGTGCTGTTCCTGGTGACTGATCGGTGCGCGAGTTATTGCCGCTATTGCACACGCTCAAGGCTGGTTAGCAACGCCAGCGGCTACGATTTTCATCCACAGTTCGACCGGCAGATCGACTACATCCGGCGCACACCGGCGATTCGGGACGTGCTGCTCAGCGGGGGCGATCCGCTGCTGTTCAGCGACGAAAAACTCGAATACCTATTGCGGGAACTGCGCGGGATCAAGCACGTCGAATTCCTCCGCATCGGTTCGCGAATTCCAATATTTTTGCCGCAGCGCATTACGCCGCAGCTTTGCGCGATGTTGCGGCGCTATCACCCGCTCTTCATGAGCATCCACGCCAATCACCCGCGCGAATTGACCACTGAGGTGCGCGACGCGCTGGCGCGTCTTGCGGACGCGGGAGTCCCGCTGGGCAATCAAAGCGTGCTGCTCAAGGGCGTGAACGACGAGGTCACGATCATGCATGCGCTCGTCCACAAGCTGCTCATGTGCCGTGTCAAACCCTATTACGTTTATCAGTGCGACCTGATCTCGGGCTCGGCCCATCTGCGCACCAGCGTGAGCAAAGGTTTGAGGATTATGGAGAGCCTGCGCGGTCACACGTCGGGTTACGCGGTGCCGCAGTTCGTGATAGATGCTCCGGGCGGCGGTGGGAAGGTGCCGGTGAATCCCGAGTACGTTTTGAGTCGCGCGGCGGGACGCGTAGTGATTCGAAACTTCGAAGGCAAAATTTTCGAATATCCGGAAGCTGAGGATGGCACCCCGTTGTTGGCTGGACCGGTCGAAATCGAAGAACCGGAGCTCGTTTAATCGATGGCCCGCGAAGCGCTTGCCGCACGAGCAGCCCGGGTGGAAAAGATCGTCGCGAGCCTGCGCGCCGCGTATCCGAACGCGCATTGCGAACTTGACTACTCTACTCCTCTCGAACTGCTGATCGCAACGATCCTCTCGGCGCAATGCACCGACAAGCAGGTAAATCTTGTCACACCAGAGCTTTTCAAACGGTACCCGTCGGCGCACGATTATGCCGACGCCGATACTGCGGATCTGGAGAAATCGATCGCGCGTCTCGGGTTTTTCCGCAATAAAGCCCGGAGCATTAAGGCGTGTTGCCGCGCCCTGGTTGACCAACACGGTGGCAAGGTTCCCGCCTCGATGGAGGAACTGACTCAACTTGCCGGAGTGGGCCGCAAGACGGCTAACGTCATTCTGGGTAATGCTTTCAAAATCAATGAAGGCATCGTCGTGGACACACATGTGGCCCGGTTATCGCAACGTCTCGGTCTTACAACCGCGGTGGCCCCGGAGAAAATCGAACTGGACCTGGTCAAGCTCGTGCCGCGTTTGGAATGGACACTGTTCAGTCACTTGCTGATCTGGCATGGCCGCCGCCGGTGCTATGCCCGAAATCCGGATTGCGCCCGGTGCGAGGTTTTCACGCTTTGTCCGACGGGGCCAAAACTGCTTGCGGCCAAAGGCGCCAAAGGCTGATCTAGCGCCATGGAAACGTGGTTCTTGCTGCGTTCGCCCGCAGGATCAGCGGCCTACAATATGGCGCTCGATGAGGCTCTGCTGTCATGCGTCGAGAAATGTGGGGCTTCCCCGATCTTCCGCTTTTACTCCTGGAGCGAACCGGCCGCTTCTTTTGGTTATTTCCAGAGGTATGCGGAAGTTGCCGCCGCAACACCGTTGCGCCCGCTTGTTCGGCGTCCGACCGGCGGCGGCATCGTCCCGCACGGTCGTGATTGGACCTATAGCCTTTGTGTGCCGCCCTCGCACGCCTGGTATCGCCTGAAAGCGCTGGACAGTTACCGGCAAATCCACCAGTGGATCCGCGTTGCTTTCGAAATCCTTGGCATCCGCGCCCGCCTGGCGCCGACTCGGCGCGTCAGCGCTCCCGGACAGTGCTTCGCCGGCGCGGAACAATTCGATGTGTTGTTTAGAAACTGCAAGATTGCCGGCGCCGCCCAACGTCGCACCCAGGATGGACTCTTGATCCAGGGTTCGATCCAGCCGCCAGCAGAAGCCGACCGGGACGCGTGGGAAAGGGCCATTTGCGGTCGGGCTGCCGAGGAATGGTCCGTCCAGTGGGCGGTCTGGCAACCGCCGTCGGATGTTGAACGACAGGCAGCCGCACTCGCCGCGAACAAATACTCAAAAGATCACTACAATCAACATCGATGATCACACCAGGTGGAACGGTTCGCCGTTCGATTGTCTGGCGAGGGGTCCATTTTGTTCGTGATTTTCCGGCCAGTGGTTTCTATTTTGCGCGCATGATCCTGTGGATAGTCGCTTTTGTGTTTATGGGCGTCGTTGGCCTGGTGGGTTTTTACCAGGGGGCGATTCGCGCGGCGTTTTCACTCGTCGGCTTGCTCGTCGCCGCCATCGTTGCCGGGCCGCTCGGGGGCGTGCTGGAGCCGGTGATAAAACTTACCGGTCTCAAGCAGCCCATCCTGCTCGATTTTCTGGGCCCGGTGATCGCCTTTTTGGTCGTGTTGATCGCGTTCAAGTCGATTGCCCTCGCAGTCCATCGCAAAGTGGACGCGTTTTACAAATATAGAGATTCGGATACCAAGCGGCTGCTGTTCGAGAGGCTTAACGGTCGGGTCGGTGTTGCCGTAGGTGTCGCAAACGGCGTGGTTTATTTCTTCCTCTTTTGCATCGCTATGCACGTCCTTGGCTATTTCACAACGCAAGTACGTGGCTCGGAGAACGAAGGTATCGTCACAAAGCTGGTTTCCTCGGTCGCATCCGACGTGCAGGAAACCAGGATGACGAAGTCAATCGCGCCATTCGTCCCCACTGACGAAGCCTACTACGATGCTGTGGATATCGTCGGCGAAGTGTTTCACAATCCGCTGCTTCAAAAGCGGCTTTCCAGCTACCCGGTTTTCGTCACCCTGGCGGAACGGCCGGAGTTCAAGGCGCTCGCGGAGGACCTGAAATTCCAGGAGTTCTGGCTGCGGCAGCCCCGGCCGAGCATTGGCGAACTGCTCGCTCATGAGAAGGTCAAGCCGCTGGTGGAGAATGAGGGCCTCTTCCGCGACATCACGCAAATGCTCCAAGGTGATCTGAAGGATTTGAAAGGTTACGTGGAGACCGGCAAATCCGCGAAATACGACGAAGAGAAAATTCTCGGGCGCTGGAGCTTTGACTATCGGGAGTCGATTGCTTTGGCACGCCGCAACAAACCCAACATCGGCTCTGCTGAACTGCGGCAGCTTCGCCGCGTGCTGGGCGGCACCCTGGCGAATGCAACGTTCACTGCCACCATCAATGGACAAGTAATTCTGCGCACCCCTTCCAATACAAGAGCGACGGCTTCTGAAGGATCATGGAAATCCGCAGGGGGTGGGAAGTATTCAGTCACCCTGAATGAAGCCGGCAAGACTTTTGAGATCCAAGCCGTTGTCGATGGAGACAAGCTGATTGTCACCCGTGATAACTACGGGATGGTATTCGAGAAATAGCGCAAGGCGCGTTCCGCCCCAGGCAATGGCAATTTACGATTGGCGATTTTGCCAATCGTCAATCGTCAATCGTCAATCGTCAATGGCAACGACGCGGGTGCCACGGGCGCTCCGAAGGGATGCACGGGCGCAGGCGCAAAAACCGGCTGCGTGCTCGCGGGAGCAGTATCGAACATCGAACCTGCGGTTGGACCGCTGAAGGCCGAAGGCGCCATGGCATTCAATGCGTTAGCTTGCTCAGGTCCGCCAACCACCGCCGTCATTACGCCTGCCGATAACAGCGCACAAACCACGACGCCGAGAGCGCAGACGAGGGCCGGTCTGAAATCGAACTCAAGCCCGAGCCGCTGCCACCACCCCAGCGGTTGGACCGCAGTGGCCGATTCGATGCGGGCAAGGACTTTGGTGGAAAAATTATTGAAATAGCCTGGGGGAGGTCGCTCGTATCGCTTGAGGGCCAGAACCTTCTGCAGTCGCTCGAAATTCTCTTCCATAACTACTTCAGATAGTCGGACAGGTAAGCCTGCAACTGTTGCCGTGCGTAAAACAACCGCGACCGAACGGTGCCGACGTTACAGTCCATAATTTTGCCGATTTCCTCGTGTGACAGCCCCTGCACGTCGTGCAGCGTCACCACCAATCTATGAACAGCAGACAGCTTCATCATCGCGGTGTTCAATTTTTCCTGCAGCTCGGTCAAACCCACGTCCCGTCGTGGCGTCTTGTCGGACACCAAAGCCACTAGATCCGGATCATTTTCGGCATTGAAATCCAGGTCGTTGAGGCTCATGTGGGTCTTGTGGCGGCGCTGTTTGAGGAAATTGATGGTCTTATTGACGGCAATGCGGTAAACCCACGTATAAAAGCTTGAATCGCCCTTGAAGGATCTCAGCGCCTGAAAAGCCTTGATAAACGTCTCCTGGGCGAGGTCGTTTGCATCCTCGTGGTTGGACGTCATGTGGTAAACCGTCGCGTAAATCCGTTCCTGATACCTCTGGACAAGTCCGTCATACGCTTCGGAGTCGCCTGTTCGGGCTCGACGGACCAGTTCCAGGTCGTCAGGAAAAGCGGGCTGCGCCTTTTCGGGCGCGTCCACAGCCGCCGGTTCGACCAGAGCTTTTAAGGGTTGATTCACGAATTTACGATTTACGATTTGGGATTTACGATTTTGTCAATCGTCAATCCTAAATCGTAAATTCGTCAATCTGTCAGCCCAACGCATCGGCCTGCCGCGCCAGGTATTCGGTCAGGCCGGCCAAACCCGCCCGGCTTTCCGATTCCGGCAACGCCGTGAGCGACTCCCGTGCCGACTGCAGATAAATATGTACCGACTCGCGCGATCCCGCCAGCGCTTCATACTTGCGCAGCCACCGCAGGACCAGCGGCAAATGGGCCGCGTCCCAGTCCTGCACCAGCGCCTGAAACTGTTCCCGCTCGGCATCAGTGGCCTGTTCCATGGCAATGATCATCGGCAGCGTCAGCTTGCCTTTCGCCAGGTCGGTCCCCAGGGACTTGCCAGCCTTGGCCTCGTTGCCGAAAAGATCCATGCAATCGTCATAGACCTGGTAAGCCGTCCCAATCGCCAAGCCAAATCGCCGCAGCGCTGAGCGCTCGCCGCTGTTTGCCCGGCTCAAAAATGCCCCCAGCTCACAGGACAGAGCAAACAGCTCCCCTGTTTTCATGGTCAGCACTTTGAAATACTCTCCGCGCGTCAGTTCAAAGTTTTTACGTCGCTGCGTCTGCAGTATTTCCCCGGAACAGACCGTGTGAGTCGCTGCCGCCACCGCGCGGCAGATTTCAGGCGTCGGAAAACTGGCCGCCAATTTGAGCGCGTGCGCAAACAAACAATCCCCCAACAACACCGAAATCTCGTTCCCCCAATTCGCCGCCAGGGTCGGACGCCCCCGCCGGATTTGCGCCTCGTCCATCACATCATCGTGCGCCAGCGTCGCCAGGTGGACCATTTCAATGATCACCGCGGCCAGCACATGCGCATCATTGGCCCGGTCGCACGCCCCGGCGCTCAGCGCCACGAGCACCGGCCGCAATTGCTTGCCTTGCGCGGCCAGCGCATATTCGGCGTAGCCGGCGATTTCGGGGTCAAACTCCTGAACCTGTTGCGCCAAAGCGCGATTGACCGATTGAAGAAACGGTTCCACCGGACCTGCAACCTGTTTCCATGCCAACAAACTGCGGGAAAGCGCATCTGGAACGGGAGCAGCGACCGCATCGGGATCGGCAGCCAACATCCTGACGAATTTAAGATTGCGCGGCAGCTAAGTCAAACCGTTATCCTGCAATGGCGGGGCTCTGCGGCGATTCGGCAGTTGCCCTGATCTTTTCATGCGACACAACTTGACTGCCTGGTTGTCACTTCTTGCCGCGTCAACGCTCCCGGCGCGGTGCGCTGAGGCACAAGTAACGTTGCGCCTTGATCCGGTTTATCGGCTGAAAGCCCCCGATGCTAAACAGCGCTTGCTCACCGGAACAGAATACGATTTTGCGAAGCTGCGTGCGGACCTGAAAAGCGTCGCATTCCTGGCCGTGTGCACCAACATCTGGCCGGCTGGACTGGTGCCGATCTTCCAGATGGAAAAGAGCAATCGCTTCGAATTGCGCCGCCAACCGGCGCGAGGCCAGGAAAACTCCTCCGAGCCGCTCTTTTTCGCCCTGCCGCCGCCGCACGATCCGGACGCAACCCGCATCGCCGGACGCTGGGAATGCACTGGAACGCGCGCGAGCGGCTCGAGAGAGTTTTTTGGCTGGGACCTTTCTGTCGAGAGTGGCTCGATCGCCGGGCGCTTCGATCAATTCACCGATTTTCGCTTCGGGCGGATCGCTGGCGGGTCGTTTCGCTCCAACCAATTTGATCTGCGGGTCGAATACATTATGGACGCTTATTTCGTGAAGGGAACATTGAATACGGGAAAGCTTACTGGCACTTGGACCCGGGAAGATGGATCTGAAAACGGTCTCTGGGAGGCGACCCGCCCGGCTGTCAAACTGCCTGACATGAACAACGTTGCGCCGCTTTACGAATGGCGCCGGGGCGACGATGCACGCTGGTATGCCATTGAAGGCCAAAAACTCGATACAAACTGGACTCGCGCGACACAACCTCTTTGCCGAGTGTGGCTGGAGTCAAACAAGCAGTAATTGCCGTTTACAATCTGTTTACACGCCCGGCGTGGAATGTTGGTTCAATTAGACCATGAGAGAAATCTGCATCGCGCCATGGCGATGGCGATGAGCCTTGCGGGTCACGGTCAACCGGCGGCTGCGACAGTTCGCGCGGGTGCTGCCAAACCTGACGCCGTTGCGACGTCGTTGATGCCGGTGCCGATCTTCAATTTTGCGGTTCACAATATCGCATTTAGTCCAAGGACTTCCCTGCCGCCCATCATTGGCGACGGCCAAACGCTCGCGACAGGCGACGGGACCGGAACTATCCGCTTGTGGACTGTGGCCACTGGCGAAATGGAAGCCACAATCGCCGCACACACCAACTGGGCTTTCTCTGTTGCCTGGTCGTCCGACGCCCAGGGGTTTGCGACGGCGGGCGGAGACGATCTCGTCCATCTTTTTCAAATCACGGATCTGTCCAAACCTGCTAAAACATTTCGCGGTCATGCGAACGATGTTCATGCCGTTGTTTTCAGCTCGAGTAACGACCATCTTTTCAGCGCCGGCGACGATCGGCACATTATCAAGTGGAACTTAAAGGACGGCACGATCGAGAAACGATGGCGGGCGCACAATGAACAGATTCCAAGCCTGGCCCTGAGTCCAGCCGGGCGCTTCCTTGCCAGCGGCAGCCGCGATGACAGTATCCGGCTGTGGGACGCCCACACCGGTAAGCTTATTGACACCTTGATCGGTCATAGTGATGACGTCCTTTCAGTACGGTTCTCCCCGGATGGTCGCTTCCTGGCCTCAGCGGGATACGACCACACGGTCCGTCTTTGGCATGTGGAGAGCGGCCGGACCCGGCGAATCTTCAAAGGCCATACGAATCGCGTTTTCAGCGTGGATTTTTCCCCAAACGGAGAATGGCTTGCATCCGCTGGTGATTCCACAGTGCGCCTTTGGGACGTGAAGAGCGGCGCGGTTATCCGAGTTGCGTCCATGGGCGGTGAGATCGCGACCGCAACCGGTAAAATTCCGGAGAACCTTTCGGCGGTAGCTTTTAGCCCCAATGGCGAGTTTCTGGCTGTCTCCTCCACGACCGGTATCACTTTCCTGTTATCAGCCCAAACAGGCAAGCTGCTCAGGCAATACAGACAAATGGAACCTGGATTCGTGGCTTCCAGGTGCAAGGCGCCAACCTCATTGATTGGGAAGACATTGCGATTGATTCCGACGGCAACCTCTACTTCGCCGATATCGGCAGCGACGGGATGATAAGATCCCATGTCGCCGTCCATCGGGCGCGCGAGCCCAATCCCTATCGCATCTCCGCAGCTCGTGTCGAGAAAACCTGGTATTTGCGCTTTCCCGAACGCACGCGTCCCGATGCCGAGGCTTTCTTTGTCTGGGGTGGTTTCGGGTACATTGTCGGCAAGACGAGAACCAACGATTCTGTTGGGATTTATCGCTATCCGCTGAGCGCCAGCGGCAGCTCGATCCCTTTGGAAAAGGTAACTGACGTCCGGGTGGCTGCGCCGGTGACAGCCGCTGATATTTCTTCGAACGGAGAGCGTTTGGCGTTGCTGACCGAAGAGGGCGCATACGCCCTTTTTATCAATGGCGATGTATCGCAAGCCGGCAGTGCTCCCAGAACGTTCACACGTTTCGTAAATGAGTTGATGGAAGGGGCGTGCTTCGTTGGCAATGGCCTGCTGGTCAGCGCAGAAGCACGCCAAATTTACCTGTTCACCGCTCCTGCCTTCCGCGTAGATTAGTTAACTAATCCTGCCGGATTGGCGTGACCACGCGATAGAATCGACTCGGCTCGAAGTCCGGATCGACCACGGTTTCGGTTCGGGTCGCCCCTCGCGCGAAGATTTCGGACAATTGCCTCCACCCCGAGTTGCTGAGGCCGTCGTTGTATTCAACGACGTAAGTCTTGTTCGACATCGCCATGAAACTGATCGTCGCGTCGCCAGCCAGCGTCAGGTCAACACGCAGATAACTATTCGGATCCTTTGGATCGGTGCCGGCGCGGAATTCATCCGCATTGCTCGCGCCATCGCCGTCGAAATCCATGTCACCGTCGGTGCCGTCGTTGGGAAGGAAGCCGAATTGAGACTCCCAGACATCCGGCGCTTTGTCCCCATCCGTATCGACCAGGACGACCAGCACAGCGTTGGAACTCAGAACGCCGGGTTGTGAATTGGCGACGTTCGTAATGATCACGGTGTATGTCCCGGCGTTGTTGGTCTGCACACTCGGGAAAGTAAGCAAGCGGGAATATATGTAACCGGCATTCGTGGGGAAGACGTTCACGCCGCTGCGTCGCCACCTAAAGGCGAAGGGAGCCGTGCCGCCGTGTTCGACACTGAGCGTCACCGGCTCGCCGACCAGCGCGGTAATCGGCTGGGGTTGGCGTTTGATAAACGGAACCACAGCCACAGTGAGGTTTGCGACCTCGCTTCGGACGGAGCTGATGGCGTCCGTCATAACGCAATGGTAATCGCCATTGTGTGTGAGGTTGGCGTTGCTGATCGTGTAGGTGGTATTCGTGGCGTTCGGGATGGTGTTACTATTGTAGAACCACTGGTAGCTGATCGGCCGCGAGCTGAAGGCGGTGACGGAGAAGATCGCGTTGTTCGTGGTCTGGCCGAAGGTAGCTTCGTTGGTTGAACCGTTGCGCAGCACGATATTGGTCGGGTGGTTGATCACCATGGCCGGAATGAGCACGGTCAGGAAGGCGTTGCTGCTGATGCGCGATCCGGTCGGGTTCATGACGACGACGTCATAATTACCCTGCTGATTGGGTTGCACGTTGGGCAACTGCAGGGTGGCGCTCCTTTCCCCGGTCAGCACGTCGCCGTTGAAACGCCACTGGTAGCTCAGGTTGGCGCCGGTGGCGATGACGCCGAACGCAGCGTCGTTGCCCGCCACCACCGTTTGGTTGGCGGGCTGTTGAGTGATCGCCGGCGGAACGCCGCCCCCGTATTCGCCGCCGGGTGTCGGCGCCGCGGCCACCCAATTAGCCGGGTCATTGCCATAGGCGAAGCGATCCACCCGCTGCAGGGACGGGCCGATGCCATCGGCAGCGCCGGGCCACGGCGGAGTGTCTGCATAGCGCACGCGTTCGACCAGGAGGTAAGGAACCAGGCCAAAATTCGGCGGGCCGGGTGGTTCGGGAACATCAGGGCGTTCCAGTTCTACTGCTTCGCTGGAGTTGTCGAGCTTCCCGCGAAACGGCCCGAAGATGGGGACAGACGGTGACACGGAGTTCCGGCTGCGGAAGGTGGCGAGCTTTTGGTTATCGGCGGGGTCGAAGCTGACGATCACGACAAAACCACCCGCCGGAATCATGACATTGGTGGCGGGGAACTCAAAGTCCACGGCGTCGCGCAACCGCCAGGTATTGGCCGGGCGCACCGGATCGTAGAGCGGGACTGAGCCATCGGCCGTGTTTTGCAGCTCAATGTATTCGTCGAAGTCATTGTCAAGAGCAATCGGTCCATTTCGAATATCCGGCGGATGGTAATGGATTTCGCTGATGACAATCGGTCCGACGAGCGGCCCGGAATTAGCACTGCCCAGGGTGGGCGTAATTTGCGGCGGATACTGGTCGGTCCCCGTGCTGATGATGTGCCGGCCAAAAGTCCTGCCATTCTGCGCGGCACCGAAGTCAAAGCCATGGACGTACCCGGTAAGATTCGTCCCATCGCCGGAGAAGAGATAGACTTCTTCGCCCAGAGAACTCAGCGAGAACGGGTTCGGGCCGGCGTTGAAATGAGACTCATTGAACAGGAGGAACCCATTCGCCGCCACGGTTGTTCCGTCGGGGATGCGGTATTTCTTTGGAACGCGAAAATCGTCCGTGAGAAACCAACCGCCAATGTTCGCGGGGCTGCCCGAGAGGTTCGCCAGTTCGACCGTGTCCGTCGGCGGGGGAGGATCGGAATGAGTCAGCACTTCGTTGATTACGACCGGCGGAAAACTGCGCGGCTGGCCGGGGGTCCCCGGCGAGCCGTTCAGCTCGCCGCTGGGACGCCAGCTCGACGCCAGGTCCCATGTGGCGGGATCCGCCTGGTCGTTCACGATCACGAGAGAGAAACCGAATCCATCCGTGACAGGATACCATTCGTCATCGTAGGAGAAATCGAGGATCGGTTCGCCGAGCCGGCCCTCGAGCACGAGCCGTTCGCCGGCATTATCGAGTGAATTGGTGTCGCGGGTGCCATCGATCATGCTGAGCACATTCGTGTATTCGCCGGCAATCACCACCCCCGTACCGTAGCGCTGCTGGAACGCGGCGCGGTTGCGCACCACCACCGCGCGTTCTCCTCCTTGCAGGACAAGGTTCGGAAAGACGAAATCGACTCCGCCGCTGATCTTGTAGTCGCGGATGTTCAGCGGAGTTCCACTGATATTGCGAAATTCGATGTACTCGAAATCTTCATCCGAAAACGAATTCGTGGACGGAGGCGGATGATACATGATCTCCGTAATGCGCAGCGGCGGAATATGTGTATAGAAGCTGGTCTGAACGGGCCCCGACCAGCGGCTGGAAATGGGCGGCCGATTTGCGCCGGTAAGATTCGCGTGACTTGGATTCCAGGAGCGAGCGAAGACACGCAGATTCGTCGTGACGGTAATGGTCACCGGTCCGTTGTTCGACAACGCGCCCAGGGCGGTGCTGCCGCCCGAAGCACGCGGATCGGTGCCATCCAGCGTGTAAATTAGCGAGCTGCCGAGCTTGGGGGCAGGGCTGATCGTGAAGCTGAAGCCGGTCGCCACCTGGCCGCCCGGAAAACTCAAATTCGGCCGGGCCAGCAGTTGCGTATTGATAAAGTGCAGGCGGTTCGAATACCAGAAATGTTTCCAGCGCACCTCGTTCTCATAACCGTTTGTGCCAAAATTAAATGTAAAACCACCCCCGGTTTGGTTGCCTGAACGGGGAGCGATGTTCCAGCGGGTCAGCTCGCGGGAATGAGCGGGGCGGATCTGCGCCGCCAATTGTTCGATTCGGTTGGAGATGTTGTTCAATGACAAGGGCCCGTCCCGCAGCTCCTGGTATTTATCAATCCATGCCTGCCAGAAATCCGGCGCTTGAAAGAGGCGATTCCACCACGGAGAAAAGTTGAAATAATCAGTGCCCAAATCGCCCACGGTTGAACGCCAGGTAAACGGGTTAAAGTCGCGCCCGTCGGTCGATCCCTGGGTGCGGTCGTAATCCCACGGCGGGCCGTACTCAATCTTCTCATTGCGGTCCTTGTAGAAATAGCCGCTGAGGCGTAGCGCGTCGATGTTGTGCGTCACTACTTCGTGAACGTGGCGCCGCACCCACGAATTCACATCGATATAGGCCGCGTAACCGGTCAGCGGATTGGTCCACGTCGTGTTGTTCTGGAGCGCCGTATTGAAACTGTTGAAGTAATTGCGGATGTAATTAACCTGCGGCATCCGCACGGCGTTGGTCATCTCGTTGCCGTCGGGGTCGATCCAGTTCATGGAGGCCCCACCGGCACTAAATGCTATCTCCCCAGGTACGCCGCGATCGATGCTCAGAACGTAACCGCCCGTGACTTCCGGGATGACCTTGTGTTCGGGTTCCAAGGGTGCGATATCGATGCGGTTTCTGTCGCGCTTGATTCTCTCCTCGAGGACATAAATCCCGTTGTAGTCCTGGGGGGTGATCGGTCCAATGAATGTGTCATCTTTCAAGTAAACTTCGACGAACCGGGTTCGTGATGCATATTCACCCTGGTCGCGCGCCAATTGGTGCGCCAATGGATTATGGAACAAAGCTGGTTCGAAATTATTTGGAGCGTACAAAATCCAGTCCGATTCCTCGGGCAGGCCGAGCAGTTCGACGGCTTTGTCGTCGCGAAACTCGTCCTGAATTTCGAGGAAAAAGCTGCCTTTGGCATAACCCAGCGTGCTGGAACCGCGCAAATGCGCGACCCCAAATTCCGCCAGGGTCGGTGCATTGGTCAGCGAGCTGCGCCCCACGCCCGGCTCGAACGT